>CANRCV010000016.1 GCA_947629205.1 uncultured Bacilli bacterium
TTAGGAAAAGGTGCAAACCAAATTGGCAAGCACTTAGATTAATGTGCTTCACCTAAATTAATAATAAATGATTTTCACAAAAAAGTAAAGGATGTACTTGCGAAAGTGAAAATAATTTTATAAAATAAAAATATAGTAGGAGGAAAGACAAATGAAGAAGAAAAACAAAATCCTCTCAACCAGCGAATCTAGTCTGGGGGGGGGGTATATTAGATAATCACAAACCTAGATTAGAAAGATTTATTAAAAATAAAAAGCAAAAACAAATTTTAATAGGAACAATTATTGGAATCATAGTATTAATTGGTGGTATAACTTTATACCACACTTTTGCTATGTATAAAACAGAAAAAAGTTTTGATGTTATAAAAGGTATTGTGCCTAATTTTAGATTAAAAAAAGGAAATATTACTCTTGCTTATACAATAGATGGTAGCACAAATTCTAGTTCTTTTCCTAATAAACAAGATGGTTATATAGCAGAAAGTATTACATGTGAAAATAGTGTACAAGCAGAATGGGATAATATAAGTTGGAGCTTAAAGAATATAAGAAATCCACAAAAATCTTCTAAAATCAGTTGTACGATCAATTTTAATCGTTCTTATAAAGATACTATATTAAATGGAGCAGATCCAATATTAGATAGTGAAGGAAAGTTAGTCCCTGTTATTATAGGAGACAATGGAAAAGTCACAAAAGCAGATGTAACAAAAGAATGGTACAACTATAAAAACAGAGTATGGGCGAATGCTGTTATCTTAACAGAAAATGGAAAAAGTAAAAACTATCAAAATAATGCAGAAATAAGTGAAGATGATATCGAAAGTTATTTTGTATGGATACCAAAATATCGATATAAAATCTTTGATATGGGCAATACTTATACAACACTAACTAGTGTTCAATCTGGTAAAGTACAAGAAATAGAAATAGAATTTGGAATCTATGATACAGTAGATAATACAATAGAGTGTACTACACCACCAAGTGGAGAAAATGGATCTTGTGCAATAGATAAATGGATGACACATCCGGCATTTACAGCATTTCCTAACAGTAAAGGACTATGGGTTGGAAAGTTTGAAACTGGATATAAAGGTGCTAATAGTGCTGCTGATGCACAAAAAAATGAAAGTAATTCATCAAATGTTATTATAAAACCAGATGCTTATAGTTGGAGAAATATATCAATGAAAAATGCATTTGATGCAAGTTTTTATTATCAAAGAGACTTAGATAGCCATATGATGAAGAATACCGAATGGGGAGCCGTTGCTTATTTAACGCAAAGTATCTATGGAAGATGTACAAGTAGTAATGAATGCACTGAGGTAACCTTAAACGGAAATACTAATTATACGACAGGATACTCAAGTACGAATATACCATATACAACAAATACCTCAGTAGCATCTAGTACCACAAATAATTATAGTGGCATTTATGACATGAGTGGTGGCGCTTGGGAATATACAATGGCAGTAATGAAAGGAACAAATAGTAGCAGTTTTACATTTGGCAACAGTGGATTTACTTTGAATAATATTCCATTTAAAACAAGTGAAGAATTGGATTATTCAAAATATTATGATGTTTATCTTCATAGTACGAGTGCTACAACTTACAATCGAAGAATCTTAGGAGATGCAACTGGAGAGATGGGACCTTTTGCAAGTAACAACAGCAGACCTATTTCTTCTTGGTATAATGATGAGGCTTGGTTTTTTTACTCTTCCAATCCTTTGAACGTTCGTGGAGGTAACTATACTGCATCTGGTGGGGGTGTCTTTGCGTTCAGTTATGGATCTATTGTAACTACCGCCAGTACTTTCCGTATTGTCCTTTCTCCTAATACTGTCTAATTATCATGTAAATCGACAAAAATAACGCTGATTTTAAGATAAAATTGGTGTATACTATAGATAGGGTGAATTGATTATGTTTGTGGATACGACATTTAAAAAAATGACAATCTCTGAAAAAGAAAAAATGGTTGGACGAATGGAAATTAATATGCCACTTGTATCTAGTACTGTTTTTATGCGTCCTTTCATACGTAATCTCGATTATAAAATGGTTACGAAATTAGGAAATCGTGACTATCAAAAACAAAATCAATTTATTATTCAATGTATGCAAGATTATTATGATAAATTAATGAGTGCATCTTCAAATACAGAAAGAACAATGATGCAAAAAACATACCAACATTTATATGAAATGTGGAGAGATTTACATAATGCACAAAAAAGTAATAATTTAGTTGAACTAGATAAAATATATGATTTATTTTCTTATGAATTATATGTTTTAGGATATGTGGAATAAAAAGTAATTTCGTTTTACTTTTTTTTATGATAAAATGCTTTTAGGTGACGACATGATGGAAACAATAAAAGGCAAAATAAGACAAACAATTTATAAAAATGATAATGGTTTTTTTGTAGGAACTTTTCGTGTAAAAGAAACCAAAGAAGAAAATTTAAAAGAATTTGTAAATAAAACCATTACGATTAGTGGAACAATTTTAGATCCCAATGAAGAAGAAACGTATCTTTTAAATGGAGAATATACAAGACATGATCGCTATGGGTATCAATTTAAAATTAGTGGGTATGAAAAAGAAAAACCAACCTCTAGTGATGCCGTGATCGAATTTTTATCTAGTCCTTTAATTAAAGGGTGTGGAGAAAAAACAGCTAGAAAAATTGTAGAAACTTTAGGGGAACATGCTATCGATTTGATTAAAGAAAATAAAAATAATTTGTTTTTAGTTCCTGATATGACAGAGAATCGTGCTGAAAAAATATATGTATCTCTTTTAGCTCATTCTTCAAATGATGATGCGATTATTGAATTAAAATCTTTTGGTTTTTCTATTGGAGAAGCGACGAAGATTATTAAAAAATATAAAGAGAATGCTACTATTTATTTACATGAAAATTTATATTATTTTAAAAAAATTATTGATTTTCAAAAACTAGATTTTATTTATACACAACATTTTGATCCATTAAGTTCTTTAAGAAAAAAAGAATGTATATTAGAAACAATGCGTAAAATAAGTGATTTAAGTGGAGATATTTATTATGATGTAGATGATATCGTATCGAATTTACAATCGTTTTTTCATATCTTTTTAGAAAGTGAAGAAATAAAGACCTTATTTCAAGAATTAAAAGAAGCAGATGCTATTGTTATTAATCAAGAAAAATACTATTTAAAAGAGTATTATGTTATGGAAAAAGAAATTGTTCAAAACTTAGAAAAAATAATGTCTTTACCTAAAAAAGAGATAAAAAATTTAGAAGAGAGTTTAGAAACTTTAGAACATAATTTAAATGTTTCTTATAATCAAGAACAAAAAGAAGCCATAAAAAATGCTTTAAGAAATCGAATATCTATTATTTCAGGTGGTCCTGGAACAGGGAAAACAACGATTATTAATGCTATAACAAGACTTTATATTGAAATGAATCAATTATCTCCCATTGATATTATTACGAATATTGCCCTTTTAGCTCCAACAGGTAGAGCCAGTAAAAAATTAGCCGAATCTACTCATTTGCCTGCCAAAACGATTCATCGTTATTTAAAATGGAATAAAGATACGAATGATTTTGGAGTGAATGAATATAATAAAAATCCGCAAAAATTAATTATTGTGGATGAGATGAGTATGATTGATACGATGTTATTTGATTCTCTTTTAAAAGGAATTGATGCAAATGTTCAATTAGTACTTGTGGGAGATACATTTCAATTACCAAGTGTAGGAGCTGGACTTATTTTAAATGATTTAGTAGATTCCCATCTTTTTTCTTATACTCCATTAGAAAGAATTTATCGTCAAAGTAAAAATTCTTATATTGCTGATTTAGCCAAAGAAATTAAAGAACATGATTTAAGCCCTAATTTTAAAGAAAAGAAAGATGATTATAATTTTATTGAAACCCCTTCTAAAGAAATTACTAAAATGATTAAAGAAATTTGTAAAAAATGTATTGAAAAAGGTTTAAAAGCGGATGATTTACAAATACTAGCTCCTATGTATAAAGGAGAAAATGGAATTGATAATTTAAATCTTTCTTTACAAGAACTGTTTAATCCTCCAAAAAGTGATTTAAAAGAAATTCGATTAGGGGATGTTTATTATCGTGAAGGAGATAAAGTTTTACAACTTGTAAATAATCCTGATTGTAATGTTTATAATGGAGATATTGGTTATATTGTTAGTATTGATGTAAAATTTGTTCCTCGTAAAAAAGATATTATTACCATTGATTTTGATGGTAGTTATGTAGAGTATTCTAAAGAAGATTTACATATGATTAAACATGCTTATGCAATTACCATTCATAAAAGTCAAGGAAGTGAATTTCCTCATGTTATTTTACCTATTAGTAAAAATTACTATAAAATGCTTTATAATAAACTTATTTATACAGGAGTCTCTCGTGCTAAAAAAAGTTTAGTAATTGTTGGAGAAGAAAATGCTTTTTTAATGGCTATGCATAATGATTATAGTAGTCATAGAAAAACAACTTTAAAAGATGCTTTATTGCATAATATTTAAAAATATATCCATACTACAAGTAAGGATGTGAAAAAATGAAAAAAATGATGATTGCTTCAACCATTGGTGTAGCTTGTGGAGCTGGTATGGTCGCTTACTTACTAACCAATAAAAATACAAAAAAGAATGCTGACAAACTACTAAATACTATGATGAATGAAGCAAACGATAAAATGAAAAATATGTAAGAATACCTTAAAAAAAGGTATTTTTATTTGCAAAAATAAAAAAAATAAACTTAAAAAAAAGGAAATCACGAATTTACGGTGTATATATATTAGTAGAGGAGATATTTTCCTCTAACTATTTCCTATTTATTGTATTGCTATTTAGGAGACAATATATTACAATGAAACTAGAGAGGGTGATTGATATGGAACAATCTATTATAAGTGTTCGGGTTGATAAAAAAGATAAGAAAGGTTTTGAAAATTTCTGTAATAAAACAGGAGTGGATGTTTCAACAACAATTAATTTATTCATAAAAAATGTTTTAAAAGAACAAAAATTACCTTTTGAAATTAAAACACAAAGTTATGATGATTATGTTTATGAAAAATTAAAAGAAGTTGAAGATCGTATGGAAAGAGGGGAAGAAAAATTCTATACGATTGAGGAAGTTTTCGAAGAATTAAGAAATCAATTTGATTAATAATCAATACCAAATAGTATTTACAATAACAGCAAAAGAGGATTTAAAGAAAATTTCATATTATATTTCAAATATATTAAAGAATAAAACAGCTTCTAAAAATTTAAGAGATAAGATATATGATCAAGCCTACCAAGTAGGATATTTTCCTTATGCACATGCTATATATGAAAGTAAAAATATAAATTATCAATATCGAAGTTTTCGAGTTAAAAATTATCGTATATTTTATGTAATTCATGAAAAACAAAAAAAGGTTTTAATTATTAGAATTATGTATAAAAGACGTAATTTTAATGAATTTTTAAGTTTACTGACTGTATAGTTAATAGGATTTAGTTTATAAAACGCCTTTAAAGGGTGTTTTTCTTTGCATAATTTTTCTTTATAACTTATAATCGATATAAGAGGTATAGAGTATGGAAAATATATTTGCTATCAATAGTAAAGCAAGTTTTATTTATAATGAAAGAAATAAACATTGGGCAATTACTTGTTATGATGTTAAAGGAAAAGTTCTTTGGGGTAAGAATGTAGGATGCGAAGAAGGAAATAAACTTTTATTAAATTTTTGTTGTAATCATGTTGGATATATAAAATGTAAAAGCCTTGTGGATACAGTTGCTATTTGTGATGATGATTATGAATATGGTTATGTGCGTTGTCATAAAAATAATAAAAATAGAATTGATAAAAAAGAAAATTTAGATGAATGGTTTTATACTCTTTTAATAGATACTCTTATTAAAATAGGAAATCGTGTTGAAATAAATAAAACGTGTACACAAATAATGGATTATCTTCATTTTGAAAGTGAAGCAAATGAAAATAAATATTTCTTAAGTATTGAAGATAATGATAACAATGTACAAGATACTCTTATAGTTTATCTTTTAGATTATATGAAAAAAGAGAAAATTACTTATGCAAGAGATTTAGGTAGAGAAATTGTTTTGAATCACATCCATATTGACACATGTAATATAAGGAATGTTATTCCTTTAATAGATGAAATTCATAAACTAACACAAATGGAAGAAATGGAAATTTATCAAAATTTTTTAAAATCTTTTTTTGGCCAAGAGTTATTAGAAACTCTAGAAGAAGGTTCTATGAAATTAGAAAGAGTTAAAAAAGAGGATGAATAATCAATAGGACGTAATTTAGGTTACTCCTTTTTTAATTTCTATGGTATAATAGTTTTTAAGGTGGGTAGTATGAAACGTAGTGAAGTAGACAAAGAAAAATTAAGCCCTGGTATGCGTCAATATTATGATATAAAAGAAAAGTATAAAGATGAATTATTGTTTTATCGTTTAGGGGATTTTTATGAGTTATTTTTTGAAGATGGAGAAATCGCTTCTCGTGAACTAGAACTAACCTTAACAAGTAAGAATGCTGGATTAGAAGAAAGAGTACCCATGTGTGGTGTTCCTTTTCATTCTGTAAAACCTTACATTGAAAAACTAGTCAATAAAGGCTATAAAGTAGCTATTTGTGAACAATTAGAAGATCCTAAAAATGCTAAAGGAATGGTCAAACGTGGGGTTGTGGATGTTATTAGTAAAGGAACGATTGTTGATTTTGAACTGTTAAATGAACATGACCATAATTATATTGCTAGTATTTTAGATTTTTCTTTTACTTATGTTCTTTGCTATGCTGATATTTCAACGGGTAGTTTAAATGTTATGAATATTGAACACAAAAAAGAAAAATTATTAAATGAAATTTTAAATTTAAAAATGAAAGAGGTTATCTTAAAAGATAATTTAGATACAGAATTAATTGGACTTTTAAAAGGAACATATGGAATTGAGGTTTCAATTTCAAGTGAATTATTAGAAACTGGTTGTGAAGAGTTAATTAATAGTGTTGAAGATATTCGTTTTAAAGAAGGACTAAAGCATTTACTCTACTATTTACTAGTGCGTGAATTAAAAGATGTTTCCCATATTAAAAAGGTGAATATTGTTCATAATGAAGATTATTTAGAAATGGATGTTCATACGATTCGTAATTTAGAATTATTTGAAACCCTACGTTTGAAAGAAAGAACGTATTCTTTAATTTGGTTACTAGATAAAACAAAAACCTCTATGGGAAGTAGAAAGTTAAAAGAATATTTAATGCATCCCTTAAAAGATATAGAAAAAATAGAGGAACGTTACGATAAAATTACTACATTGAATACCGAATTTATCTTAAAAGATCAATTACGTGATTATTTATATGAAATTTATGATATTGAACGTTTATGTGGAAAAGTGGCTTGTGGGTCATTGAATGCAAGAGATTTACTCCAATTAAAAAATAGTTTGAAAGTATTACCAGAAATTAAAAGAATTGTCAAAGAATTAAAATTTGATTATAAAATAGAAGAACATAAAGAACTTTATGAATTATTAGAAAAAGGTATTTATGAAGATCCACCTGTTACATTAAAAGAAGGCTTTTTAATTAAAGAAGGCTATAACGAAGAATTAGATGAATTAAAAAAGATTCGTAGTGGTGGAAAAAACTTTATTGCTGAATTTGAAACCAAATTAAAAGAACAAACGGGTATTAAAAATTTAAAAGTTGGTTATAATCGTGTATTTGGTTACTATATTGAAATTAGTAAAGGACAAATTAAAGAGGTAAGTGATCATTTAAACTGGGAGCGAAGACAAACACTGGCCAATTGTGAAAGATATATTTCACCTGAATTAAAAGAAAAAGAAGCTTTAATTTTAAATGCGGAAGAAAAAATTATAGAAATGGAATACAATTTATTTAATGAAATAAAAGAACAAGTTAAAAAAGTGTTAATTCCTTTAAAAGATACGGCGGAAATTATTAGTGAATTAGATGCCATTATTAGTTTAGCCGTTTGTGCAGATGAATATCATTTTGTAAGACCAACATTAAATCAAAATCATGAAATAAAAGTATTAGATGGTTTTCATCCCGTTATAAAAAAGGTTAGTAATGATGCTTATGTACCGAATGATTGTATTATGGATCCAACGATTACAACTCTTTTAATTACGGGACCAAATATGAGTGGTAAATCAACTTATATGAGACAATTAGCCATTATTATTTTAATGGCCCAAATGGGTTCTTTTGTTCCTGCTTGTTCTGCCAACTTGCCTATTATTGATAAAATATTCACTCGAATTGGGGCAAGTGATGACTTGGTTAGTGGAGAATCTACTTTTATGGTCGAAATGAATGAAGCTAGAAATGCTATTTGTAATGCTACCGAAGATAGTTTAATTCTATTTGATGAACTAGGACGTGGAACAGCAACTTATGACGGTATGAGTCTTGCTCAAGCTATACTGGAATATGTAAATAAAACGATTAAATGTAAAACTCTTTTTTCGACTCATTATCATGAACTTACGAGTTTAGAAAGAGAAATACCAAGTATTAAAAATGTCCATGTTTCTGCTCATGAAGAAAATGGAATGATTACTTTTTTACATAAAGTAAAAAATGGAGCAGTTGATAAAAGTTATGGAATTCATGTTGCACACTTAGCTGGAATGCCTAAAGAACTTACGGATCGAGCTAGTGTTATTTTAAAATCTTATGAACATAAAAAAGAAAAAGAACCAACAAAAGAAAAAGTTCAACTATCGATGCAATTTGAAGAACAACCAAAAGAAGATCCGGTATTAAAATTTTTAAATGGTGTAGATCCAGTTTATATGACACCCATTGAAGCTATTAATACTTTATATGAGTTAAAGCAAATTTTAGAAAATAAAAAATAGATTTAGGCATAAAAATTAAAAATAGAAAAAGAAATGGTATAATATAATTAATAGGAGGGTTTAAAAATGGAAAATATAAATTTAACAAAAGAAATGATAACATACTTTAAAATGGTTAGTGAAATGAGTTTAGAAGAGGAGGAAATTCTTCATTATTATATCAATAGAAATTGTCATAAACTCTTTGGTAAAACTAGTTTTCTTGCTAATGAAATAGAGAAAAATAGTATTGTTTCTAAAGAAATCAATTATGGTAAAATACCTTATATAGAAGAAAAAAGAGTAAAACTATTTTTATATATTTTAGGAGAAAAATATACTCTAAATTATCAAAAAGAAAAGAAAAGTCTTGTATTTCAAAAAGAAAATTCCAACATTGGCTTTCAAATACGTAAAAATAGTAATGGTATTTTAAATACTTTGGTAATAGAAGAAGAGGCAAAAACAAAAGTAGAATATCAAAATGTTTCTATTGAAAAACAAATTTTTGATTATCAAACTGTTTCTTATAATGAGAATCAAGAAAGTGTTTCCAATGCTTATCGTATGAGTCCTATGGGAACAAAAATTAAAGAAACGGAAATATTCAATTTAGAACAATTAATGCCTAGCAATGCTTATTGGCACATGGATGAAATAAACAAAACCTCTATTTTCAAAAGATTTCTTGGTAGTTGTAAAGAATTCTTAGAAATGTTAAAACTAAGAGGAGATATTGTTTTTATTGATACATCCTATAATTTAAATGATTATGAGTTTTATTTGGAACAAATTTTTGCAAAATTAGAAGAAATATGTGAAAAGGAATCTATGAGTAGAACTCTAAGTCAAAATTAAAATTACATCTTGGTATGTAATTTTTTACGTTTTTATAAGAATGGTGCTATAATATTTTTAGAAGGATAGAAGGTTTATGAAGAAAGAAAAGAAAAAGAATAACCATAAGAAAAAGAAAAAAGTAATTGTAATTATAGGGATTAGTTTTTTAGTACTTTTAGGTCTTTTTTGCCTATTCTATGGCTATCAAATGCACTTTAGAAAAACGATTGGACAAGAAAAAGAAGCTATTCAAAATCAAAATAAAATGGCTTTAAAAAATGAACAAATTGAGGTTGAGTATGGGAATACTTGGACGTATCAAGATTTTATCAATTATTTTATAAATGAAGATCAATTAAAAGAACCAACCGAAATAAAAATCTATAGACAAGATACTTTATTACAAGAAAGTGACTCCTATACCTATTTAAATGTAGGAACAGATGCGTTTAAAGTAGAACTATCTACGCCATATACCTATAAAATTTTTAAAGAAAAAACTGAAGAAATCAAGGTAGAAAAAGACTATGAAATTCAAGTTGTTGATACAAAAGCTCCTATTTTAAGTGGGGTAGAAGATAAAACGATTTCGGTTGGAGATACTCTTGATTTTCAAACGTTTATAAGTGCCAAAGATCCTATAGATGGTGAATTAAAAGTGGAAATTGAAGGAGAATGGGATAGTAAAAAAGCAGGAGTGTATACTTTAAAAGCCTATGCAATTGATAAAAATGAAAATCGTAGTGAACAAGAATTTAAAGTAACTGTAAAAGAAAAAACAGTCAAAAAATCAACCATTTCTAAAAAAACACCATCAACAAGTAACAATAATAACAATAATAGTGGTAGTTCCTCTACTTGTGTATTAACCTCTGCTTTAAGAAAAAGAGGGTATAAAAAAGGAGATAGTGATGCTTGTAGTAAAAATGAACAAGCTACGAAAATTGCTCGTCAAATTGCTCAAGAAATTTTAGCAATGGGTTATAAAACGGATTTAGAAAAAGTACAAAAAGCCAGTGAAATTGTCTCAAGTTACTATAGTAAAGGGATACATGTTGAATCAGGATATGACTATGCTAGTGCTTATGGCGTTTTTATTAAAGGGGAAGCTTCCTGTGCTGGTTGTACGAGAGCTTTAATTTTAATCTTAGAAAATATGGGATTTACGAATCTTGTTCATGCTAATGAAAATGCCTATACGCATCAATGGGTAAAACTTACGATGGATGGACAAATGGGTTTTGCCGATGGTCAAATTGGAACCGCTGCTTATGGATGTCATTTTGTCGATGAGACATGTTAAAAATAAGAAAAGTGAAAATAATTGCTACTTTTCCTATTTTTTTGTATAATTTAAATGGTGGTTTTTATGGCATACAAAAGAAGCGAATTAAGAGAAAAATGTATGGTAATTTTATATCAATATGATTTAATGCAAAAGAATCATGTATCTGTAGAGTTAGATACAATTATGAAAGACAATATGGATATTGAAAATGAATTTGTCAAAGATGTCGTTTATGGTGTTATCACCCACCAAGAAGAATTAGATGCTTTAGCCAATGCTCATATTAAAGATTGGACAATTGATCGATTGGATAAAACCGGTGCTGCCATTTTACGTATTGCGCTTTTTGAATTAAAATACACAAATACCCCTGAGGTTGTAGTTATTAATGAAGCAATAGAACTTGCTAAAAAATATAGTGATGATGCTGTTCGTAAAATGATTAATGCCGTGTTAGATAAAATTATAAGGGAGTAAATTATGCTGGGTACAGAACAAAAATATATAACGATTAGTGTTTTAAATGAATATATTCGTGAAATGTTTGAATCAAATACTTTTTTACGAAAAGTTTATTTAAAAGGAGAAATTTCCAATTTTAAACAACATACAACAGGACACCTTTATTTCACTTTAAAAGATGAAAATGCCCGTATGAGTGCCGTGATGTTTCGTAGTAATGCTCAAGGTTTAGGGTTTAAACCAGAAGATGGGATGAATGTTTTAGTAACAGGACGTATTTCTTGCTATCCAGCTCAAGGAACCTATCAAATCTATGTTGATTCTATGGAAATGGATGGCTTAGGGAATTTATTTATTGAATATGAAAAATTAAAAAAGAAATTAGCAAGTGAAGGATTATTTGATCAAAAATATAAAAAACCAATTCCTAAATATCCTAAAAAAATAGGTATTATAACAGCATCAACAGGAGCAGCCATCCATGATATATTAAGTACCATTAAAAGAAGATATCCTATTTGTGAAACGATTTTGTTTCCTTCTTTAGTACAAGGAGCATCAGCTGCGCCGGAGATTGTCAAACAAATAAAAAAAGCCAATGAATTTGATTTAGATGTTTTAATTTGTGGACGTGGTGGAGGATCGATTGAAGACTTATGGGCTTTTAATGAAGAAATCGTGGCACGAGCTATTTTTGAATCAAAAATTCCTATTATTAGTGCAGTTGGACATGATGTGGATTATACGATTGCTGATTTTGTGGCAGATTTAAGAGCACCAACTCCAACAGGAGCAGCAGAAATGGCCGTTCCTAAAAAAGAAGATTTGTATCGCTTATTGAAAGAAAAACAAAAACAATTAAATAGCCATATTAAAAATCATTTACAACAACGTATGGAAAAAGTACATACATTACAATCCAGTTATATTTTAAAAAATCCTATGTCTTTGTATGAAATAAAAGCTCAAAAATTGGATTCTTATAATGAACAATTACAAAAAGAAATGCATTATATTATAGAAAATGCTCGTAATGCGTTTTTAAGAGTCAAACAAAATCCCATTTTAATAAAACCATTAGTATCTTTTTCTAATGTAGAAAGTACATTAGAAAAAGATACATTAAAATTAAAAAATTATATTTTATCGGTTTTAGAAAAAAAAGAACATGAAAAAAGTATTCTTTTAAATAAATTACAACTTTTAAATCCCTTATCGGTATTAGATAAAGGGTATAGTTTAGTCAGTAAGAATAATAAAATTATTAAAGATATCAAAGAGGTTGCTCTTGAAGATGAAATAGAAATACAACTCAGTAAAGGTACATTAAGTGCTATAGTAAAGGAGAAAAAAGAATGGAAAAATTAAATTTTGAAGAAGCTTTAGCAAAGTTAGAGCAAATTATAAAAGAATTAGAAAGTGGAAATATTGAATTAAATAAAGCAATTGATAAATATACAGAAGCTATGAAACTTGTAAAATCATGTAGTGATACTTTAAATGATGCTACAGAACAAGTGAATAAAATTTTAAAAGAAAATGGTGAACTTGTAGATTTTTCAATTGAACAAACAGAAGAATAGGTGATAAGATGAAAGAACAAGTAAAAGAAATTACTTCTCGTGATGTTGATTTTGCTTCTTGGTATACAGATGTTTTAAAAAAAGCAGATTTAGTGGATTATTCTTCTGTTAAGGGAAGTATGATTATTCGTCCTTATGGGTATGCCATTTGGGAAAATATCATGCATCTTTTAGATCAAGAATTTAAAAAGACAGGACATCAAAATGTGCAAATGCCTATGTTTATTCCAGAAAGTTTATTAAATGTCGAAAAAGAACATGTCGAAGGATTTGCTCCAGAGGTAGCTTGGGTGACACATGGTGGAGAAGAAAAGTTAGAAGAAAGAATGTGTATTCGTCCTACAAGTGAGGTCTTATTTTGTGATCACTTTAAAAAAATTATTAAATCCTATCGTGATTTACCCCTTTTATATAATCAATGGTGTACTATTGTAAGATGGGAAAAAACAACAAGACCTTTTTTAAGAAGCCGAGAGATATTATGGCAAGAAGGACATACAATGCATCAAACGAAAGAAGAAGCTATAGAAGAAACGTTAAGAATGTTAAAAATCTATGAAGAGTTTCAAAAAAAAATTTTAGCTCTTCCTGTTATTGTAGGAAAGAAAACGGAAAAAGAAAAATTTGCTGGTGCAGAAAGTACTTATACCATTGAGGCGATGATGTATGATGGAGTTGCTCTTCAAAATGGAACAAGTCATTATTTTGGACAAGGTTTTGCTAAAGCGTTTGGTATTCAATTTTTAACCCCTGATAATCAATTAGAGTATCCTTATCAAACGAGTTGGGGGGTAACCACTCGTATGATTGGAGCTATTATTATGACGCATGGAGATGATCGTGGACTTATATTACCTCCTAAAATAGCACCAATTAAAGTACACTTTATTCCTATTGGAAATCAAGAAGAGGTTATTCATACTTTAAAGGATTTAAAAGAAGAACTAAGTTCACTTGGTATTACAAGTGATATGGATTTACAAGAAAAAACACCGGGATTTAAGTTTGCTGAGGCTGAGGTAAAGGGGTATCCTATACGTATTGAACTAGGCCCAAGAGATTTAGAACGAGAAGTCGTAACAATTGTTCGTCGTGATACATTAGAAAAAATAGAAGTTCCTATAAAAGAAGTTGTAAAAGTAGTTCCTTCTTTACTAGAAGAGATACAACAAAATCTTTATAATAGAGCATTACAAAGAAGAAATTCCATGCTATATGAAGCAAGTACTTATGACGAATTTCAAAAAATTGCCAAAGAACAACCAGGATTTATTAAAATCAATTGGTGTGGTTCTAGTGCTTGTGAAGATAAAATTAAAGAAGATACGGGTTTAAAATCAAGATGTATAGTAGAAGAAGAAAGGGCAGACGGAGATTGTGTCTGCTGTAAAAAACCAGGAAAATATAAAATTTATTTTGGTAAACAATACTAACAATATTTGGTAAAAACCAATTATTGTTTTTATTTGTCCTTCTATTTGGTTCATACTAGAATTAGTAAGGATGTGAAAACATGAAAAAAATATATACCTATGTAATGATTGTTTTATTTTTAATACCTACAATTGTCCTAGCTTATTCCAATCATATTTTAGTAGGAGGACAAAATATTGGTATAAATATCCAAAATAATGGGATTTTAATCGTTGGTTTTTATAAAGTAAATGGAAAAAGTGTTAAATCAAATCCTTCTTTACAAATAGGAGATGCCATACTAAAAGTTGAAGAGCAAGAGGTGAATTCTATTGAAGAATTAACAAAGTGGATTGAACAAAAGATGGATAATGCTACCATTAAATTAACAATTCTTCGTAATGGAAAAGAAATGACAAGTACCTTAACCTTAATAGAAGAAGACCATATTTTTAAAACCGGATTGTATGTAAAAGATAGTTTAACAGGAATAGGGACACTTACCTATATTGATCCAGAAAGTAAAATATATGGAGCACTTGGTCATGAGATTATCGAAGCCAATACCAATTCCAAAGTAGAGGTAAAAACGGGAAAAATATTTGATAGTTCTGTTACAAGTATTCATAAGAGTAGTGATGGAACACCAGGTGAGAAAAAAGCCACCTTTAATCCTTCTATCGTTTTTGGAACTATTACCAAAAATACCGAATATGGTTTATTTGGAAAATATACAGCAAATTTACCAGAAACAGCTATGTATGAGGTAGCCAAAAAAGAAGAGGCTCAAGTAGGGGAAGCTAAAATTTTAACGGTTTTAAAAGGAAATGAAATAAAAGAATATACCATTCAAATTACAAAAATTAATGAATACAATAAAATTAAAAATATTACTTTTGAAATTACAGATGAAGAATTATTAGAAAAAACAGGAGGAGTTATTCAAGGAATGAGTGGAAGTCCAATAATTCAAAACAATAAAATTATTGGGGCAGTTACGCATGTCGTTGTAGATAATGTAAAAACAGGATATGGTATTTTTATTACTACAATGTTAGAAGAAGGAGAAAAAGAATAAAATTCGACATTCTTTTTCTTTTTTATTTGCTATAACTTTTTTAGGTGATGTCCAAATGAAAAAAATAATTAAGGTAGTGCTTTTTTCTTCCTTTGTTGGTATAGTACTAGCTAGTATTTTCTTCTTTAATATTAAAGAAGAAGCGGATGCTAAAAGTACAAATATTTTATATGCTTTTCAAGTTGGAGTTTTTAAAAATAAAGAAAATGCTTTAAACTTTCAGTCTTCCTATATTCCGTCCAAACTCATTTATGATGGAACCTATTATCGTATTTATATTGGTTTTACCAAAGAAAATAAAGACTTATTATCTTCCTATTTTGATCAACAAAACTATTCTTACTATATAAAAGAAATAGAATTTGATCATTCTGTTGTAGATAATATTTCTAAATATGATACTTTATTAAAAAATACCACGATCCAAAATTATCCCAATGTAATCAAAAGTATGATAGAAAGTGTACCCAATGAATTATAAAATAAAAGATTTACCTTTAGATGAACGTCCACGAGAAAAATTAAAAAATAAAGGAGCAGAAAGTTTAAGTAATGAAGAAATTATTGCCATTCTATTGCGTTGTGGGAATAAAGAAGAATCCGTAAAAGATTTAAGTATTCGTTTAGTGAATTCTTTAGACAAGTTTCAAGATTTACAACAAATTTCTTATGAAGAATTAATTAAGATAAAAGGAATTAAAGAAGCAAAAGCCATTTCTCTACTAGCAGCCATTGAACTAGGAAAAAGGCTTTCACTACCCAATAGTCATGAAAAAATAAAAGTTCATTGTGCTCAAGAAATTTTTTTACATTATCGTTTTGAAATGCAAAAACCTCAAGAACAATTAATGGCTTTATTTTTAAATACCAAAAATGAGGTCGTAGCAAAAGAAATTTTATTTATAGGAACGCAAAATAAAAGTGTAACGCATCCTCGAGAAATTTTTCATGCTGCTATTAAACATCGTGCTGTAAAACTTGTATTAATGCACAATCATCCCTCAGGGGATCCAACACCAAGTCAAGAAGATATTGCCTTTACCAAAAATGTTTTCGAAATTGGAAAAATCATGCAAATTCCCTTAATTGATCATATTATTGTGGGAGATACCCGTTTTTTTAGTTTTTTTGATGAACATTTGCTTTAATTTTAAAAAAATTTTCCATACTAATAAGGGTGAAAACGTATGACAAAGAAGGAGCGTATTTTTTGTATTTTAACGTTTATAATTTGTATTCTTTTAAAAGAACAAGTTTATGCCTTTTTATTAGGAAAAACCAAAGAAGAACAAACGAATCAATTTTTTTGTACTCTACAAAATAAAGAATTAGAAAAGAATTATCAAGAACTAGTTGATGCTTATGGTTATGAAGAAAAAATAAACTATCCTTTAGAAAAATCAAAAGTTTTGTATCGTTCTCTATACGATTTAAATCAAAAAATAACAATTTATAAAGGAAAAAAGGAAGGCATTCAGGAAAAAAACTTGGTAATCAATGAACATGGAGTTGTAGGGATTATTGAAAAAACAAATGATCATTCTAGTGAGGTAATGCTACTTGAAAACCCCAATCTTTCTTTGTCTGTTAAAATAAATGATAGTTATGGAATACTTACTTATCAAAATCAAAAATTAATTGTTACAGGATTAGATACCAAACAAGTCATTCATGAAAATGATCTAGTTTATATAAGTGATTTATCTCTTTATCCTAAAAACTTACTGATTGGTTCTGTTAAACGTATAACAAAAGATCGATATGAAATTGAACAAATTTTAGAAATTGAACCCGCCGTTGATTTTAAAAATTTAAAGTATGTAAGTGTTATTACAACGTTAAGAGGTGATGTATGATTTTTCTTTTCTTTGTATTGGATATTGTATTTTATAATTATACCCATCTAAAAACAAATTTTGTTCTTCTTTCTTTATTGGAAAAAGAAGAACCAAAATCGAGCCTTTTTTTAAGTTTTTGGGCAGTAGATTTTCTACTTGGTTTAAATGGAAAGTTTTTTCTTCTTTTCTTTCTTTTATATCTAATTTCTTCTTTATTCAAAGGTTCTTTATATTCTATAAACTATTTGTTTTTACACTTTGTTTTACTTTATAGTTTCTATAAAATTTTAGTACTTATCTTATTTCATACTTTTTCGTTGGACTCAATTGGTCTTGTTTTGAATCTTTTATTTATTTATGTGATGCATAAAAAAGAAAAAGGTGCCATACAATGTAATGGTGAAGAATATGGAACAATTATTGATGGAAACGCAAAATCGCATTAAAAATAAACGTAGCAATTTATTAAATAAGAGTACTTGTCATAAAAAAACATCTTCAAGTTATATTTCTTTATTATTTACTCGAACTTTATTAAGTGTTATTTTAGTTTTACTTTGTGCTATTTTTGTAAATAGTAGTGATGCTAATTTATTAACATTTAAAAATTATTTTTTTCAAGATACACTCCCTTTTACCAAAATAAATAGTTTATATACCAAATATTTTGGTTCTATTGTCCCTGATAAAGTAGCTACAACTCCGGTATTTGAAAATAGTACGTCTTATTCTTCCATCGAACCAAAAGATTCTTCTTACTTGGTTCATTTAAATGGTAATTTATTTTCTTTTTTAGAAAGTGGTGTTGTTGTTTTTCTAGGAGAAAAAGAAAATTTAGGCAAGACAGTGATTGTTCAAGGGATTGATGGCGTCGATATTTGGTATTCTCATTTAGAAAATTATAATTTAACCATGTATGATTATGTAGAAAAAGATAGTTTAGTAGGAGAATTTCAAGAAAATGAAGCTATTCTTACCTTTATGAAAGATGGAAACTATCTAGGCTATGAAGAGTATTTATCATAAATTTAAAATTAATTTTTTATGTTACTTTATCTTTTTAAGTTTTTTACTAACGGGATATATTAAAAATATTTTATTTATTTTTCTTATTATTGTTGTTCATGAACTAGGACATATCCTTTTTTTAAAACGATATGGGTATACCATTTTAAAAGTAGAACTTTTTCCTTTTGGAGGAATGACAACAAGTGAAAAATACCTTAATTCTCCTATTAATCAAGATATATGGATTTATAGTGGAGGAATACTTTTTCAACTCATTTTAGGTCTTTTTTTTGCCTTTTTATTTCATAAAGGTTTCATTTATAGTAGTACATATCAGTTATTTACGTATTATAATTTAGGTATTTTACTATTTAATTTACTTCCTATAAAACCATTAGATGGAGGAGAAATCTTTTTTCTTCTATTTCAAAAAGTATGTTCTTTTTCTAAAAGTATTACCATTTCTTTATTTTCTTCTCTTTTCTTTTTAATTCTTTTTCTTTTTTATATGATTCAAAGTAATTTAAATCAATATATTGTCCTTAGTTTTTTAATTTATAAACTTTTGGATTTTTATAAAAAAAGAAATTATTATCAAAATAAATTTTATTTAGAACGTTTTTTATATTTATTTCCTTATAAAAAAATAGAGCATCATAATATGATAGATCTAAAAGTTTTAAAGAAAGAAACGCTTCATTTTTTTAAAAAAGAAAATAAATATGTTCATGAAAAAGAAATTTTAAAGCAAAGATTTGACAAATAAGTCCATTTTTGATAAAATTTTATTCGTTTGAAAGGGCTTTCCTTTCTAACCGCTTGAAAAAGGTTTTAAACGATTTTTCGTGCCTTCAAAGCGTGTCTTAAAAAATATAAAGGAGGTAGGAAATGAAAGCTATATTCGTAACAGGTGGAAAACAATATTATGTTGCTGAGGGTGATACCATTTATGTGGAAAAATTACCAAATGAAGCAGGTAGTGATGTTGTTTTTACAGAGGTGTTATTTGTAGATGGAAAAGCTGGTAATCCAGTAGTTCCAAATGCAAAAGTGACTTGTACGGTTGAAAAACATGGAAAACAAAAGAAAATTGTTGTTTTCAAATATCGACCTAAAAAGAAATTCCGTAAAACACAAGGTCATAGACAACCTTATACAAAATTAGTTGTTAAAAAAATAGAGTGTAAGTAATTATGATTCAAGTACAAATTTATAAAGAAAAAGGACAAATGAATCGTATTTTAATTAAAGGACATGCAGAGTATGCAGAAAAAGGATATGACATTGTTTGTAGTGCTGTATCTAGTATTGTTACAACAACTGTAAATAATATATTATCATTTCATCAATCCATTGAGGTAAAAGATGAAAATCCTGTAGAAATAAAAGTAATAGAACATGATTCGATTACCGATACTTTATTAAACAATATGATTGATTTGTTAAAAGAATTAGAAAATCAATATCAAAAAAATATAAGAACGGAGGAGAAAAGCGAATGTTAAAATTTACTTTAGATATCCAACGATTTGCACACGTTAAAGCACAAGGTTCTACTAAAAACGGACGTGATAGTGCTGGTAGACGTTTAGGTGCTAAAGCAAGTGATGGACAATTTGTATCTGGTGGATCTATTTTATATCGTCAAAGAGGAACAAAGATTTATCCAGGTGTTAATGTAGGAATGGGAAAAGACCATACTTTATTTGCTAAAATCGATGGAGTTGTTAAATTCGAAAGATTAGGAAGAGATAAAAAGAAAGTAAGCGTTTACGAAAAGTAAGCGTTTTTTTAATTTAAAAAACTCTTTTCAAGAATAAAAAATTCGTTTATAATAAAAATATAGTAGGAGGAAGAAATATGAAGAAGAAAAATAAAAACCTCCCAACCAGCAAATCTAGTCTGGGGGGGGGGTATATTAGATAACAAACCTAGATTAGAAAGATATATTAAAAATAAAAAACAGAAACAAATTTTAATTGGAACAATTATAGGACTTGTAGTATTAATTGGTGGTATAACTTTATACCATACTTTTGCTATGTATAAAATGGAAAAAAGTTTTGATGTTATAAAAGGAGTTGTACCTGATTTTAGAAATTATACAAAAAATGATGTCAATGTAATTGCCTTAAAAGTAAATGGCGAATCAGTAAATTTTGTACCATTAAAAACAAATGGTGTAAATGCTGAGATTACTTGTGATAATGATGCCATTGGAGAATGGGATACAGAGAGATGGGGATTATTTGTATCAAGTCTAAAAAAGAGTCCAACAACATGTAGTATTAATTTTATCATAGAAGAAGGAACAGAATGGACATTTGATTATATAGGAAGTGAACAATCATTTACAGTACCATTACAAGGAAAATATAAAATAGAATTATGGGGAGCTGAAGGTGGAAAGGCTCTTTGCCAAGGTAGTGTATGTAATGATGGAGGAAATGGTGCATATACCAAAGGTGAAATAAACTTGCAAAAAGAGCAAACATTATATCTTTATGTAGGTGGTGCTGGTGCAAATGCAAGTAAGAGAGTAGAATCTCTTGGTGGATATAATGGTGGAGGGACTGGTACTACAGATGCCGCCGATGATGAAACTAGCGGTGGAGGAGCTAGTTATAATTTTACACCTGGAGCTGCAGGTGGATTATCTGCCGATTTAGTTGGAAGCACATTATCAATCGATCAAACAAATGGTTATGCCTTTGGTAAAGGGCAAAGTGGTGTAGGAGCAGGTGGTTATTGTACCTCTACTAAAGGTGATTGTGGTGTTGCTGGAGCAGGAGGAGGTTATTATGGTGGACGTAGTGAAGGAGCAGCCTTTGCAACCTCAGCCTCAGGTGGTTCATCCTTTATTTCTGGACATGAGGGATGTAATGCCATAAAACAAGAATCTGTTGAAAATAACATTCAACATACTGGATTGTCTACCCATTATTCAGGACTTGTTTTTACGAATACAGAAATGAAATCTGGTAAAGAAGCTATGCCAAAACATGATGGAACACAAAATACAATGGTTGGAAATTCTGGAAATGGATATGCAAGGATTACTTATTTAGGAAAATAATTTTTCAAAAATTATCAAAAAGAACTTTTCATCTTTTTCAAATTCGTTTATAATAAAAATATAGTAGGAGGAAAAAGAAATGAAGAAGAAAAATAAAAACCTCCCAACCAGCAATTCTAGTCTGGGGGGGGGGTATATTAAATAATCACAAACCTAGATTAGAAAAGTTTATCAAAAATAAAAAACAAAAACAAATTTTAATTGGAACAATAATAGGAATCATAGTACTGATTGGTGGTATTACTTTATACCGCACTTTTGCTATGTATAAAACAGAAAAAAGTTTTGATGTTATAAAAGGTATTGTGCCTGATTTTAGTAGTTCAACAAAAAATGATATTAATTTTATTGCCATTAAAGTAAATGGAGAAAAAGTAAACAAAATGCCTTTAAAAGAAAATTATCAAGTTAATGTTACTTGCGATAATGGTGCAATTGGAGAATGGGACAATGATAAATGGGGAGTAATCGTAACCAATATGGAAAATATACCAACCTCTTGTACCATAGATTTTACTTATGAAGGAAAAGAAGAATTTAATTATTCTGGTAATGAACAAATCTTTACTGTTCCTATTACGGGAAAATATAAATTAGAGGTATGGGGAGCAGAAGGAGGCAAATGGAGTAGTACTGTTCAAGGTGGTTATGGTGGTTACGCATCCGGAGAAATTTCTTTATCTCAAGGTGAAAAACTTTATATTTATGTTGGTGGTAAAGGTACTGTAACAAATAGAGGAGCTACATCCGCTAGAACTGGTGGTTATAATGGTGGCGGTGGTACAAATGCACATACTGATGATAATACAATTTGTGCTGCGGGAGGAGGAGCTACTCATATAGCTCTTGTGCCAGGGTTATTAGCAACTTTAGAACAACAACAAGAACAAATATTAATTGTTGCTGGTGGGGGTGGCGGCAGAGCTCAAAATGTTACAGTTGGAAATAATACTACATCTGGTTCGGGTGGTGGTTTTAAAGGAACAGACAGTGAAGCATTTATTAGCACTTATCGTGGAACAACTACCTCTTATGGTTATGGGGGAACGCAAAGTGCTGGGGGTAGTTTTTTTTATGATGGAGCTGGAACACTAACAGATGCTGCAAAAGGGTCTTTTGGAAAAGGCGGAACAATGCTTGGTAGTGGAGGCGGAGGCTTTTATGGCGGTGGAACAGGTGGTTATCCTGCCGGAGGAGGATCTGGCTATATAGGAAATAAAAAACTATATAACAAAGAAATGTATTGCTATAACTGTGAAACAAATGAAGAGATTGATACTAAAACCTATACTACAACGAATGTTAGTAGTGATGCAACAAGCGAGTATGCTAAAATAGGTAATGGATATGCAAGGATTACTTATTTAGGT
>CANRCV010000017.1 GCA_947629205.1 uncultured Bacilli bacterium
TTTTAGCATTACTTTTTATAATTCTTACTAATTTTTCAAAATCAGTTAAATCTTTTAAAAAATCAGGTACTTTTCCTTGAATGACATCAAAACTCTTTTCTGTTTTATACATAGCAAAAGTGCGGTATAAAGTTATACCACCAATAAGTACAATAATTCCTATAATTGTTCCAATTAAAATTTGTTTTTGTTTTTTGTTTTTAATAAACTTTTCTAATCTAGGTTTATGATTATCTAATATACCCCCCCCCCAGACTAGAATTGCTGGTTGGGAGGTTATTTTTGAATTTCTTCATTTTTCTTTTCCTCCTACTATATTTTTATTATACATAATTTTAAAAGAAAAAGGAAGAATTAAATTTCTTCAAAATTATTCAACCCAAACTTTATAAATATTTATATAAGCAGTAGAATAAACATAATAAGTATAGTTTTTAAATAAAGGTCTAGAATTACTAGCTTTTTGCAAGGTCAAATAAAAGTTATCACGTTTATCATAGGTTGTACTTGTGATTGTACTATTTTCTTCTGTATAAAAGGAAAGAGCTGCTCCAATCGATAAAGTAGTAGAAGTAAAATCATAATTTTCATAAAAACCAGTACTTCGATTAACACCACCTGCTCTAGAATTATGTGAAGAATACTTAGAATAATAGTGAACATCACTAGCAAGACGGGTAAAAGAACTTAAATCTAAATAGTTTTGAGTAGCAACCCATTTTGAATTTGCTTCGTAACTACTAGAAACAGATAACTCTAAATTGTCTTTATTTTTGGTTAAACTCCCGTAACCATGATCTCCCATATACCATACAGAAGGATTTTTAATCGTTACCATTTCCCATCCTCCAGTTAATTCTGTATATTCTTCCCCTTCTTTATATAAATAAGCAGGCAAACCAGCATTAAATTTATCCATATTATCTACTAATGTACAATCTAGTAATTTAGGAACTAATTTTTCTTGATAATAAGAACTTTTTTTCATTTCTTCTTTTATTTCTTTAGATTGTACTACTAATTGCATAGCATCTTCGCTTTCTACCATTTTTTGTACATCTTCATCATTTGCAAACAATTCATCATAATTTTTAGCATTACTTTTTATAATTCTTACTAATTTTTCAAAATCAGTTAAATCTTTTAAAAAATCTGGTACTTTTCCTTGTATTACATCAAAACTTTTTTCTGTTTTATACATAGCAAAAGTATGGTATAAAGTTATACCACCAATTAATACTATAATTCCTATAATTGTACCAATTAAAATTTGTTTTTGTTTTTTATTTTTGATAAATCTTTCTAATCTAGGTTTATGATTATCTAATATACCCCCCAGATTAGCTTCTAGAGTTGGGAGGTTTTTCTTTTTCTTCATTTTTCTTTCCTCCTACTATACCTTTATTATACATAATTTTAAAAGAAAAAGAAAGAATTAAACGGTCATTAATTCTTGTTCTTTTTCTTTTAATTTTTCATCTACAATTTTATTGTATTTATTAATAGCTTCTTGTACCTCTTCCATTAAACGTTTTTCTTCATCTTCTGGATATTCTTCTTTTTTAATTGCATTATTTTCTTCTTGACGTATATTTCTTAAAGCTACTTTAGCTTCTTCTGCTATTTCTTTTGCTTCACGAACATATTCTTTTCTTCGATCTTCTGTAAGAGGAGGAATCGTTAAAATAATCATTTCTCCATTATTAGTAGGTGTAATTCCAATATTGGCTTCATTAATAGCTCTTTCAATATCTTTTAAAGTACTTTTATCATAAGGTTTAATTAAGATTTGTCTAGCTTCTGGGACAGTCACATTTGCCATACTTTGTATTGGAGAGGGTGTTCCATAAAAAGGAACCATAATTCCATTTAACATAGCAGGATTAGCTCTTCCAGCTCTAATATTTAATAATTTGTTTTCTAAAGCAATAATTGCTTTATCCATTTTTTGTTCAATATTCATTTTTTTCCATCCTTATCCATTTATTGTTATAGTATCATTATAATCGACTGTATTGGTTTTTACAACATAATTTACATTTAAATCACCAAATTCATCAATATAAGCAATATAAGTATCTTGTTCTTTTAAATTGTTTAAAGTTTCTTCAATTAAAAGAGTTGGTACATCATCAACCATGGATTGAGAAGCTGTTAAATTATTATTTATTTGTTCTTTAACATTTGTAAATGTAGTATTATAAGTTTGAAAGAGTTCAGTACTAGATAAACTTTTTTTGGATTGCATATCAAAGGTATAAGATTTTACTTTATAAGTAGAAGAAATACCATTTTCACAATCATAAGTAGATCTACGAATCACTAAAGATAAATAATTTTGATATGTATAGACACCATAATCTAAAAAATCGGTTTCATAAATATCATCATAGTCTCCATAGGTACAAGTAGGATTATTTTGATTACTTATCTTTTTTAAAGAGTTATTAACCTCACTAACTAATTTTTTTAAATCTTTATTCACAGCTTTAGCATCTTCTCCTGGTATATTAATAACAGGTGTTTTACTGGTAATATTTAGTTTTTCACTAATTGTACTTTCATTTTCAAAATAAATTAAGTCTTTACTTTTATCTTCTTTGTATTGATCTTCTAATAAAACCGTTTCATCAGTATTACTCATCTGTTCTGTTTTTTGTCTAGTACTAAAATAAATTCCTAAGCTTCCTACTACGATAATACCTACAATGAATAAGAAAAATAAACCAACCCCTAAAAAATTATTATTATCATTCATTTTTTTCTTCTCCTTTTAATTTTCTAATGGCTTCTCTTAAATTGGTTTTAATGACATTTTCACGATAATCTGTAAAATAATCTTCTGCTTTTATTTCTCCTATTAAATTATGCATTTCATTATCAAAATAAAGAATCATACCTTCTTTAACAACAATAATCGTTGGAGCATTTAAATCAAATTCTAACGTATCACTACTATACAAATAACTTTTTACTTTTTCTACTATTTTTTGATACGTTTTAGTATTCATTCTTCGATCTTTTAAAAAATCATAATAATGAATTTCTTCTATATTTTCTTCTAAAGCGATATCATTTAAGTATTTAGCATAATAAGAACTCCAACGATTACTAGGAAATCCTAAAAAAATAATTCCTGTTTGATTTTCTAATACATCTAATATTTCTTTATCCGTTTTATAAACAAATACATTATTTTTAGAAACATTTTGATATTCAGTAGCAAAACGAATATTATCTGGTACATCATGTCCATAATCTTTTGTTCCTAAAACAATAAACAAATAGATCATAAAAACAAATAAAATAAATTCTAAAATACTTTTTTTACTTTTTTTTAACTTCTTCATACTATCACTATAACTAGTATAACAAAAATAAAAGAAAATTGCTTTCTTTTTCGCAATTCTTTACAAAAAAAGAGACTTTCTTTAAGCCTCCTAGTTTCCTTTTACTTGGTTCATAACCTCTTCAGCAAAGTTTTCACATCTTTTTTCCATACCTTCACCAACTTCATAACGAACCATTTTTATAATTTCTCCACCATTATTGGTTACATAAGTATTTACACTGATATCATTATCTTTAATAAATGCTTGTTCAGCTAAACAAATTTCTTTATAGAATTTTTTAATTCTACCTTCTACCATTTTTTCAGCAATATCAGCAGGTTTTCCTTCATTCATAGATTGTTCTTTTAAAACTTCTTTTTCACGATTTAAAACATCTTCTGGTACATCACTTATAAAAACATAACTTGGTTTCATAGCTGCAGATTGCATAGCAACATCTTTTGCTACTTCTTCATTTGCTCCTTTTAAAAGAGTTAAAACAGCTATTTTTCCACCCATATGTAAGTAAGAACCGAAAACCTCATCATCCTTTTTTTCGACTACCTCTATTCTTCTTAAAGATAGTTTTTCTCCAATTTTAGCGGTTTTAGCAACAATTAAATCATTAATGGTTCCATCATTTAAAGATACAGTTAAAGCATCTTCTAAAGTAGTCACATTACTATTTAAAATAGCATTTCCAATTGTATCAATCATAGTAGTAAATTCTTCATTTTTACTAACAAAATCAGTTTCAGAGTTTACCTCTAAAATAACAGCTTTATTTTTATTTACATAGATATTGGCTAAACCCTCTGCTGCAATACGGCTTCCTTTTTTCTCTGCTTTGGCAATCCCTTTTTCTCTTAAATAATCCATAGCGGAATCAATATCACCATTACATTCTGCTAAAGCCTTCTTGCAATCCATCATACCAGCTCCGCTTTTTTCACGTAACTCTTTGACTAAACTTGCACTAACGTCCATTTTTATCCTCCTTACTTTATTTTAAATTACGAATTAATTCATCTTTTTTCATAGTAGAATAACCTTTTAAACCTTGTTCTTTAGCAACTATTTTTAATTCTGCTAAAGTCATAGCACTATAATCTTTCTTTTCTTCTTTTTTAGATTGTTTTTCTTCTTTTTTAGGTTCTTCTTCAACGATTTCAGTATTTACAACTTCTTCTTGTTTTTTATCATGACGCGGCTCAATTTTCTCTACGACTTTTTCCATAGAGATATCTTTACCTTCTTTTTTATTTTTATCTTCTTCTGTTACATAATCAACCATTTCTAAATTACGAGATTCACAAATAGCATTATTAAGTACTCCAATAACAACTTTAACAGAACGAACAGCATCATCATTAGCAGGAATACAATAATCAACCTCATCTGGATCACAATTGGTATCTACCACTCCAAATACAGGAATATTTAATTTTCTTGCTTCACGAATCGCATTATATTCTTTTTTAGGATCGACAATAATAATCGCTTGTGGTAATTTATTCATTTCACGAATACCACATAATACACGATTTAATTTATCGTATTCTTTTCTAAGTCCAATTACCTCTTTTTTAGGTAAAACTGCAAATACGCCTTCCTTTTCCATATTTTCAATTTCTTCAAGACGTTTTACTCTTTTACGAATTGTTCTAAAGTTCGTAAGAGTACCACCTAACCATCTTTCGGTTACATAGTAACTATTACTACGAATTGCTTCCTCTTTGCATACCTCACTTGCTTGTTTTTTCGTTCCAACAAATAAGAAAGTACCTCCATTATCAGCAATTGCTTTTAAAGCAGCATAGGCTTCTTCTAATTTTTCTGCAGTTTTTTGTAAATCAATGATGTGTATTTCATCCCTCGCTGCAAAAATATACGGTTTCATTTTTGGATTCCATCTTTTTGTTTGATGTCCAAAATGAACTCCTGCTTCTAATAAATAACTCATAGAAACAACGGCCATAAATTAATTCCTCCTTCGTTTAAACATCTGCTTTGATCAACTCTTTCTTTTCACCTCTTCGGCACTCGAAAAGAAAAATCCCAAACGCATGTCTATTTGCTAATTTTTTTAGCCATTTGTATTTTAGCAAAAACAAAGCATTCTTACAAGCATTTTTACTATAATATATCGTAAAATTTTAAAAAAATGCTAAAAATACCTTCCAAAATAAAAAAAATATGTTAAAATTTTACTTTGGATAGGAGGTATTCTAGATGGAATATTGTTATATTAAGGATAAAAAAGTAAAATTAGAACAATTAAAAGAACAAATTCTTCTGGATAGTGAAGAATTTGAAAATATCATTATTTTATGTCTTGGTAAATATGAAACCGCATTAAGTCCCTTTTTAACATTTGCAACCAAAGTAGGTACTATATTAAAACTGAATAATTTCCCCGTTTATGGAGAAGAAGAACACCCTATTTTAATTGATAAAATAGATCTAGTAAAAACCTCTCGTGATATTATTAAAGAATATACAAAACCATTCGTACTTGTCGTTTTAAATTCTATAACGGATCATAAAAAAAGAGTAGGAAATTGTTATTATGAAGCAACTCCGTACATAAATGAATCTATAGTGGTTGGAGATGCTCATATTACGATGTGTGGAACTTTTGGTACAAATGAAGAAGACTACTATAAAAATAGTTTAAATGTTGATGAAATTAATACGAGTGCTACCGATTTAGCTTTAGTATTAATGCGTATTATAGAAGAAAAACAAAATACATTAACTTTAAAAAAAGAATTAGTAAATAAATAAGTAGCCTTTATAATAGTGATAAAAATTCTTTTTAAAATGATTTAATAAATGCGTATTATTTCTACCTAAAATGGTAATCATAATTTGATTCATACCATAATCTTCTACCATTTGAAATAAACGCCTTTCTAAAATAGAAATGGTATCTATTGTAATATCATTAGTAATCGTTACATATAAGACTGAATGATCATAATGAAAATCCATGTTTTTTCACCTATTATTAGCATAACAAAAAAAGAACAATTTACAATACTTTCGACAATTGTTCTCTTTTTTTATCTTTTTATATTATCATTTTGATTGGCATGTTTTCTTACATATTGTAACCTAGCACATAATAAATCCATTTCCACTCTTTTAATTGTTTTTCTTAAATCTTCTTCATTATATCGAGCTAAAGAAGCAGAAATTCTTTCTTTTTCTTGTTTCCAATTTTGATAATAATTACGATAAGCCACTTTATAACCAAAATAATCATCCATTGCACCATGCATATTTTCTTGTACTAAACCTAATAATTCTTGATCTATTGGTGTTTTAAAATACAATTCATCTTGATTCGTATTAAAAAGTTCTACAATTTTTGTATGTAAAGTAAATAATTCCTTTTTCATCTTTTCATAAGTAGCTATTTTTTGATTGTATTTTTTAGTAGAAAGATTAAAAAAGGCTTTTGTATAATAATTTTCAATAGCATTTTTTATTTGCGAAAAACTTTCTAAAATCGCAGTTCGATACTTCTTTTGTTCTTCTATTAGAGCATCATACTCTGTTTTTAAAGATTCATTTTGCTCTAGTAAATGTTCTATAGAATTTAACTTTTGTTCTAATTTATTCATTAAATGAATTAATTCTTCTTCACTTAACATTTCATAATCTTTATTGCTTATTTTTCTTTCCCTTCTTTTTTGTAATTACTAGAATAGCATTTTTTTTCGATAAGTGCAATCTATTTTTAGCATTCTTTAGAAATAGATGTTTTTTGATGAGGAACCAAATGAAAAATTTCTACCTCTTCATCCAAAAATTGATTATAGTTTTTACATAAATCATAATAGGTTTGCATCATTGTAAAATCTTGTTTTCTTTTGGCAATACCTACTAAATATAAACACGCTTTAGCACCCTTTTCTACTCCTTCATTTAAATATTGTAACAAGTAAGGCTCTGCTTCTTCATACTTTTTTTGTTTATAATACATTTTTCCTATATAGTATAAAAATATAGGATCTAAATAGGCAAGATATCCCTCTTGAAAAAGAGATAGGGCTTTTTCTGTTTCATGATTTTGATACGCTTTTTTCCCCTTTTCTAATTGTTTTTGAATCTGTATTCGCGTATTTTCATCTAAACCTCTATATTTCTTTGTAGCAGACATTTGAACCTCTATCCACCTCATCCATACTTGTTCTTCTTTTAAAAGTAGTTTCATTTTTTTTAAAATGGTAGTTGCATCTTGCATATAGTACTGATTTACTAAAACATATACACATTGAAAAATTAATTTTCTATTTTTTAAAGGATACTTACAAACAAGCATTAAATAATTCTTTATTTGTTCAGCATCCTTTTTTTGATATGCTTCTTTTAATAGTTCATAAACATAGTCAAGATCTTGTGTCATTTGTTTCGTTACTAAAAAGGTAATTAAATCAAAATCAATCCATATTTTTTCCATTCTACTTTGTTTTTTTAATATTTGTAAACAATTATTTAAAGCTGCCCAATTCTTTTGATTATAGTTTTCAATCATTTCATGATACTTATCTAAAAAAGATCCATTTTTTAATGCTATATTTAAATATTGATTTTGTAATGCAATAGAAGAAAACTTAGGATTTAAAAGATTTTGAATTAGAGTACTTAAAAGAGTTATATCGGCATTTTTATTGATTTGTTGATATTGTTTTAAATAGAGTAAAGCTTGTTTATAGTTTTCAAGTCTTATAAAACACTTAAAAAGACCAAATAAAGAAGCACTACAAGTTGGAACTTTTGTTAAAGCTTTTTGATAATAGAAAATAGCTTTTTGATACTCTTTTTTTTCATAATAAGCACGTGCTAAAGTGGTACAAATAATAGTATCTTTTTCTTCTTCTAATGCTAATTTACTTTCTAAAATAGAAATAATTTCATTTAAATTTCCTTCTGTATACATTTGATTTTTTAAATACTCTATATAATAAAGATCTTTCTTTTTCATTTAAAACTCCCTACTACTTTCTTTTCCATATAAACAACCACAATATTCTTGACGATATAAATTATATTTTTTGGAAAGAATAATACTTTTTTTATAACCATCTTTTTTCTTAAAATCAGCGATTAAAAATTGTAAAGACGCATTAGAATCTTGATTGATTCTTTTTTCAATTTCTAATCCTATTTCATTAATTACTTTAGCATTTTTATAAGGACTTACCGTTAAAGTGGTTCCAAAGTAATCAAAATGATTTTCTTTTGCTAATGTAGCACATTTATGAAGACGAAGGAAATAACAATTCTTACATCTTACTCCCCCTTCTGGTTCTTTTTCTAAATTTTTAGCTATTTTTTTAAAACTTTCATTATCGTAATCACAATCCATCCAATGAATATCTAGCTTACTTTCTTGAATATATCTTTGTTGTTCTTTCTTTCGTTTTTCATATTCTTCTAAAGGCTCAATATTAGGATTATAATAAAGAATGGTTATAGAAAAATACTCTTTTAAAACATCTAGAACAGCTGTAGAACAAGGACCACAACAACTATGTAAAAGAATGGTTTTTTTCTTGGAAAAACTTTTTAATGTTTTTTCCATCCAATCATTATAATTTATATTATCCATTACTTTCGTCTCCTTGAAAGATTACTTTATCATTATCTGAGTCTAAATACAAGTGTCCTTTTTCATCTTGAGGAAGGGTTGTATAAGTAAGAGCATATAAATCCATACGATCCATATGAATTAAATTAATATAAACCGTATTGCCATCATTCATATAAAAAATAAAACGAGTATCATCTAAAACAACGTCTCCACTTTTACTTTGAGAATATTCAATTTCACTAATAAGAGCTATTGTTTCAGGTTTTAGTTTGGCCATTTCTTTGACTAGTCGTTCATAGATATCTCCAGGGACATAATTGTCTAAAAAAGGAACACCTAAAAATTCTTTTTTCATCGTTTCTTTTCCATTTGATAAAACATAAGTAGAATTATTGGTATTATAAAATATAGGATGGGCTTCTTCTATTATAATGGTTATCTTTCCTAATAAATTTCTTTTTACTTTTACCTTGTCAACTAAATCCAAAGTTTGTATTTTTTTTATAATGGCATTTTTAGATAAACGATAAAACTTAGGATATTCTTTTAAACCAGCAACCTCAATAATTTCATAATCCTTAATACTTGCATTTCCTATAATATAGATATTTTTAACTTTTAAAGTAAAAAAATAAAAAAGAAAAGAAACAAAAAGCCCAACAATAAACAAATAAAGAAATAAAATTTTCCATTTGATATGTCGTTTTACTTTTCTTCTCTTTCTTTTCATATGTTTCACCTACAACTATTGTAACAATCTTTATTTTGTTTGACTAGTCGAAATTAATTTTTTTATCTCCGTATAAATTTTTTGACTTGGTAAAATTTCTTTATATTTTTGCATATTTTGTTGTAATTTTTCAACCATTTGTTGATTATTTAGTAACTCTTGAATTGTAGTAGCTAATTGTTCTTTCGTAAGATTTTGTTCTTCTAACATTACAATACATGCATTTTCTTCTAATTCTTTGGCATTGTAATATTGATGATTATTGGCAACATTAGGACTAGGAATAATAATACTTGGTTTTAAAAGTCCCATAATCTCAAATAAAGTTCCAGCACCAGCTCTAGAAATAACTACATCACTTTCTGCTATAATTCCAGGTAAGTTATCAAAATAAGGAACAAATTGAATCATAGCTTTACTTTGTACTTGTTTTTTAAATTGATCCATATTTACATTACTACCCACAATATATAAAATTTCATAAGAATCATGTAAATCACTATTTAAAAAATCAAGCATTTTTTGATTTAAAGAAGAGCTTCCTAAGCTTCCTGCTACATATAATACAAGTTTTTTCGTAGGATGAAAACCTAATTTTGTTTTATCTTCTTTTTTTACTTTTAAGGCCCCATCTAAAGAAGGATGGCCAGTATATACCACTTTTTTGGCTTTTTTAAAATAAGGAATAGAACTTTTAAAGGTTACACCGACTAAATCCGCATAGCGACTGGCTAAATAATTTACTTTCCCAGGACGACTATTTTGTTCATGAATAAAGGTTTTGATTCCCAATTTCTTAGCTGTTTTCAAAACGGGATACGTCACATATCCTCCAACGCCAATTACTATATCTGGTTTAAATTTTTTCATAATTTGCATACATTTTTTTTCAGCTTTACGAATTAAAAATAGATTTTTAATATCTCGTTTTATATTTTTAGTAAATCCATAAATTTCTATAGATTCATAAGGAATATTTTTTTGAGGCACAATGTCGTTTTCCATACGATTATGCGTTCCTATATATAAAACATTTAAATCCTTTTCGTGACGTTTAAATTCATCAATGATCGCAAGTGCAGGATAGATATGTCCTCCACTACCACCAGCAGATACAATTATATTCATTGAAAATCACCTTACTACCATTATACTATATTTTTAGAAAACTTATTAGTAAATTAGATGAAAGTTGTCAATCCATGATTAGTATCACTTTTTTATATGTTTTTTTTAAGGTCGAAAATTTCGACCTCAAGTTACTCATTACTTTCTATTTTCTCTAACAAGGACTTTTTTACAATTTCATCTTCTAGTAAATTAATAGAAAATGTTTTTTCTCCAATATGATTTAAAGAGGTTCCACAATGATACATAATTTCTTTATCTAATATAAAATATCGATCATGAAAAGTATTATCATAAACGACTTTTAAATTATGATATTGTAAATTATACTTTTCAATATCTAGTTCATGTAATAAACTTTTTTCTCTTACAATTAAAGTTACATCTATATTCAATTCTTTGATATAATCTAGTATGGTTTTATCAGCATAACCATCTATGATTACAAGTTCTTTTTTAGCACTTTTAAAAATATCAACTACTTTTGAATAAGCATCATAGATTTGACCATTAAAATAAATTTCATTTGTTTTTTTCTTTTCTTCAAATTTTGAAAATGTTTCTTCTAACAAATTGATTCTTTTATTATCTTCTAAAACTAAATTGTTGATATATTTTTGTTCTATTAAATTCGTACTAATATATTTTTTCATAGCAACAAATGCATCCATAATTCTTATACTGATTTCTGTTGCAATTTTTGATTTTAATATTGTTGCAAGCATAGCAACGCCTTGCTCTGTAAAAACTCTACTGTTATATCTTCTTCCACCATATTGTTTCAAACTTGAGGTCGAAATTTTCGACCTCAAGTTTTGTTCTTCTATATCATTTAAAATCCAAGAAAATCTTTCAGGAAATTTTTTCATATTATTTTTAACTGCTTCATTAATTCTTTTGGTTTCTACTTGATAAAGTCTAGCTAAATCACTATCGAGCATTACTTGCTTTCCCCTTATTTCATAAATTAAGCTTTCTACTTCCACTTTTTCTTTTGTTATTTCGTTCATAACATATTACCTCTTTCTATTTTTATGGTCGAAAATTTCGACCATAAACTTATTAGTTTTTTCAAGGTTCCAAAATGGAACCTTGAAGTTCCTTGGCTAAGGTTTCATTTTGAAACCTTAGAATTTACTTCTTCTAAAACATAAGAAAACTCCTTTCTTAAAGTTGCTATACTAACAGAAAAGAGTTAAATTTTTGTCGAATTATAGATGTAATCCCCTATATTGTTCATAAAAAGAATCTTTATCTAAAGTATTATGAAAAATCGTATTTATAAATTCATCTACTAAAGAATCTGCATTTTCTATAAATGGTTTAAAAGAAAGCCATTTTTTTCTTACTTTTAACATTTGTAAACAACGTTTTTGATATTCTTCTTGAGGAAAAGAACTAGAAAGTGCATATTCTAAACTAGAAAGGGTCATATTAATATAATTTTCTATAATACATTCATTTAGTGTTCCATTAAAAACACGCAATTCAAAAGAAGAATCAATATCAAAAAGAGAAAATTCTTTAAAGTGTAGAGCATTTTGTTTATATAAAGTACTATTATTTTCTTTTATGTAATTTTCTAAAGTTTCTATAGATAATCCATTTTTTATTTGTAAAACAACGGGATTTGCATAGGAATAAGCATATTCCCTGATATGACCAAAATTCCCCATTGCACTAAATTTATAAAATACCGGTTCATAATAAAGATAAAAGAGAAAAAAGTTATATAATTTTTGCATTTCTTTTTGAAATACTTTAGAGCCCATATGAATATGAATACTACATATTTCGTTTACTTCTGCATTTATTTTTTGTAAAAGAAGTAAAACCGTTTTTAAATTCATTAAATCTGTTTTTTCATTATGTAATATAGGAGAAATCACTTCTAAACCTAACTCTTGATTTAATTCATTCGTATTTTCATGTTCATATTTCCAATAATCATTTTTCTTATTTTTAAAAGCAAAACAATTCTTTTGTACTAAAACATCTTTTTCTTGATTTAAAAAATGCATATCTTTTACCTCTTTGTTACATACCTCAATTTCAATACCAAAGGGAAATTCTTTTGAAAAAGATAATTGTTCTCTATACTCCATAATAACCCTTCTTTTTAAAGGCTATTATAACACAAATTAGAAAAAAATTAATGCTGATTTCGACTTATATTTAAAATAATACCAATACTGGCCATAGAAACCAGTAAACTACTACCTCCATACGATAAAAAAGGTAAAGTAACTCCAGTTACAGGAATAATTCCTACTACTACACAAAGATTTAATAAAGCTTGAATTAAAATACCAAAACAAAGGCCAAAAGAAACATATTTAGCAAATAAATCACTTTGATTAAGAGAAATGGTAATTGCACGATAAAAAATAAAGAAAAATAAACTGGTAACAATTAAAACCCCTAAAAAACCGAATTCTTCACTAATAATTGAAAAAATAAAATCGGTTTGTGGTTCTGGTAAATAAAAATGTTTTTGTCTTGAATGCATAAAACCTTGTCCAAGTAATCCACCTGGCCCTATAGCATATAAACTTTGAATAATTTGAAATCCAGATCCTAAAGGATCGGTCCATGGATTTAAAAAAGAAACAATTCTAGCCATTCGATAAGGGGCAATCAGTATTAAACCTACAATTCCAATTAAACCAATAATTCCTATTTTTACAAAAAAGGAAATATCTACACCCGAAATAAAAATCAATACAATTAAAGTAAGGACAATAACCATAGCCGTTCCAAAATCTGGTTCTAACATAATAAGTCCAAAAAAGAGAAAAATAACACTTAGAATAGGAAGAACACCTGATTTAATATTACGCATATTTTTTTTATTATTGGCTAGATATTTTGAAACATAAAGAATTAAACCAATTTTTGCAAATTCACTGGGTTGAATCCCTAAAGAACCTATTCCAAACCAACTACGACTTCCATTACGAATAATACCTATTCCAGGAATTAAAACCAAAACAAGTAAAATAAAACAACCAAATAAAATGTAATTGGCTTTTTTATAATAGAAATGATAATCTACTTTTGATAAAAAAAACATTAAAATAACACCGATCATAAAAAAGAATCCTTGGGCTTTAACAAATTTAAAAGCATCTTGAAATTTATATTCAGCCCAGATACTACTAGCAGAATAAATCATAACAAGACCAAATAATGCAATGACTAGTACAGCTATAAAAAGAAATAGATCCATTTTCTTATTCTTCATAAAAGTCCCTCTATACATTTTATTTAAAAAAAACTTTTTTAAAACTATTTTCTTTTAAAAAACAAAGAAAAAAGAAGGTATATCCTCCCTTTTAATAAAAGAATCCACTGAAAATGATAGCTAACAAAATGAATAAAATAATGACAATAAATGCACTATTCATTCCAAGGTTATTGTTATTATTGCAACCATTTCCTTGGTTTTTTTGACAAGAGTTCATTTAAATGGACACCTCCTTATTACTTAAAGACTAAATGAAAGCCCCTACAATGATGATAAGTAAGATAAATAATACAAGTATGATTGCTGGACCTAGTCCATTATTTCCACAACAGTTATTCATAATTTCATTCCTCCTTTATTTGTCTTTTCAATAATATTGTATGGTAAGTTTTCAAGTTGGTGAGTGTTCTTCTTGTATTTTTTTTCTAAATTCGCTATAATAAGTAATGTTAAGGAGGATTTTTAATGAAGAAAAAATTAGTAGTATTAGGACTATGTACTTTAATGGTATGTGGTTGTGGAAAGAAAATTCCTACATTAGAAAATGGAGAACAAGCAATTGTAAGTTTTGAAAATGGTAATTTAATTAGTACAAGTGAGCTTTATAATGAATTAAAAAATAATTATGGTTTAGAAGCATTAATTAGTTTAATTGATAAAAAAATATTAGAGGAGAAATACAAAGATAGTATCGATAGTGCAAATGACTATGCGGATTCTACGATGAAATCATTAGAAGAATATTATGGTGATAATTTACTTTCTATGATTCAATACAATACAAGTTATCAAACTCTAGATGGTTATCGTGGGTATGTTTATCTAAACTATTTACAAAATTTAGCTATTGAAGATTATGCTAAAGAACAAATAACGGATAAAGAAATTAAAAATTATTATGATAAAAATACACAAGGAGATGTATTAGTTGATCATATTTTAGTAACCTCTAAAGCTGCAAGTGATGCAACAGATGAAGAAAAAAGTGCTGCGGAAGAAGAAGCAAAAAATACCATTAATACTATAATTGCTAAATTAAAAGAAAGTGATAATGTAAAAGAAACATTTACAGAACTTGCTAAAGAGTACTCTGAAGATACCTCTACTAAAGAAGATGGTGGATCTCTTGGTTATATAAATGATGGAACACTATCTAGTAGTTATGATGAAATTCTTAAATCTGCTTTCCAATTAAAAGATGGTGAATTTTCAACAGAGGTTATTACCACTGAACTTGGTTACCATGTTATCTTAAGAGAAGCATCAAAAGAAAAAGCAAGTTTAGAAGATGTAAAAGATTCTATTCGTGAAAAACTTGCCGATGAATTAATGAATAGTGATGCTACTGTAACAACTAAAGCTTTACAAGAATTAAGAAAAAGTTATGGTATGGAAATCCAAGATAGTGAAATAGAAAATCAATATACAAAATCCATTCAAAATGCTTTACTTCAAGCACAACAACAACAAACAACTACAGCAAACTAAAAATCATCTATTCGATGATTTTTTTATTTGGTTTAAAACAGTTTCAATTTCTTCTAATGTAAACCCTTTTTGATACAATTTTGCTTTTAATTGATATTCTAAAGAAGAGCCTTCATATTTTAAAGAAAGTTTTTGATACAACTTTTCTGCTACTTTTTTTAAAGCATCTAAGTTAGTAGGAATTTCTACTTGTTCCAATAAAGAAAGTGCTAATTCTTTTTCATAGCCTTCATTGATAGCCGTTTGGATTAATTTTTCTCTAATTTTCTTTTGACCATCTTTTTTATTCATACAACTTTTTTTCATTAAAAGGTTTTGTAATTTCTCTTTCCATACAGAAGAATCAATTTTTGCTAATTCATTTTTTATCTTCTCTTCATTTATTCCTAAAGCCAGTAATTTATTTTCTATTTTTTTAGGTCCAAAACGAGTTAAAGCAAGTTGTTCTTCAATATATAACTTTAAATATACATCATCATCAATCATTTTCTTTTCTTCTAATAAATTTAAAGCAAAAGAAATATCTTGGTGTGTAAACTTTAACTTTTCTAAATACGTTTGTATTTCTTTTTTACTACGACTTTTAAAAGAAAGATAATGAATGGCTTTTTCATAACAAGCATACTTTTCATTTTCTTTAATCAATTGTTCGATTTCTTTTTGAGAAAGATCTTTTTTTAACAAAAGATTATGTTTTAAAATGACCTCATCATATAAAAGTAAAGGTTCACTTTTCCCTTCTAAAATGAGTTGATAACAATTATTTTTACATTTTTTATAACTTTTTATTTCCATAACTTTATTATACGCATTATTTTAAAATATGCCAAGAAAAAATTGATGAAATCATCAATTTTAACGAATCAACTGTTCAGCATTTTCTCTTTCTTTTTGCATATAACTACTATTTCCCGAAATAATTGCCATTGTAAGTCGATTAATATATTTTTGAATTTGTTCTTTTCCTTCTACTTTTTCTTTTAAAGTTTCTAATTTTAAAATCATATCATAAGCTTTTTGTTCTTCTTCCTTAGAAATAGAATTCGATTCTAAAATCGTATCAATGGTAACTCCTGGATGATAAATATAATCACTCTTATGATTTGTTTTCGTATTATACGTAAATTTATAATTATTTACATACCCAAAAATAGAATTGTACGTTTCATATAGTGTTTGTAAAGAATCTTGATGATGAAATAGATAGGCAAAAAAATTTTCATTATATTGCTTTTTAAATAAGGTTTTAAATTGTGAATAGGTTCTTTTTTGATAACGTTTGTATTGTAAAAGAAATTCTTTTTTTAAAAATAGAAATAATCCTCTTACCAATTCCTTATCCTTTACACAATCTTTTAATTTTTGATTTAAAGCATTTATATCTTCAAAAACAGGCATTTGATTAGGACTTGTTAATTCTTCTAAAGACCAAATTTTAGTGGAATCATCATAAAACATATGAGGAAGTACATTCATTTTTTCTGCTACTTTTTCTCCCATTTTATATGTTAAAGATGCAATATCTCTTGTTTTCATTGGTCCAAATCTAGAATTTTCAAGTAAAAAGAATGCCATATTTTGTAATTCATTACATGGAATACGATTTTGTCCATAGAACAAATCCAATAACATAAATTTTACTTTTCTTTCCATTTCTTTCATTTCTTGATTATTCATAAAAACCACCCTTTTTAACAGTAAACTACTTTAACATAATTTAAAAAAAATGTCAAATTAGTAAAAGAGTTTATCTGGTTTTACATGAAAAATAGCAGCTATTTTTATAGCCATATCATAATACAATTTACGTTTTTTATTTTCTAATTGCCAATAAAAACTTTTATTAATCCCTAATTTTTTTGACATATCCTCATAACTATAATTATGTTTAATTCTTATTTTTTTTAATTTTTCATAACATTCTGGCATGTTTTTTCCTCCTATACAAAAAATTATAACATAATTTATTACTATAACCCACACATTTTCGAATTTTCTACTAATTTTAGAGAAAATTAATACAAGGTGGTTGTCATGTTAGAAAAACTAAAAGAACTAAGAGAATATGAAGGTTATACACAAGAAGAAATTGCTCACATTTTAAATGTTAAACGAGCAACCTATGCTGGATGGGAAAGTGGAAAAGATTTTATTCCTATTCCAAAATTAAATGAATTAGCTAATTTCTATCATACCTCACTTGATTATTTAATTGGCAAAAGTCCTACCAAAGAAGAAATTTTAGAAATCCAAAAGTTAGATAAAACCGTTTTTGCTAAAAATTTAAAAGAATTTCGCAAAGAAAAGCATTTAACCCAACAAAAACTAGCTAAAACTTTAAAAATGAGTCAATCCAATATTAATAAATACGAACATGCAAAAGGTTTAATTACAACCATTTATGCATTAGAATTTGTAAAACAATATGCTTATTCTTTAGATCAATTAGTCGGTAGAAAGAAAAACAACTAAACGAGTTGTTTTTCTTATTTAAAACATTTTATCAATATTTTTAGGTACTTTATCACTTACAATGGTATGTATAATTTTATCTTCTTGTTCTTTGGAAACATTTTTCCCAGTCATTAAACTTAAAGTAGAAATAACCTCTCTTAATGTATTTTCATCTTTCATATGACCATTTTGTAACTTTTTGGCTAAATCAATAATGGTATCTTTATTTACTTTTGTTTTCTTTTCTACTTTATTAAAAAAATCATCTTTTAATTCCATTACACTCACCTAGTGTAATATATGATAAATTTAAAATCTAGTTGTCAATTTTTATATTCTTCATAAAATAAATCATCTGGTTTCATTTTAAAAATAGCAGCAATCTTTTTGGCCATTTCATAAGAAAGACGACGATTTTTATTTTCAATTTGCCAATAAAATGCCTTACTAATATTTAATTTTTGGGCCATTTGCTCACAACTATAATGATGTTGCATTCTTATTTCTTTTAAATGCATTAAATTTTGATTCTTCATAAACTCCTCCAAGTGGTTTTAATGATACATTAATTTTCATAAAAAGTCAATTTTTGTGCAGTGATACTATAGTAGACTTTGCACTCATCAAAACTTATATTAGTAAGTGAAAAGGAGTGCAATAATGAAAAAGCAACAAATTGTAGGGGAAAATTTAAAGTATTATCGCTATAAAGCCAAAATGTCACAAGAAAAATTTTATGGACAATTTGGTTTAAATTATCGCTATATGTCTAGTGTGGAACGAGGAGAGGTCAATGTATCGGTGGAATTTTTAGATAAATTAGCCACAATACTAAATGTTGATTTTTTAGATTTTTTTAATACCGACAAATCAAGATGGATTCACAAAAAAAGAATTGATGCCAAAACAAAAAAGGAGAACTAATCTTCTTTTTTGTTTTTAAATTGTAATAAAATCGGTGTTCCGGTAAAATCAAAATTTTCTCTTATTCTATTTTCTAAATAACGTTCATAACTAAAATGAACTAAACTTTTATTATTTACTTGAAACGTAAATTTAGGAGGTTTACTATCTGTTTGATGCACAAAATAAATTTTTAATCTCTTTCCTTTATAAGAAGGAGGTTCATGCATTGAAACGGCATCTAAAATGACATTATTTAAATCACTTGTTTTAATTTCTTTTTGATTATTTTCAAAAGATTGTATAATGGCAGGCATTAAGGTATGCATTCTTTTTTTTGTTTTAGCTGAAACAAACACAATAGGAGCATAGGATGCAAACATAAAATGCGATTCTAAATTCTTTTTCCATTTTTTAATTTCTTCATTGGGATTTTTAATGGTATCCCATTTATTAACCGCTAAAACAATGCCTTTTCCAGCATCTAAAGCATAAGACAAAATATGTTTATCATGTTCAATAATCCCTTCAAATGCATCAAGAACTAAAACGCAAACATCACTTCGATCAATAGCTTTTAAGCTTCTTACTAAACTATATTTTTCTATATTTTCATAAATTCTACCCTTTTTTCGCATTCCTGCTGTATCAATAGCAATATATTCTTCTTTATTATAAGTAAAAACAGTATCGGTTGCATCTCTTGTAGTTCCCGCTTTATCACTTACAATAACTCTTTCTTCATTTAATAAAGCATTAATTAAACTACTTTTTCCTACATTAGGACGTCCTATAAAGCAAAATTTAAGACGATGATCTATAGTATTAGGTTCTATATCCATCGATTCTGTAATTTCATCTAATAACTCTTTAAAACCTAAATTATGAGAAGCACTAATAGGAAGAACAATGGGAAAACCTAATTCATAAAAATTATAAAGAACTTCTTTTTTCTTTTCATTATCAATTTTATTGACAGCTACAATCACTTTTTTATTCGTTTTTCTTAAAATATCACGAATTTTTATATCACTGGCACTAATTTCTTCTTTACCATCAACCACAAATACAATCGTATCTGCTTCTTCTATAGCTAAAGAGGCTTGTAGTAAAATATCTTTATTCCAATCATCTAATCCATCTTCAATACCACCTGTATCAATTAATAAAAATTTTTTATTTTGATAAGTTACATCTCCATAAATACGATCACGTGTAACACCAGGAGTATCTAAAACAATCGATTTATTTTCCTTTATTAAACGATTAAAAATAGTAGATTTTCCTACATTAGGTTTTCCTATTAAACAAACCGTTTGTTTCATAGTATTCTCCCCTTTCTTTGTTGTGTTATCTTACCATAAAATCCTATTTATCACAAGCAGAATTTATATCCTCATCAAAATGAACATAAATACGATTATATTTTTCATAAACAATCAATTCTAAATCATCCATACTCGATCCATCAATAGGATTGGTAATAAAAGGTTCTTCATTTCCTTCCTTTTTTAAATCTCCAGAAGCAATTAAATCCCTTACTTTAATTTTTTTACTAGCATTACTATTATAGGTTTCTGTAAAACTTTCTTTACGATCTTCTCCATACAACTTGGCAGCCATTTCAATAGAATCTATTTTTTTACAATACATATTGGCTTTTAATTTATTGGATATAGAAATGGTACTGGGTACAGCAATAGAAACTAAAATCGCCAATAAAACAATTACAGCAAGTAATTCTACTAACGTAAACCCTTTATTATTTTTCATGTTATCACCTATACTTAGTATAACATAAATTAATAAAAAGCAAACGCAATTCTATATTTTATTTGTCAATAAAAAAAGCAAAAACTTTACTCTTTTGATTTTGCTTTTTCTAAATTTATTTTTAGATGACATATTTCTAAAATCTTTAAAAACATTTTTAACGTTATATCATTTTCTCCTACCTCATAACGTGAATATTGTTGTTGTTTGATTCCTAGTTGACGTGCAAGTTCCTTTTGCGTAAGTCCACTATTGATTCTTATTTCTTTTAAGTTAATCATGATACACTCTTTGGAGAAAGAACTACACGGAAACTAATGGTACTATCTTTCACTCCGGTGTTAAGACGGAAAGCAAAAATACCGCTATTAGCTCCGTTTGCACTACGGCCACCACGAGCAGGCCAAGGGTTAGCTGTACTTGCAAAATGAGCAAAATCATTAAAAAATGAACTAATATAGTATTCACCTGATCTACCAAAAGGACCCATTTCTCCAGTTGCATCCCCGAGTATTCTTCTATTATATTGTATTTCTGTACCTGTTGCATATAAATCAACATAATTTAAACTTGGTATGTCATTTGCCTCTAAACCACTATTAAGGAATATAATTTCATCTTTTGATGTTGGATTAGAAACTTTTGTCACAGCACTTGCCATATACTCCCAAACGCCACCACTCATGTCATAAACTCCACTATAATTATTCGTGGTACTAGATGCTACTGAGGTATTTGTTGTATATGGTATATTCGTGCTTGAATATCCAGTTTTAGCACTGGCATTCAAAGAGACTTCTGTACAAGTTGTTTTTTCATTTTCAACGGTACATCTTCCATAAATACTTTGTGTTAAATAAGCAACGGCTCCCCATTCGGTATTCTTCATCATATGACTATCTAATTCTCTTTGATAATCATAACTTGTATTAAACATCGTTTCTATATTTATATTGTTCCAACAGGTAACATTCGGTTTTATTTGAACAGTTTCTGTACTTGTTTTACTTGTTTCAAATTTTCCTACCCATAGTCCATTGGTATCAAAGGCTAAGAAGGCTGGATGGGTCATCCAATATTCTTTTTGGCATTCTCCTTTTCCTCCACTTTCTCTTGGAGTGGTGCATTCTTTATTCTTTCCATCTTCAGTATTAATAAGACCAAACTCAATTTCTATTGCTGTTGAATCTCCTTTATTGGTTATTGATGAGGTAGTTGTATATTCCCCTAAATCCCATAGTTTATATCGATATTTTGGTATCCATACAAAATAACTTTCTATATCATTTTCGTCTATTTCATCTCCAGCATCTATATCTTTTTTCTTACCTTCTTCTGTTAATAGAACCGCATTGGCCCACTCTCTTTTTTCATAACTATACCACTCATTATTTAAATCTGCTTTTATTACTTTTCCTTGATTATTAATCTTAACTGGTACTAATTCTTCATTTAATACTGGATCTGCTCCATGTAAGATGGGATCTTTATATAATGAGGTAAATTCATTTTGGGTGGCTTCTATAACTACTTTGCTTTCTAAGGTTTTCTTTTGAGCATCATTTCCAGCATTATAATCTAACCATAATCTTAAACTATGTTCTTTACTGGTATAAGCATTCAATGTTCCACT
>CANRCV010000018.1 GCA_947629205.1 uncultured Bacilli bacterium
AACTCTTGTATTTACTTACCAAAATAGCCATTTCTTCTATTTTTGGATTTAACCGATACCTCCATGACCAGCATCAAGAACTACTTTCTTAGCCATAAATATCCCTCCTACCTATAAGGTATGATAAAAGTCTATTTTGGTTATTTTAATTTTTCTTCTATTATTCTATTTCAATTTTTTCTTTTTTTCTTTTTCCTCCTGAATCTATTTTTTATCACAAACTACTTTAGCATTATCTATAATATTTATAATTTCTTTTTTAAATGCAGTATATCTTACATATTTCTTTTCATAAAGTGCAATAATTTCACCTTTATTTTTTATATTTAGATTTTCTAGACAATCATCTAAAATGCAAACTAAAAATGCCGCTTTATGATACGAACCACGGTGCTGATTAGACACAATTGCATCTACTCGTTTAGCTATTGTTTCTTCTAACCAACTAATATAATCTTGCTTTATTTTATCAGCAATAATAAAATGTTTTTTCCATACATTAAGAATTTTAAAATATTCAATTCCTCTTTCATCGGCATTATAAAGATTATAATCATCTCTTATTCCTATATCAAAGCATATTGAACTAGCTAATTTCTTTTTTATTTCAGTTTCATTCCCATCACACAATAAGAATAAAGATAATTCTACATAAGTATTCGTATTTGAGTATGTCCAACCCAAATATTTTTGATTATTTTTAAAAAAATTCAAAAAATCGTCAAATTCTCCTAAAAAATAACGAAACAATACTACAGCATTACTATTTAAGTTCTTGTATGGATTTTCTTTTATAAGATCTATTTCTTCTCTATATTTTTCTAAATATTCATTATTTATAATTCTTATTAAATCAGATACGCTATGGCTAGATTCAAAGGCTATGTATAAACACTGACTAATATCAAAATCCGAATCAAATTTTTTATAAGACTCAGCAATCAGTAATGCAATATCTCTTCTTATACTATCATCCACATCATTAATTATGCTTTCACCTATTTCAATAACTTCTTTATATTTTTTTAATTCATATATTTTTTTCAATATAAATATACATAATTTAGGATGTGTTACCTTGTTCATTTCTAACACTTTTTTATAATCATCATAATTACTATATTCTAAAGAATTGATTAATAAGTTAAAAGAAATATGATCATTTTTTTGAGATAAAAATTGTATCCAATTTTGCAAAAATATATCCAAATTTTTAATTTTTTCCAACCCTAAACTAAAAGAATCTTCAAGTTTAATATTTCTAAAAGTATGTAATTTATAATAATTATATATTTCTTCAAATTTATTATCACCAGTGAATATTGTAATAAATAATAAAGTTAAACATACTTTATTTATATCTACATTTACTAATTCAAAAGATACAATATCATTTATTTCATAATCCAAAATATCATTACTATCATCTTCCAAAACATAATAAGTAGTAAAAACAATTAAATCAAGAATCTTTTTTGCATTTTTATAATCTTTTTTTGTAACTAATATAAAAGCTAAATTATAAGCATTTAATATAATACTACTAACATTTTCAAAATCATAATATCGTGTTTCATAATCATCACCATAGTAGTCATAGTCATCAGTTTCATAAGTTTCACAATGAAACTGCAATTCCCCCTCATTAATTGAATCAAACTGTTCTTCAATTTTTTCTATTGTTTTATCCAAATCTTTTAAATTAACGCTTTGTATTTCATCTTTAAAAATTTCGTTAATAAGATCTATTATTTCCTTATTTTGACTATTAGATAATTTTTCAATTACACAAAATAAAAATTTTTTAATTTGTTCTTTTGAACTTTTTTCACATAATTCTTCCAATAATTTATATAAATCTTTTTTATTCATAACTTTTCTAAGTATTAATCTCCTATTTCATATCCATTTTTAATTGCTAATATTTTCCCTTTTAGTTCTCTATTATCCTTTTTAATATTATATTTTCTATAATCATATTTTCTATTTGTTTCATATCCTGGAGTAAAATAATGATTAGAATAACCCAATTTATCTATATCATCAACAATATCTTTTAAATCAAAATCGCACATATCATCAAGCATTCCTAAACCTTCACCATTAACTACTATTGGATAAAGATCTTGTTCTTTATAACTTTTTAATTCCCTTGAACCTAAATATGTGATATTGAAAGTAGTTGTAGATCCAGTATCATATTTCATTTTCATGGTGTCATTCTTTTCTAATTTCAACTCACTTAATTTTGTTACAACTGCATTAGATAACTCATCAAAGAAAGAATCCTTTTCAGGACAGACCCAGCAATCAAATAAATAATCTTTGTATTCAATATCATATAAATGGTACGCAAGCGAATTAAAGGATGCAAGTATAGTATAAGCAAGATCTGCTACTGTTCTTCTACTTGGTATTTCAATATTCCTCCATATTTTATTTTCTAACCCTTCTATTCCAATTCTAAAAGTTAATATTTCATTCATTTTAAATACTCCTCACATTACAATTATAGCATAAATCTAAAAATTATAATGATATTTGATAATTATTATCAATAATTTCATATCCAATCTTTTCATATGCTTTCTTTCTTCTTAAAAACATATTTCTAATCATTGAAAAATTATCATCTACATAATCGTAAACAATTATTTCTTTTTTATTTTCATTTTTTAATAAATTAAAATACATAATAACCGGGATCACTATGTATTTTAATTTATTATATTATATTTATTTTATTATTCATTATCTTTTCACCTTAACTCCTCATCCTTATACCCATAAACCTCTTCTCTAACTCGTGTTACAGAATCCATTTTGCTTGGTTTAAAAATATACAATTTTGTTTGCGGTTTGCAAATATAATCCTCATCAATAGAATCATTCCTATCTTCATAATAAGGATCTGGTTTTGAATGTTCAAGTTCTATATATACCCCATCTTGATCTTCATCAATATGAGCAATTTTAATATGGACGAGTATATCATAATCCTCACTAATTTTGTTATAATCACAATCTGCTTTGTTATATTCTAATGCATAATAAATATCCACATCGTAAATATCTGTAGCAATAATTCCATATCGATCAAAATAAAAAGTTCTATAATCATCTTCAATTTTATATTTTAGTTTAAGATTTGTTTCTTTATAAAATTTCTCCAATAAATCTTTATCATACATTTTAAAAGTACGTTCATATTTTTTTAAAAAGAAAAGAATATCTTCATCATAATTATAAGCATATAAATTATAAGTATAATCACCATATAGTTTTCGCTTAAAATAGGTTTCAATTTGTTTTTTATGATTATCATTAAAATAAATATCTACCTCATACTTTAATGTTTCTGTTAAATCGTTTTTTAACAAATGCATTTCTTTCAACACTGCAATTGTATTTACTATTTCTTCAAAATTTTTAGGATATACCCTATTTGTAATTTTTTCACCAAATAAAACATGATGTAATTTTTTTGTCATCCAATACAATTGATTTATATAATCTTTATCATATTGTAATAAAAATCTATATAAATAATAAGTATTTAAATTTTCTTCAGTTAACTTTATATCTTGTTTTTGAAAATATTTATACACTTTCTTTTTATTGACTTTAATTAATAAGGGTTGTATTTCTTGTTCGATTACTTTATTTACGATTGAGATAGGAAACTCTTTATAGGTTGTTTTATTCAATAAATAAGAAAAAAATATATAACTACCGATTGAATGAAAATCAATTTCTGTCTTCATTTTTCTTTCTCCTTACAAATCATCGTTATAATAATCATCATCCTCTAACTCTTCTTCCTCAAAGCTAGTAGAATCATAATTTCCTTGATTAACTAAATCTTGTTGCCAATCTTCTAAGTCTTCTTTGTCCTTTTCTTCTTCCATTTCTTTTAAAAACGCAAAAAATCCTAAACTATTTTTTCTTTTTTTTGAATCGTCTCCAAATAAATCCGTAAATAAACCCATTTTCATCACCATTTTTAGTATACCATAATTTATATTTAAAAAAAGAAAATAAAAAACAACTCCTCTATAAACTAGATTTGTTGTCTTTTTTATTATTTAAATAAATTTTTAACTCTATCAAAGAAAGTTACTTTATTGGTATTTTCTGTTTGTTTATTCGTTTCTTTTGGAAGTTTTACGGAATCAACAACCATTACAAATTTTGTATCACTATTTTTTAAATTACTACTCGTTGCAAAAGAATCATAATTGTTACTTAATTTGGTAAGAGCTTTCATTTTATTAGCCACTGGTTTTACTTTACTATTTACCATACTAGATACTTTCGTAATACCTTCTTTATTAAAGGTTGAAATACCACCTGCTAATTCTTCTATACCTTTATCTAATTGTTCTACACCATCATATAAGGTACCCAAAGAAGAAGTAACAGTACGAATAGATGCTTTTTTCACCTCATTAGCAACTTGTTTTGATACGCTACTTGCAACTTCACTTGCCGTTTGTGTGGCGGTTTGTTCACTAACACTTAATGCAACTTGTTTAGAAACAAGTTCTGCAATTCCTGGAACTATTTGATTAATAGTAGTAGAAATTTTGTCTGGTTGAACACCAGCTGTCCATAAAGCTTGTGATAAACTAGCTACAAGTGCTTCCATACTTGGATCTGAAGCAGAACCACTCATTCCAGCAGCTAATTGTTTTTGCACTTCACTCCAAGCTTGATTAGCAATAGCATTTTTATAAACCTCTGTAAATTTAGCATTTACTCCTTGAACGGCTTGTTCACTAATACCCTTAACTTGTTCACTTGTTAACGCATCCGTTGTATCTTTTTTAAGACTACTTATAGCAGAAGATAAACCTTTCTTTAATTCTTCACTACCACTTGCTACTTTTGTAGCACCTTCTTCTATCTTATTCATATTCTCTTGTAAAGAATCAACTTGACCATAAATAGAATCCATTTTCGTAAAGACATCTAAATCACTATTTTCGATAATTTTTGGAGTTACCACACTATACAAACTAGCAAGTTCAAATTTTGTCGTATCATAACTAATTTTTACCGTATCCATATTTTTAAGTTCGCTTAAATTTAGGCTTTCATATAAACCAGGTGCAGCAATTCCAGCAATGATATTTTTGGTACCATTTGAAACTACCTTACCGTTTGTTACAGTAATGTTGCTATTCACACTACCATCCAAAACAGTTCCTACTGCAACAACAAATGGTGTGTATAAAACCTCATTTTTTCCATTTACTTTCACTATATGTTTATCTTTATTTTTATATTTTAAAGTAATAGTAACTCGACCACTTTTTCCAAGCATTTCCTCTATTGTCTTTTCTTCGCCATCCAACTTATACGTAATTTCTAAGGAAACCGGTAAAGATTTTGTTGTTGTTCCTTGATAGAAAATATCTTGTCCAGAAGCATTCCAAGTTAATTTTGTTTTATTTTGAGTAAATGTATTATCATTATTAACATTTAATATTTCTTTTAAATCACTATAATCTTCTAAAGTCTCTAGCTTTTTTGTATTCATAACTTGTTCATTTACAAGTACACTTTTAACTGAACCATCTTGATTTAATTTTGTATAAACGGTTTCTTTTTTCGTTAAAGCAAACGTACTAACTGGATAAATACTTATACTTAAAAGCATTATCCAAATTGTTGCTTTTTCAAGTTTTCTAAAATTCTTTTTCATATTTTTCTCTTTCCTTTCTTTTAAAGTTGTTTTCATAATCAATTTATCAAATAGAAGAAGTATACTAGGAAGTATAGCAATAACCACAAACATACTAACTATAGCTCCTCTTGCAATTAAACTACATAAAGCCCCAATCATTTCAATTTGTGAATAAACACCTACTCCAAATGTTGCTGCAAAGAAACACATACCACTTGTAAATATTGAATTACCAGAGTAGTTTAAGGTTTCAAGCATGGCCTTTTTCTTATCAATTCCTTCTCTTCGTTTTCTTAAATACGTTGTTGTAAGTAAAATCGCATAGTCAATGGTGGCTCCTAACTGAATCGTACCTAAAACAATCGGTGCAATAAATGGTAATGTAACACCACCAAAGTAAGAGAAACTCATATTTGTAAATATGGCAAATTCAATAGCTGTAATTAGTAAGAATGGTAAACTAATAGATCTTAATACAAAGAATAGAATGATGAATATACACACAATCGATGCTGTATTGACGTTTCTAAAGTCAATGTCACAAATCGTAACTAAATCTTTCATCAGTGGTCCTTCTCCTGCAACAATGGCTTTTTCATCATACGTTTTCACAATTTGATTCACTGTATCAATTTGTTCATTTAATTCATTTGTTGCCGTTTCATATGTTGAGTTTAATAGGATCATCTCATAGTTTTCATTTTGAACCATATTTAATAAATCAACGTTCAACATATTCTTGGTAATTCCCATTTCTTCTAACTTTGATAAAGAAAGTACCCAATCGATTCCTTCTACCCCTTCAATTTGGGTCGTCATTCGACTAACCTCATCCGTTTTTAAATCTTTATCAATTAAGATAATCTCAGGACTTACAATATTATATTGTTCTTTTAAATAATCATTGGTTTTAATACTTTCCAAAGTTTCTGGTAAAGATTTATCAAGTTTATAATACACATCTACTTTTCGATAGGCAAGATAGGTAGGGAGTAGTAAAAGTAGGAATAGAACAAAAATGCAAGTTCTATGTTTAATAATAAATTGATTTAATTTACTAAAGTTTGGAGCAATTTTTTTATGTTTGGTTTTCTCCACCCCTTTATCAAAAAGTAAAAGTAAACTTGGAAATAACGTAAGAACACAAACAACTCCTAGTAAAACACCTTTTGCCATTACAATACCTAAGTCTTTTCCTAGTGTTAATTGCATTGTACATAAAACTAAGAAACCTGCGATCGTCGTTAAGGAACTACCTGTAACAGACGTAAATGTTTCATGGATAGCTTCTTTCATTGCTTCATTTTTGTCTTTTAGTTCACTTTTTTTCTTTTCATAAGAATGATACAAGAAAATAGAAAAGTCCGTTGTAACTCCCAGTTGTAACACAGCAACTAAGGCTTTCGTAATATAGGAAATTTGTCCTAAGAAAAGATTACTTCCTAAATTAAAGACAATCGCAAACCCAATATTTGCAAGTAAAAGAATTGGTACAAGATAAGAGTCTAAAGATAACTCTAAAACAACGATACATAAAAGTACGGCAATTACTACATAAATGAATATTTCTTTTTCAGATAAATTCATGGTATCCAAAACCATTGAACTCATACCACCTTGGCTAATTGCATCATTAGAAAGAGAACGTATTTGTTCCACTGCTTCCAATGTTTTTTCACTACTTGTAGAATCAGAAAAAGTAATCATTACTATATCACTATCTTCATTATGTACTTTTTCGACGAGCTCACTTGGTAACATATCAACTGGAATCGTCGTTCCAATAGCATCATACAAACTAAAAACTTCGTTCACACCATCAATAGTTTTAATTTGTTCTTCTAATGCTAATATCTCTTTGCTACTTAAATGATTCACAACTGCAATTGAATACGATCCCATATTAAAATCATCCGTCAATATATTTTGACCTTTTATGGTTTCAATATCTTCTGGTAAGTAAACTAAAATATCATAATTTACTTTTGTTAATTTCATTCCAACAAAGGAAAGAACAAGTAATACACAAGATAAAATGAAAATTAACTTTTTATGCTTGCATATAAAATCTCCAAATTTTTTCATTAAAAACCTCCATTCGTTTTGTATTCTATGATAAACGTTTAGGAAAATCCACTAACATATTTTTAATTTTGTATGATAAACAACACTTTTACAAAAATGTAGGTTTAAATAAACAACATTTGTATAATTATCTTTACTTTTTTAACCAACAATTCTATAATGAAAAAGGTGAAGCAAATATGAAAGAAAAAATGGATTTACGTGTTTTTAAAACTAAAAAAGCCTTATATGATGCTTTAATCAAATTAATTAAAGATAAGGCTTTTGAAGAAATAAAAGTAGCAGACATTTGTAATGAAGCATTCATCAATCGTTCTACCTTCTATGCCCACTATAACGATAAGTATGAATTACTAATCGACTTTATCAACCATTTAAAAGATACAATGCTAAAAGACTTAGAGCAAAACGAACAAATTGTAAATACGAAAAAATATTATATGGAAATGATTTCATTAATACTTGATCATATTGAATCCAAAAAAGAAATTTATAGTTCTATTTTAATTAGCAATCAAAGTAGTATTATCGTCGATATTATTAGAGAAGTAGCCATCAAAGATATTAACAAACGTATTGAAATTAGTCATATGCATAAAACCAGTGTTCCAACAGATATTATGGTTATCTTTTATCTAGGTGCCGTTACAAGTGTATGTATGGAATGGTTAAAAGGTAAGGATAAATATACCAAAGAAGAGATTCTAAAATATTTAGAAGAATTAATACCTGATATGATTTAAGAACCAAAAATACTCGAGTCATTCGAGTATTTTTTAATGGTGATGATGCTTTATTGAATGCTGTGTATTCATAAAGCAATCTTCTTCACAACACTTTTCTTTGGTATTTTCTAATTCAATAGTAACATGACAAATTCCTTGTTTTTTTAATTCTTCTTTTACTTTTTCTTTAACATTCTTATCACTTACTATATGCATTGTTGCATAGTTGTTATACCCATCCATACTCCAAATATGAATATGATGCGCTTCTTCTACTCCAGGAATCTTTTCAATATAAGTTTTTAATTTTTCAAGGGAAATACTATTTGGTGTTTTTTCTAAAAATACATCTAAAATCTTTTTAAAATTTTGGAAAGCTTCTATAAAAATAAAAAGGGCGACTCCAATGGAAAGAATTGGATCAAGTAAAGAAAAGCGCGTAAACTTCATAACAATAGCACCCACGAAAACAACTATCCAACCTAAAACATCTTCAAGCATATGCAAATTTACGGATTTTTGATTTAAAGAGGAACCATCCTTAGTAAAATAAGTTGCTAGAAAGTTAATTAAAACACCAATAATTGCCAAAAAAATCATTCCGTTATAATGAATTTCTACAGGGTTGATTATTTTATAAATAGCACTACCAATCACAAAGCAAGAACCAACTAATAAAATAGTTGTTGTTATAAAACTTCCTATAACAGAATATCTAATATATCCATAGGTATAGTTATTATCTGGTTTTCTTTTACTAATCTTTTCTAAAAAATAAGAAATTCCAATACTGAAAGCATCTCCCATATCATGAATTGCATCCGATGCTATCGCAACACTATTGGTAAATGCTCCGCCAATAAACTCAAATATAGAAAAACCTAAATTTAATAAAAAGGCGATTAATATATTTTTTTCTGTTTTATTTTCCATAACTACCTCCATTATATTTTTATTATAGCATAGAAAAAGACAAACAACTTGTCTTTATTGAATTTGGGTTATAACCAAATGTGATGATACTGGATTTGTACCACCTGCAAGAGGTGTTATAGTAAGAGCGGCAGCATTACTCTAATTGTCCAGCTTCATCAACTCCTACTTGAAATAATACTTGATAAACACCAATTGGTGCTAAATTAAATGAAGTAGCATTCAATCGAGTTATTTTACTATATTTTATGAATAAACTTTTCAAGTGATAATAATATAAAAAAGATATGGACAAATCCACATCTTTATCATTATGTTTTAACTTTCTTTTGTTAATTTTACATCAACTGTTTTTAAATCATTACCACGATAATAACTAATACGTATTGTATCTCCAATATTATGTTTATACAATAAATATTTTAAATAAGCACGACTAGAAACCTCATCTTCTCCAAGTTTTACAATTATATCGCCTTTTTTTAATCCAGCTTCCTCTGCAGGTGTATCTTTTTCTACAGACTCAATATATACACCATTACTTACTGGCACCTCACCACGTAATAAAATTTCACTTAAATTATATAATTCTACTCCTAAGTAAGGTCTTTTTATTTCCTCTCCACTTTCAAATCGATTGGCATATTCTAAAGCATCTTCAATAGGAATAGCAAATCCCATCCCTTCAATAGAACTACTAGCCAGTTTCATAGAGGTAATACCAATAATTTCTCCATTGGCATTTGCAAGTGGTCCTCCACTATTACCTGAGTTAATCGCGGCATCTGTTTGTAAAACTTTCATTACCCAATCATTTACAGAATTACTAGTTAAACTAACCTCTACCATACGATCTTTTCCTGATAATATTCCTCTGGTAACTGTCCAAGAATAAACGGTACTATCTAAAGGAGCCCCTACAGCAAAAACAGTATCTCCCACTCTTGTGGTTGTATTATTTCCAAGTGCTGCTACACGAATTACTTTATCACTATCAACAGTTAATACAGCAATATCTGCATACTTATCACTACCAACAATTTTTGCTTCTACAGAGGTATTATTTGTAAATACAACACGTATGGTATCTCCATCTTCAATAACATGGTTATTGGTTAAAATATAGCCTTTTCCATTTTCTTGTTTATAAACAAAACCCGTTCCTGTTGCATACAATTGATTTTTTCGATACGTTTCTACTGTTACAACAGAATCATAAACTTTTTCAACAGCATCAGCAATTCCACTATCTGTTACTGTAACCTCTTTTTCCATTTTGGTAATATTTTCTGTAATATTTAAAGGAGAATACTTAACTAAAGCAAACATAGCTAAAGCCCCTAAAAAGAAAACAACAATTAAAATAACAGCAGATCTAATTTTATTATTTATTTTATATTCTTTCATTTTATTCAATCCTTTCTATTTCTAAATAATTATTAGGAAATCCCATTTTATCTAATACTTTTCCAATACTAATACTTTCTAATTTACCATTTAATAAATTAATTTCATAATCAAGTTCTTGCATTAAAAGGTGAAAATCATCTTTTCTTAATAACTGTCTTAAAATAATGATTAAAGCAAATAAATCATCCTTACCATAAATATATTCATGATTCATCTTTGGTATATCTAATTTTAAATGAAAACGATTATCATCAATTTGTCTTTGAACTCGATGATCAAATAAAATCTCTTCATGAGCACAAATATTTCTAAAATTAGCAAGTATTGGTAAGTAAGTAGCTAAATCATTGGCATCTACATGAAAAAAGGTAGCAATTTCTTTTTGATCACTTGGTTTTAAAATTAAATATAATTCACTAACAATTCCAAAAGATAAAACTTTTACAGCAATCCAAAGAGGAATATATCCATACTTTGTACTATAATGTTCTGTTGCTGTATGCATATCGGCATTAGAACGTATCTGTCTTTTCATCTTATTAATTAAATCATTAACTTGTCTTTTTTTCTCTGGTGCTGTATTAAAATTACTAGCATTTAAATAATCATTTTCACGAATTCCATACGTTTTCGATAAATGATAAGAAATAATACTTTTTAAGTTATTTTCAAAAATCAATAAGTTTTTAAATAAAATATTTCGTACATGACGATCAAAATTAAAGACACCATACAGTTCACGAAAATTAGCTCCAGGAACAAATGTCCTATCACTTACAGATTTCATAAAAAGCATACGATATCCATTGATAAAGAAATAATTTTCACGTAGAAGAATTTCCTTAGCAGATTCAACATCTTCTATCAACATTCCTTTATTTTCTAAAATATGAATTTGTTCATCTAGTGTTTTAAATATCTTGTTCATATTCTCACCAAACCCATTATATCACAAACTAAAAAAACGAGTGTATATTTTTTAAAAGTACGTTATAATAATGTCAAAGGAAAGGGATGTATATGCCTTTAATTACAACACATACTCTATTTGCAAAAGATATTTTTTTATCAACAAAAAAAGAAATTCAAGCATTAATTCAACCAAAGCAAAAACTATATTTTCTATTTGCTCAAGGGTTTGATCCTTTTATTTTTTATGAATTTTTTAAGTTTAAAAAACACGATTTACAACGTTATTGTCATTATCATCAAACCGATACTTTCTTTTTAAACTTTATTCAAGAAATTAAAGATAAAAAATTAGAAAATAAAGATTATATTATGGCTTCTTTATATGGACACTTAACGCATTATGTATTAGATAGTACTATGCATCCTTATATTGTTTATAAAACAGGAGAATACTTTAAACAAAAGCCTTCTACGTTAAAATATAATGGAAAACATAATCAAATGGAAATGGAAATAGATGCCTATCTTTATGAACAAAAAACAAATTTACCTTATAAAGATTTTAAAATTCACAAAGAACTTATTTCTAAAGAAAAATGGAATAAAGAACTCCTTGCTGTTTTAAATACTGTCTATGAAAAAACATTTTCAATTCAAAAAGGTGGTTTTAAATATCAAAAAGGGTGTAAAAATATGTACTATTCTTATAAATTTTTAATTGAAGATTCAAAAGGAATAAAGAAAAAATTTTATTATATTGTTGATAAAATAACACCAAAGAAAAAAGGCGTATATCAAAATTATAGTAATTATATTACCAATATTGATTTAAAAATATTAAATGAAGAGCATCTTACTTGGTACAATCCTTGGAATCATACACCAAGTACGAAATCTTTTTTTGATCTATATGAGGAAGCTAAAAAAAGATGTCTTATTCTTTTTATAGAAACCAATAAATTTGTACACAATGAAATGACAGAAGAAGAATACAAAAAAGTATTAAAAGACGATTCTTATGTAACAGGTTTTTCATGGCGTATAAAAGAAGAAATGCGTTATTTAGAATTTTAAATTTCCTAAAGCTTCTGCAATTGTTTTAGCAAGTCTTTGTTGATATAGCTCTTGTAAAAGAAGTTCCCTTTCATGTGCATTTGATAAAAAACCACACTCAATTAAAACACCGGGAACGTTTAGTTCTTTATACATATAGGTTAAATTTGGTATTTTTTTAATTTCTCGATTGGTATTTAATTCTTGATTTAAAGAACTTTGTATTTGCATAGCAATCTGTTGATTTTTTTCTTTTTTCTCATTATAAAAAACTTGAGGGCCATAATAGCTTGTATCTTCTAAATAATTTAAATGAATGGATAAATAGTAATCGGCTTTACTTTCATTAATAAGTTTAATACGATTATCAAAATCACTTTTTTTACGCCAGGAAGCATTTGGTTTAGATAAATCATAATCCCCCTTTCGAATTAAAAGAACACTTGCTCCCAATCTTGATAATTCTTGTTCTAATTTTAAGGAAATAGCCAAATTAATATCTTTTTCATAAATATTTTGATAAATTGTTCCTGGATCAGCCCCACCATGTCCAACATCAACAACGACTAAATGTCCACTTAAAGGAAGACTGGCAAGTACTATTTGATTTGCTAGAATCATAATTCCAATTACCAAAAGAATACTAACCTTTAATAAATACTTTTTCATAGTAAATTGTATGCAAGAAATACTGAAATATTTTACAACAAAAAAAGATTGTCTTTTTGTATACAACAGTTACAATCTTTAATTTTTTATTTACAAGTATAACCAGACTCTTCTAATTTTTGTTTTAAGGCATCATAACTTAAATCTTGATTTTCATCATCCATTAATGTTTTAACTTGTTCTCCACTTAAATTAGATGTAAAAGTTACGCCATCTTTTCCTTTTTCAACATCAAGTTTAATTCCATCTTCATTAAATACATTTTGGAATTCTTCAATAGCTGCATCCACATCTTCATCTGTTACATCTTCACCTATTGGTAAGTAAATTGTATAAAGCATTGAATCCAATTGATCTTTTTTATAAGTAATTGTTGTTTTAAGATTTTCATATTCATCTTCTTGTGTACATTCTAATACTTTTTTATTTCCACAACCAACAACTAAAAATAAAACACTTATACTTACCATTAATTTTAAAAACTTCTTCATTCTCCTACTCCTTTCTTTTTATCCATTATATCATACTTTTATTTTTTATCTACTAAAAGATAGTGTTAATATCTATCTTAATTCTTCATAGGCAATCGTAGAACAGACAATATATAAATGGATTTGTTTTACTAACATGAAAATTATGATAATATTTTGTAAAAGATCTAAATTTTCTTAAAGGGGCAGCGTACTTAACATACGCTTCGTATCGAACTTATTTTAATTCTAATTCCAATTTTCTTTTTAATATTTCACTTGTTACAACTATATTGTTGTTAATAACTTCACTTAGTTCATCAATAGATGGACTATACTGCTGCATTTTTAACTTTTCTTCTAGTTGTCTTGCTTTTTCTAAATCTTTTTCTTTATATAAGGCTTCTCCTATTTTGTAGTTATTACTATTAAAAGGAACTAAATATCCATTATCCTTTAACACAATTGGCTTTTGTTTTATCTCTTCCAAAAAGTTTTTTAAATTTTCTAAAAATTGTTTTGATGATTCCGGAGCATAGTAACAAGCAGCTTTTAAATTTTTAAAAAGGATACCCTCTTCTGTTAATAATGAATACAAGGCATCTAAAAAGTAACGTTGATGAAGTTCTAAATTATCTAAAAATAAAAAGGCAGTAGAAAATTCGTGGTCTATCATAGGAGCAAGTTCTAGTGTATCATTAGATTGTTTAAATAATATATTTTCATAATGAAAATTTTGATCTAATTTTAAAATAGAACATAAAAGTTGATAAGCAAAATCATTTCTAATTGATGGATTTTCTTTCAATAGTTGAGTTTCAAATATTTTTTCATAGTTATAAAATAACATACAACAATTAATATAATCTTTTATTTGCCAAATAGAATCAGGATGTTTACAAAAATAATCATATAGATTGACTAAGTTTTCATTTGATGTAACTAAATTATCTACTAAAACACCGTGATGATACTTACTTTCAAAATCCTCTTCAATGTTTTTTATAATAGCAAGTTCATAAATAGGCGTATGAGTATCAAAAAAGGTATGAAAGATTGTAGACCATACGACTTCACTATAAGAAAAATAGGGTGTTGTTAGGGGCTTTGTTTTTGAAAGAGGTTTAAAAATTTTTTCTTTTCCATTTATCCCAAAAACAGGAAAAAACTTATTGCTTTTCACTTGGCTTTTTGCTGTAACATCTAAATTACGAAGCCTTTCATGATAATCGATTTGTTGCACATCAACATTAAATTCCATATGCATTAATCCTTTCGTTTAAATCCATACAAAAACCTCGCCATAAGCAAGGTCTTTTTGAAAATATCTTAACGTTTACTAAATTGTGGTGCACGACGTGCTTTTTTAAGTCCTGGTTTCTTACGTTCTTTCACTCTTGGGTCTCTAGTAACAAATCCAGCCGTTTTTAAAATTTTACGATAAGAATCATCTCTAGTTTGATCAGAGGTTGCATCATATTTTAAAAGTGCACGAGTAATTCCTAAACGAATTGCTCCAGTTTGACCAGAGAATCCTCCACCTTTAACATTAACGGTAATATCGAATTTATTTTCGTTATTTGTCATAGTTAAAGGTTGTTTTAAATCCATAACTAAAGTAGCATAAGGCATATATTCATTAACATCTATACCATTAACTAAAATAATACCTGTTCCACTTTTTAATGTAACTTGTGCACTAGAACGTTTTCTACGTCCAGTTGCAGACCAACATTGTTTACTTGTAGCCATAATACCCTCCTAATCAACTTTCATTTCTACTGGTTTTTGAGCTGCATGTTGATGTTCCTCACCAGCATAAACAAATAACTTTTTACCCATTTGTCTACCTAATCTATTATGAGGAAGCATTCCTTTAATGGCTCTTTCCACCATTTCTTCTGGATAATTTTCCATCATTGTCTTAGCATTTCTTTCTCTAAGTCCTCCTGGATATCCACTGTGATTATAATACATCTTATCGTTTAATTTGTTACCAGTTAACACTACTTTAGAAGCATTGGTAATAATGACATAATCTCCACAATCAACATGAGGAGTATACGTAACTTTATGTTTACCTCTTAAAATAGTTGCTGCTTTAGTAGCAACACGTCCTAAAGCAATACCACTAGCGTCAATGACATACCACTTACGTTCAATATTTTCTTTTTTTTGCATGAATGTTTTCATACGAATTCTTTTCCTTTCATTAGTCATCCACTCTTCTGCTTTCCCAAGGCATAAAGTTTCATAACAAATAAAATGTACCAGTTAAAATTATATGCAAAGAAAGCCAAAAAGTCAAACAAATTCGCACTTTTATCGCACATTTACATAATTTTCTTGTAATTTTTGAAAATCTTCACCATTATAGAGTTCTATTGCTTCTTCGAACTCTTCACTTTTAGCAAGTTTTACAATATTTAAAACCATATATAAGTATTCTTTAGGAAGTCCATTTACATATTGCCAATTATTTTTAATTAAATTTAGACCTTTAGAAAGACATTTCACTATATATTCGCGTTTATTCCAACTTGCTCTTCCTCTTTTTTTACTATGTACTAAATGAATTAAATCTTCATAACAATTATTTAAATCAATCATAAAGTGAAAACGGTCGCTTGCTAAATACATACTATTTAAATAGTTACCATCTATTTTTCCTGTTTCCATATTTTACTCTCTCCTATCTACATATTCCTTGTGCTTCTAAAATAGTACCAAGTTCAAAAGCACTATTTAAATTTTCTGACTTAGCAATACTTAAAAGCGTATAAACCATACTTAAATAATTTTTTGGTAAATCCTTGATAAAAGAACTATGCTCTATTACAAAATGGCTAAAACAACTTAAATTGATAAGAGCATTCGTACGAAGTTCTACATCTTCCTTATATTGATTTACTTGTTGAAAAATAGAAGCAAATTCATTAAAACGCTTGTTTAATTCTTCCATAAATTCTTTTTCATTCATAATAAACACCTTCCAAATATAAACCATTTGCTGGAGCAGTCGCCATTTGCTTATGATAGTCTTTCTCCAACATTTTTTTGAGTTCTATTATAGCACATTTTCCTTCGTTGTAAAGAAGCATTGCACCTACTAAATTACGAACCATATAACGATAGAAACTCTTTCCTCTAAACATAATTTCTACAACATTTTTTCTTTTCTTAACTTTTATTTGATAAATCGTTCCATTTGAATTTTCTCTTTCCCCTGAAACAAAATTATGAAAATCGTGGCACCCTACAAAAATTTTAGCACACTCTCTTAATCTTTTAAGGCTTATTTTTTTATCATACATAAGATAGTAATCATACTTTTTAGGATCGTATGCTCCACACCATATTTTATAAACGTATTTTTTCTCTTTTACAGAAAAACGAGCGTGAAAGTCATCACTTGCCTCTTGGCATTCTAAAATATGAATATAAGGATGCACAATACGATTTAAAGAGTAGATTAAATGATCTTTTGGAATCGGTATATCTAAATCGAAATGCGCAACACTAGCATTTGCATGTACCCCAACATCTGTTCTACCAGATCCTTTAATCAAAACTTGCTTTTTATTAAGAATTGTTAAAGCGCTTTCTAACGTACTTTGAACACTTTCTTTATCTTTAAGACGTTGAAAACCATTAAAATGACTTCCATCATAGGAATACTTAATTACATATCGCATAGTTACACTTCCCTAAATATTGCTTTTAATAATTCTTTACTATCTGTATAGTTTAAAAATTTATGACCACAATGATTTAAATAATCAATAAATTCAACTATTTTAGGTGAATATTCATTCAATAACTCTTTTTCATAAAAAGTAGGAGAATCTAAAAATAGAGTTTCTTTCTTCTTAATAAGAACAATTCGATCAACAAAATCCATTAAAAAAGAAAGATCACTATTTAAAAAACATATTGTTTTTTTATACTTAGTAGCTAATTTTTTAAATATTTTTTTAAAAAACAATTTATCTTTTTCCATAAAATATTGAGAAAAATAAGGAAATACAATACATTCTTTATTTAAAATCAAAGCAATTGCTAATTCTACTTTTATTTTCTCTGTAGTAGATAATTGATTCATCTTTTTTTCTAAACAATTTTCCTTTAAAGAAACTAATTTTAAACTATCTAAAAGTCTTTTATTAAAACAAGAAGTTTCTTTTAAAATATAATTTTGTACAGTACTTGTAGGATATGTTTTTTTTATTTCTACTACATATTCAAAAGGAGTATACTGTATTTTAGAAATTTCTATATTTTGTATAGCATTAATCTTTCCTATTAATAAATGATTGATTATTTCCATAATGCACCTTCTAACTCTTCTTTTTCTATACAAATTTTATCCAATATGCCATAAAGACGTAATTGAATAGATAAATCGATATAAAAAGGTAATCCTATTCCTAAACGTTTTAAAATCTTTTCTTGTTCTAATACTTGCATTGTTTTTCCTTCCATAGCAATTTCTCCATCATTTAAAACAATTAAGTAAGGATAGGAAATGGCATCTTCAATATCTGTTGAAACAACAACATAAGTAATTTTTTTCTTTTTTAAATACATTTTTATTTTTTGAATATTTTTTAAAGATAAAAAACGAAATAAGTTATCAATACACAAAAGGGTTGGTTGTTTTAAAAAAGCAAGTACAAATTTTACTAAAATACTTTCTTCCTTAGTTAAATCCTCTATTCTTTTTTTTAATACAGTTTTTGTTATAAAACGATTTACTACCTTTTGCTTTTCTTCCTTTAATTCTTTATAGTTTATCTCTTCTTCTACCGTATCTTTTGCAAAGTTATTTTCATCCAATAAAACAAAAACATTTTTTTTCTCAATATGACCTTTATATTTTATTTGTCCAGCTATTGCTTTTAAAAGAGTCGTTTTACCAGATGCCGCGTTCCCACAAATAAATGTATTCATTCCTTCATATAAAGTAAAAGAAATATTAGATAAAATATTTTTCTTTTGACTGATAAAATTTACATTTTGTAATTCCAATAACTTTTTCATAAACCCACCAACTTAGGTTTTATTATACAAAAAAAGTAAAATAAAAAAAAGAGTTTTTTACTCCTCTTCTGGTAATTTAATAATCACTTCATTAGGTCTTGAATATAAATACTTTTCTCTTGCATATCTTGCTACATAATCACTATCTTGTAATTTTGTAATTTCGGATTGAAGAGATTCTTCATCATGTAATAAATTTGTATATTTATTAGTAAGAATAGCAATTTCATTTTTATTTTTCACAACTTGGCATAGATCTTTAAACACACTAGAAATAATCATTACTACTAATAATAGAATGATTCCGGATAAACATGTAAGGCGTCTTTTTGTTTTTTTAGTAACCCTTTTTTTCATTTCTTTTCTTCCTATTCTAAAAAAAATTATAGCACTTAAAAATTACTCTTTCAATTTATTCTTCTTAACTTGACAAATTTTTTTAAATTTTTGACAGTATTTCCATGCAAATAGAAAACCTAAAAACAACATACCAATAAAATAAATGTGAATAACTCCATAATTAACTTTAAACATAATTAAAATATAGAGTAAAGATAAAATTACACTATAAATAAAAGTAATACCATATTTTAATAATACAGAATGTTTATGAATCAATTTATAATTTAACAAACTTGTAAAATAAAAGAAAATTCCAAAGAGAAAGGAAACTAAAAAAGAAAGTAGTTGTAATTTGGTTGTCATTATTTAAATAACTTTGCAAAAAAACTTTCTTTATCTTGTTTTCCTTCTCCATCTAAATAAGTAAAACTAATAATTTTTCCTTTAATTTTTACATTCCCATCATGTGTATCTAACTTTAATATTTCCAAATTATTTCCTTTTAATAAAATGATTCCCATATTACTTTCCATTAAAAATTCTTCATTATCAAAACTGGTTATTTTTTTTATTCCGGTTAATGATATTTCTCTACGATCAATTACTTTCAGTTCATGTCCACCAAGTAAAATTTGATCCATTTCTTTATCCATTTCTACCACGCTCCTTACTAAAGCGTATGAAAAAAGAAAAGGGTTATGAAAAAATGTTTTGTCTAGTTTTGTCGAATCTATTGCAAAATAATTTTTAATCTATATAATAACAACTCGTATTACCGGAGATAACTATATCCTACTATTTATTTGCAACGCACCCTACGAATATACATTCACATTCCAAACAATTTTTTCTTTTAAAACCGGTAATACTTTTTTTATGCCATAAATTAATCAATTATCCAATAAAAGGTTTGAACACCGGAGTTATTACATAACTCACGAGTTTGAAATTGTATACTTGTTGCATTTTCAACTTGAAAAACACTAGAGGCTTGTTCAGGAAATACTCCATTGACAGTTAACTTTTTATAATTACCCCCATCACTTATACTTGTAACGGATGGGGCAGAATATGTTCCACATAAAGGAACAACTATAAACATATATTTTTTTGTTACATCCAAATTAGTAACATTTGTAGTATAATATTGACTCCCTTGAGGACTGGTTCCATGTGCAAATATCTCAATATCACCATTATTAATATCTGGTATTTCTTCATCTGTTTTTGTAAATGCAACATTACATTTAGTTCCTTTTTTAAAACCACTCACCTCTACTTGCCATTTACTATAGTTCCAAACACCTGTTCCTGTATCACATGTAACATTTACTAGATAATTTGTCCCATCTTCTTTTTCTGGAATAGTATCTGTTTCTTTTCCATCTAAAGTAATTGCAAGTTGTATATCAGCTTTTTTAAAATCTGGTACTTTTCCTTTGATAACATTATATGTTTTATTATTTTCATACAATGCAAAAGTATGGTATAAAGTTATACCACCAATTAATACTACAAGTCCTACAATTGTTCCTATTAAAATTTGTTTTTGTTTTTTATTTTTAATAAATCTTTCTAATTTCATTTTCTCACCAGCCTATATTAATGACTTATTATACTTAAATATTATTACGCGTTTCGCGTATTGTCAAGAAAAATAGTACGCATAATGAGAAAATCTATTTAGGTGATTTTAATGATTAGTAAAATTATAAAAACCATGCGTAAAAAAGCAAATCTGCCTCAAAAGGCTTTAGCTAAAGTTTGTAATATTGCCAATACAACATTAAGTGGTTATGAAAGTGGATATCGCGAACCATCTTTTGATACATTAGAAAAGATTGCTAATAGTTGTGGATATAAAATATTATTTCAAAATGAAAAAACAAAAGAAATATTAACAACAGAAAACATAGATCGAAAAGAAATATAGAATATAAAAAATCTAGCAAAATGAATTCTAGATTTTTTTAATTAATCAATTACCCAATAAAAAGTATGAATACCAGCATTATCACACAACTCACGAGTTTGAAATTGTATACTTGTTGCATTTTCAATTTGAAAAATACCGGGTTTATAAGATCCAACTAAAAACCCAGTAGCTGTTAATGTTTGATAACTACCACCTTCACTTATATTTGTCACGGATGGTGCAGAATATATTCCACACAAAGGTGTAACTATAAACATATATTTTTTCGTTGCATCTAAATTAGAAATGTTTGTTGTATAATATTGTGTCCCGCTATTCCCAGTAAAAGTTCCAAAAATCTCAATATCACCATTATTAGTACCAGGTATTTCTTCATCTGTTTTCGTAAATGCAACATTACATTTAGTTCCTTTTTTAAAGTCCTTTACCTCTACTTGCCATTTACTATAGTTCCAAGAACCTTCTCCTGTATCACATGTAACAGTTACTAGATAATTGGTTCCGTCTACTTTTTGTGGAATAGCATCTACTTCTTTTCCATCTAAAGTAATCGCAAGTTGAATATCAGCTATTTTAAAATCAGGTACTTTCCCTTGAATGACATTATAACTTTTTTCAACTTTATACATAGCAAAAGTATGGTATAAAGTTATACCACCAATTAATACTACAAGTCCTACAATTGTTCCTATTAAAATTTGTTTTTGTTTTTTATTTTTGATATATCTTTCTAATCTAGGTTTATGATTATTTAATA
>CANRCV010000019.1 GCA_947629205.1 uncultured Bacilli bacterium
CCTTACCTCATAAACCCTTTATATATCAAAGTCCAATGGCTTTAAATTTGACCTCTACCAAAGGCCTTGGCAAGGTCGTATACTAACCATTGTACTACACCTGCGTGTCTAAATCATAACAAAAGTTTTAAAAAAATGCAATCTCTAATTTAAAAAAATACAAAATAATGATATAATGTTTAAGCATAGAAAGAACGTGTTTAAAATGAATAAAAAAAGTAAAAAGAAAATCTTTATCATTTGTAGTATCGTTTTTATTGTAGTTATTATTGGTATTCTTATTTTCTTTGTAATCAAAAATAAAAACAATTCATCTTCAAATCCTATAGAGGTATTGGATACCATTAGTTCTTATGGTTATAATCTTGAAGATCGTGATACTTCTTATTACAAAGAAACATTTATGCATTTAAAAGAAATTTTAGAAAGTGATGAACTAAATTATGAAGAATATGCCAAATATTTATCCATTTTATTCTTAACGGATTTCTATACTCTAGATAATAAGATAAGTAAATATGATGTAGGATCTTTAGATTTTATCTATCCAGAAGAAAAAGAAAAATTTCAAAATAAAGCTATGGATACCTTATATAAATTAATTTTAGATAATTCTACTAATACCAGAAAACAAGAATTACCTATTGTGAAAATGGTTGAAATAGAAAGTATTGAAAATACGACTTATAAAAAAAATAACGATTCTTTAGAAGGCTATTTCATTACGGCAACTATTCAATATGAAAAAGATTTAGGTTATGATGAAAATGTGAAATTAACTTTAACAAAAGAAAATAATAAGTTATTTATTGTTAAATTAGAAGCAAATAACCAATAAAAAAGATTGTATAATCTTTTTATCTTTGATAAAATAGAAGAAGAATAGGTGATTGTGATGGATAAATCAAAAAAGAAAATAGAAACTGTAAAAATACTGATATTAGTCATTGCATTAATGGTTTTAGTTTTTAGTGCTTCTTATGCGTATTATACGAATACAAAAGAAGAAAATCCAACAACGACAACAGCTACTTCTGGAAAATTTAATATTTCAAGTAGTTTGGATACAACTGGAAATGCAATTGTAAATACAAAAATGGTTTTATTAAATGAAACTGATTTAAATACGAAAGCAGATAAGTTAACGTTTACAGTAACAAGTGATAGTGAAACAAATGTTGATGGTTTAATGGATATTTACTTAAAAGAAATAAAAATTTCTAAAAATTTAAAATCAAGTGATTTTCATTGGGAACTTTTACAAAAAGTAGATGAAACTGGAGAAGATACAACAACAATTGATGGAGAACATTATAAAAAAATTGCAAGTGATACATTTGATAAATTAACAGACAAAACAGGTACGACTGCAACAGTTCCAACAGAGGATGATGCAAAAGCCGTTGTAGAAGCTGAAAATTTAAAATTAAATAGTAATAGTATTTCTTTACCACAAAAAAAAGAACAAACCTTTATCTTTCGACTATATTTATTAAATAATCCAAATGCTAATCAAATTGAATTAACAGAAGGTAGTTTCCAAGGAAAACTTTATTTAGAAGCGGTTCCGGTATCTGCTTTAAAAGATTAAAAATTAAGAAAGTACTGTAAAGTACTTTTTCTATAGAAAAAAATAAAAGGGTGAAAAAATATGAAAGTGAATGCATTTATCTTAACAATTCTCGTTGGTCTTTTTTTCTTTATTGGATTTTTTGTACCTAAATTTTTTAAAAAGAAGGATCAATTAATTTTATTTACAACTGGATTCATTTTTGTTTTACTTTTCTTTTTAATGGGATTTGATTTAATTCCAGAAATTATAGATAGTTTTCAATCTTTGGAAATCAAAAATTTTATCTTTTTCTTTCTTGTTTCTTTTGGTCTTGGTTTTTTGCTTTTAAAACTTTTTGATTTTTTTATTCCTGAACATCATCATGATCATAAAGAAAAAGATGATAATAGGAAAGAACATGAATTGCATTTATTTCATATTGGTTTTATTACCTCTATTTCTTTAATTATTCATAATATGTTAGAAGGAATTTCTATTTATATTACGGGCTTAAATGATTTTAAAGTAGGATTTATTATGGCTTTATCCGTAGGTTTTCATAATCTTCCTTTAGGAATGGAAATGATGATGAGTTTAGAAGCAAAAAAGAAAAGTTCTAAAACAAAAGCAATTCTTTTTATTCTACTGGCTTTTTCTTCCAGTTTTGGAGCCTTTTTATTACTGTTAATAGGAAAAGAATTAAATAAAATGATTAATGGCCTTTTACTTTCTATGACATTGGGAATGTTAGTGTATATTGTTTTTTTAGAAATTTTACCAGAAATTAAAACAAATTTTAAAGTAAAAGAAATAAAATATGGTCTTGGTTTTGGCCTTGTATTTTCTATTCTTCTATCATTATTTTAAGGGAGTGTAATTATGAATGGACTAGTTTTACAAGGGGGAGGTGCTAGAGGTTCTTATCAAATTGGGGCTTATTTTGCTTTCAAAAAATGTCATATTCATTTTTCTGCTATTTGTGGGACCTCAATTGGAGCTTTTAATGGAGCAATGCTTGCTAGTAAAAAAGAAAAAGAATTATTAAAGTTTTGGCAAAATGCTTCTATTGGAGAAATTTTAGGTTTTGATAAAGAATATATTCGTAAAAAAATTAATAAAGAGTATGATTTAGATTTTTTCAAATTAGGAATTAAAAATGCTTTAAAAATTATAAAAACAAGAGGAATTGAAATGCATCAATTAGAACAAGTTTTAGATACTTATTTGGATACCAATCAACTTTTAAAAAGTTCTATTGATTTTGGTGTTTGTACCATCCGTTTAAATGATTTTAAACCTCTATATATTTTTAAAAAAGATATGCATCCAGATAAAATAAAAGATTATATATTAGCTAGCTGTTATCTTCCTCTTTTTAAAATGGAAAAAAAAGTAGATGATCACTATTATTTAGATGGCGGATTCTATGACAATACACCGATTAATATGTTGATTGAAAAAGGAATGAAAAAAATATATGTGGTAGAGTTAAATCCTTTAATCAATATCAATCGTAAACCGAAAAAAGAGGTAGAAATGATTAGAATTACACCAACTAGGAATTTAGGTGGAGTATTGATTTATGATTCTAAAAATATTAATGATAATATTAAAATGGGGTATTATGATACCTTAAAAACATTAAAGAAATTGGATGGTTTTGCATATTATTTTAAAAGAAGACCTTCTTTTTATTACAATCGTTTGGTTCACCAAATAGATCGAAAAGAGTTATTTCGTTTAAAAGGTTTTTTTCATTCCAAAACCAATAAAGAGGTAGTTCTAAAAGCTTTAGAATACTATTTACAAAGAAAAGATAAAAAAATTTATCAAGTATATCGACCTGAAAAAGTCATAAAAGAAATAAAAAAAGAGCATAATCTTACGCATTTTGTATGGAAATTTATAACGCAATTGAAATTTTTATGATATGATAAAGAAGATGGAGGGATATTATGGGAAGATTTCCAAATATTGCAGCGAGTAAAGCAAAAACAGGGGCACAAAAAGCCAAACTCTATTCAAGTTTTGCTAAAGAAATTTATCAAACCGCCAAAAACGGTGGAACAGATCCTAATGGTAATTTAAATTTAAGAAGATTGATTGAAAAAGCCAAAAAAGAGCAAGTACCAAGTGATGTGATTAATCGTGCTATTGAAAAAGCTAAAAAAACAGGAGCAGAAGACTATCAAGTTATTTTATATGAAGGATTTGGACCAGGGGCTTCTACTTTAATTATTCGTACAATGACGGATAATGTAAATCGTACAGTAGCAGAGGTTAGAACAGCATTTAATAAAGTACATAAAAGTTTAGGAGTTACGAATTCTGTTTCTTATAATTATGATTATTTAACTCTTGTACGTTTTAAAAGTGATAAAGAAGAAGAAATTTTTAATACCCTTTTAGAACAAGGAATTGATATTATTGATTTTGAAAATGAAGAGGGTACTCTAATCATTACATGTCCACCTAATTATCAACATAAATTAAAGGATGTTTTAGAAACAATAGAACCAAATATTGATTATTTAGTGGATGAAACTGGTTATTATGCCAAAGATAAGGTAACACTTGCTAATGAAGAATTAGAAGAATTTCAAAAACTTATTCGTTTTTTAGAAGATGTAGAAGATGTTACAGATATTTATCATAATGTGGAATTAAATTAATTCCTTTTTTTAGGCGTTTTTTAGTAGCACAAGTCTTTTTCTTTCATAAAATAATATGAATAAAAATTTAAAATGTCAAATAAAGTAAAATAGAATAAAAAAATACAAAAAATAGGAAAAAAATTGTTACAATTAAAATAAGAAAAGATTATAAATTTAGGGCTTTTCTTTTTTCAAAAAATCATTTATAATATAGTCTCAATAAAAAGGAGGGTTTCTATGCAAAGATTAAAAGAAAATTTACAAGGGGCTTTATTAAGTGGTTTATTTTTAACCTTTATGGTTACAGCCATACCACATACCTTTTTAAATAATAGGGGAGTAACAACGGATGCAAAGCAATATGCAGAATTAACACAAAATCAAAATTATGCAAATTTACCTATTACGAAAATGAGTAATGAAAGAGCAAATAGTGATTTTATTTATTTAACGGATATTAATTATATTGCAAATCAATCTCATTCTGGTTGGAATAATTTTGAAATAGATAAAGCTGCAGATGGTACAAAACTTACTGTGCATTATGAAGATGCTGAATGGGAATTTGATAGAGGTATTTGGGCACATGCTAAGTCATGGCTTGTTTATGATTTACAAAATTATAGTGAATATGATTACTTTACAGCTTTTGTAGGGTTAAATAAAACGGCTTATAACAATAGTAATGGTGTTCGATTTACAATTTCTGTTTCTAATGATGGTCAAACTTGGATACCAAAATGGGAAAGTGATTTAAAAAAAGGAACAGATAACGCTGATTTTGTTCAAGTCGAAATTAAAAATTATCGTTATTTAAAATTATATGCAGATGATTGTGGTGGAAATGGTAGTGATCACTCTGTCTATGCAGATGCCAAATTAATTAAAGAAGGCTATAAAGAATATGATTATGATGTAAAATCATTAGCGCAATATGATAAAGAAATTAATGAAAAATTTAAAAATGCTGAAATTACAGAGAATCCAGAGTATGAAAAACTTGTTTTACAAAGATATTTAGTAAAAGAATTTGGAGAATATGGTTTAAAACGTTTTCTAAGTGAAAGTGCTGAAAATAGAGCAACTTGGGAATGGTTAACCAATGATGTTGAAAATCTTCGTATGTATATTATGGGTGGAAAACCAGATGGTTCTTACTATAATTCTTTACTTGTTTTAAAAGAGTTATTAAATACTACTTTTGATGATGGTACAAAATTAATTGATGATTTTAAAAATACAAATGAAACAAAGTATAAAAGAACAACAATGGGTAATCTTTATAAAAAGATGGCCATTACTTTATCTTTAACTCATTCAACAAAAGTTGCTTTATGGATGAATCCTAATGTACCTGAAAATCAATCCAATGCAGTTACAAGATATAAAATTTATAAAGATTTATACAATAATGATAAATTTAAAGTATCTAATACCCAAGATCAAACAAAATGGTTTGAAGGTTTAGAAATTGAAGAAATGCGTTATGTCATGAATAATATTATTGATGATGAAGAAATTCTTTGGTTAAATGAATATACGCAAAAAAGAATTACAGCAGCAGGGGCTGGAAAAGAAGAAGAGTGGTTACAACCACACCATTATATGAAATATATATGGCCAGATTATTCTAATCCTACTTATTATGATCCTGCTTATTTAGCTCAATGGGATGCTAAATATGATCAATTTTATTCAAAATATCATATTACGTATAAAACAGGTGTAGAAAAATTATGGATGAATATTGAACATGGTGCTGTTTGTGGAGGTATTTCGAAAATTGGTTCTAATATTCGTGGTGTACATGGGACACCATCATCTGTTATCAATCAACCTGGACATGCTGCTATCATTTATTGGAGAGAAAATGCTGATGGTTTAGGATACTGGGCAATTGATAATGACGTATCCAATTGGTCAAATTCTAATAAAACTGAAAAATTAGAAGTTCATATGCCTTTAGGTTGGGGAGATCAAGATTACTTAAAAACAACAGCTGTAACAGAAGGAGTTGTAAATTATGTTCTTCTTGCTCAAGCAGCTTTAAATGATTATCCAAATTATGAAGATTCTCGTTTAATTTACTTAACGGCTGCATTAGAAAATAATCATGAAAAGAAACTTCAAATTTATGAAAAAGCAGTAGAAAAATTATCTATCAATATTGATGCTTGGGATGGTATTATTGAAGAATATAAAAATTTAAATAAAACGGATGAAGAGTATTTAGAACTTGCAAAACGTATTTTTGAAAATTTAAAATATTATCCATTACCAATGTATCATTTAAGTGAAGAAATATTAGATAAAGTTACGGAAAGTAATGTTAATATTCGTTATCAAATTATTCAATTAAGAACATCAACTTTAGAATCTGTTACGAAACTTGAAGATAGTAAACATATTCAAGCATATGCTATACGTGTTGAATCCAATTACTTATTAAATAAAGTTGATTCTTCTTTAGCTACTTTCTCATTTGATGGAGAAAATGCAAATTCAATTGTTTTATCTGAAAATTATAAGAATGCTCGTTGGGATTACTGTTTAGATGGAGATGCTTGTATTCCAACAGATCCAAATTCTTCTGTAGCAGACAAAAAACATTGGAATGAGGTATTAACACAATCAAGTAAAACTCTTGATGCCAATGAAATTAGTAAAATTACACAAGATACAGATATTTATGTACATGTTGTTGGGGTAAATTATTCGAATGTTAACTTATATAAAATAGATATTCAAAAACCTGCTGCAGTTCAATTGTATGCTAATGATTTAGAAAACCGTGTTATGGGAACGAATATGGGAATGGAATGGCGTATTATAGAAGATGAGAGTGGTCATCATCCTGATGCCGCTTGGGTTTCTTATAATGATGCTTCTCCTACTTTAACAGGTACTAAGAAAATTGAGGTTAGAACAAGAGCAACAGGGGTAAATTTAAAAAGTGACTCAACTACATTAGAATTTAGTCCAAATAGTGAAGATAAAAAACATCAATATATTCCAATATCAAAATATTCTATTGAAAATGTTTCTACGGAAGCAACTGGACAACAAAGATATGCAACCAATGCCATTGATGGTAATTTAAATACGAACTGGCATTCTGCTTGGAATGGTAGTGATAAAGATAAATTTATCGTTATTAAATTAAATCGTAATTATTGGTTGTCTGCATTAGATTATGTACCAAGTCCACAAGATCATAATAGAGGAAATGGTTTAATTTGGCAAGCTAAGATTGAATTTAGTGAAAATGGTACGGATTGGACCAAAGAAATTAATGTAAATTGGGAAGATCCTAAATACAAAACAGCGTTAGATTGGAGACATGCCGATTTCTCTGATTACTTAGGAGAGGGACAAGATTCTATCTATGCTCGTTATATTAAAATTACGGGAATAAAAACCAATCCATTAAATAGTAATTTAAGCTTTATGGTCGCATCAATGTTTAATTTCTATCAAGATGCCTCTATTCCAGTAGAACCATCTATTGATATTGCGTATAGTAACATTAATCCAACCAAGGAAAATGTTGTAACGCGTGCTATTAATTTAGAAGATAATATTGAGGTTACAGCTTTATGTCATGATAATTCTGGTACAAATTGTTTCTTAACCAAAGAGATGGCCAAAGAACAAATTGAAAAAGAATTAGAAGAACAAAATTCTAAAGAAACAGAATTAGCAGCTATTGACTTAGAGGAAGAAAATGAAGTTTCCATTGATGAATTAGTAAAAGAAAGAATGCATTCTTATACTTTCGTAAATAATGGTACAATTTATTATCAATATCGTATGACAGATGAAGAAACGGAAAAATATTATTATGAAAAAGTAACGGTAGATAATATTGATAGAACACCTCCTGAGGTAACCATCAAATACAATAAAACAACTCCAACAAATCAAGATGTTACGGCGGTTTTAGAGTCAAATGAACCAATAAAAGTTCATACAGGTGTTCCCGTACAATATGATCAAGATGGAAATGTTATTATGATGACTCCAGATGAAAATGGAGAATACAAAAATGAATATTATGAATTGTATCCACATATTCATACTTTCACTGATAATCATTCCTTTGTATTTGAATATGAAGACTTAGCAGGAAATGAAGGAAAAATAACAGCAACTGTTAATTGGATTGATAAAAAAGTTCCATTTGCTAGTATTACTTATAGTGTAGAAAAACAAACTTATGATAAAGTCGTTGCTACATTAATGCCAGAAGCTGGAGAAAAATTAAAAGTTTTAAATAATGATGGTAAATTTACTTATACCTTTGAAAAAAATGGTTCATTTGAATTTACTTACCAAGATGAAGCTGGAAATATTAGTACAACGACAGCAAATGTTGATTGGATTGTTGCAAAACCAGAAGAAGAAAACAAAAATGAAAATAATAACCATAGTGGTAATAGTAATAATAATCAACAAAATAGTCATTCTACTACCTCTTCAACAACTAATAATAGTAGTACTAATAAAACAAATACAACAAATAATAACAACACTACTACGAATAATTCAAATACTTTAGAAAATGCAAGTACAACTAATACCAATACAACTACAAATGAAGAAAATACAACAACGACAGAACAAAATAATACAAATACAGAAGAAAAAACAACAGAAGAGAAAAAGACAAATACCATAAAAACGCAAGAACAAGAAATAGAAAGTAAAAAGAAAAGCGTTTTAGTTGCAGAACTTGTTACTTGTACTTTAGCTTTAGCTACCGTAGTAAGATTAGTTGCTTTAAAAAGAAAAGCTCATAAATAATTTATGAGTTTTTTTAATTGCTATGGAAATTTTTATGAAACTTTGTTATAATGTTTAACATACAGGAGTTGATTAAAATGTCATTACAAGCCTTATGGTCTTTAACAACAAAAGTGTTAGACATATGTGTTGTGTGGTTACTATTTTATTATATTTTAAAAAATATAAAAAATAATGTAAAAATGATTTTAATTGTTAAAGGGGTTCTTTTGATTTTATTTATTGAAATCATTAGTAAACTTTTCAATTTATATACGGTAGGTATTATCCTAGAATATATTTTTGAATGGGGACCACTTGCTATCATCATTATCTTTCAACCAGAAATTCGTAGTGTATTAGAAAGTATTGGAAGAACGCAATTATTAGGTAGACATAAAACCCTTACTGGTGATGAAAGAGAAAAAATGGTTTGTGAAATTATGGAAGCTGTGGAATACTTAAAAAGAAATCGTATTGGGGCTTTAATTGTTATTGAAAGAGATATTTCTTTACAAGAATATATTGAACCAGCAACAAAAATTTATGCGGATGTTTCAAGTGAACTTTTAGGAAATTTATTCTTCCCAAATTCACCATTACATGATGGTGGAGTTATTATTCAAGGAAATCGTATTACTTGTGCTGGTAGTGTCTTTAAAACCAGTATGAATCCTAATGTAAATAAACGTTTAGGTACAAGACACCGTGCTGCTTTAGGAATTGCGGAAGAAAGTGATGCAGTGGCTTTAGTAGTATCCGAAGAAACAGGAAAATTAAGTATTGCTTGTGATGGAGATTTAGAATACAATTTGACATTAGATGAGTTCCGTTTAAAACTAATTGATGAATTAAAACCAAAAACAGAGGTTTTCTACGAAGCCGATATCGATGAAGAAACGGAGGTAGAAGAAGATGAAGAATAAAAAAAGAACAGAAAAAAAACAAAAAAGAAATTTTATTGTTGCTTTCTTTTTAGGTATTTATCATTTAATTGATAAAATAGTAATTACTCCTATCAGTCGTTTCATTTATATGTTAACAAGTAAATTAAAAACCAATTCTAATAAAATAGAAAAGATATTAAATCGACCAAATATTCTTTTATATCTTTCTCTTATCTTTGCTATTGCTATGTTTTTCTTAGTCGATCGTGAGGTCATTAACTTAGTCCAAAATGAAGCAGAGGTCATTGCCAATCAACCAGTAAAAGTTTTATATAATGAAGAGGCTTATGTAGTAGAAGGATTAGTAGATAGTGTTGATATTATTTTAACAGGAAATAAAAGTGCTATTTATTTAGCAAAACAATTAGGAGGACATGAGGTTATTTTAGATTTAACAGATTATAAACCAAGTAATTCTAGTTATCGTGTTAAATTAACTTATAATCAAACCGTTGATTCTATTAAATATAAAATTGATCCAACATATGTAAATGTAACTATTAAAAACAAAGTAAGTAAATTATTTGCTGTTTCTTATGAGTTATTAAATGAAAATAAATTAAATGAAAAATTAAGTGTTGAATCTGTAGAACTTGCTAAAAGTGAGGTAGTGGTTAAAGGATCGGAAGATGCTTTAAATAAAATTGCTACTGTAAAGGCTTTAGTTGATTTAAGTAATTCTAAATATGCCGATGCTGGTACATATGATATGGATAATATTCCTCTTGTTGCTTATGATACAAATGGAAATTTACTAAACAATGTAGAAATTGTTCCATCTACTGTATCAGCTAGTATTACTCTAGATTCTTATAAAGCAACTGTACCAATTAAAATTACGACAACAGGAGATTTAGCTACTGGAAAATCAATTGCTGAGGTAAGTATTAATGGAACGAGTACCTATACAGTTGATATTTATGGAGAAAAAAGTGTTATTGATTCTATAACAAATATTCCAGTAACGATTGATGTCACTGGTTTAGGAGGAAGCAATGATACAGTTACTAGAAATGTGACGATAACAAAACCAACTGGTGTTCGTTATATTAGTGAAACAAGTGCTAAAATTAATTTAAAATTTGGTGATGAAAAACAAAAAACCATTACCGTTAGTGATATTCATAGTAAAAACTTAGATAATAGTTTATCCGTGAATTTCCCTCCTGGAAATGGAGAAATTACTTTACAAGTTAAAGGTGTAGAATCTGTTATTAATGCTATTACTGAAGAAAATATATCAGCTTATGTTGATTTAGCAGGATATAGTACTGGAAACTATGAGGTAGATCTATATATTGAAGGTGATGATCCAAGAGTTACCTATGTTCCTTCAAGTAAAGTAAAAATTGAAATTGTAAAACAACAATAAATTAGGAAAAGGAAGAATGAAAGCTCTTTCTTTTTCTTTTAAAATCATTTATAATAAAAATATAGTAGGAGGAATAAAAAATGAAGAAAAATAAAGACCTCCCAACTCTAGAACCTAATCTGGGGGGGGGTATATTATATAAACAAAAACCTAGATTAGAAAAGTTTATTAAAAACAAAAAACAAAAACAAATTTTAATTAGTACAATTATAGGAATTATTTTAATTATTGGTGGTATAACTTTATACCACACTTTTGCTATGTATAAAACAGGGAAATCTTTTGATGTTATAAAAGCTGTGGTACCTGATTTTAGTAAAGTTTATAAAGAAAAACTATTAAATGGAACAGATCCGGTTTTGACGGAAGATTTAGTACCTATTCATATTAATTTAGAAAATGGAACGGTTACCAAAGCCAATATAGAAGACAAGTGGTACGATTATTCGAATAAAGAATGGGCAAATGCAGTCATATTAACAGATAGTGGAAAAGAAAAAAAATATCAAGATGGTGCAACAATAGAAGAAACTGACATCGAAAGTTATTTTGTATGGATACCAAAGTATCAATATCGAATTCAAACATTAACGCAAAGCACAGCAGGAAATGAAAAAGAGTTCGAAATAAAATTTGGAACTTATAATACCCAAGATAAAATAGAGAATGAATGTGTAGCTCCAGAAAGTGGATCTAATGGAAATTGTAATGTTGGAGATTGGATGACTCATCCCGCTTTTATATCTTTTTCAGGAAGCAAAGGAATGTGGGTAGGTAAATTTGAGACAGGTTATAAAGATGCTAGTAGTATTTATGGAAATTCTCATAATGAGTTGAATGTAAGCAAAATCATTGTTAAACCAAATCGATATTGTTGGAGACTCATTAGTTTATATAATAAATTTTATAATAGTTATAATTATAAAAGAAATTTAGATAGTCATTTAATGAAGAATACGGAGTGGGGTGCTGTTGCATATCTATCCCATTCCAAGTATGGAACTTGTACTGAATCAAAATGCAGTGAACTGCTACCAAATACCAATGTTAATTTTTTAACTGGTTATACAAATAATAGTGATTATTTTAATAGCTCTATTGTATCTCGAGCAAGTACAACTGGAAATTATACAGGAATCTATGATATGAGTGGAGGTAATTGGGAATATACAGCTGCTTTTATGAAAAACGGATCAAGTGCTGGGTATATTTTAGGTTATAGTGGTTTTACAATGAATGATACTTTATTTAAAAACGATAGTGAAATTGACTATTCAAAATATTATGATGTTTATGCATCAACTCAAGATGTATCAGGAAGAATTCTTGGTGATGCAACCGCCGAAACTTTAGGTTGGTATGGTGATTTTGGAGCTTATATAAATGCTGGTCTTCCATTTTTTGGAAGAGGGTCCGATGAAAATAATGAAACCAGAAAAGGAATTTTTGCTTTATATCCTTATAATGGTGAACCAAGTTACTTTTCTACTTTCCGTATTGTCCTTTCTCCCTCTCTTTCCAAATAAAAATATCCTTTAATAGGATATTTTATTTAACAGGATCTGTTGTAATATGATTAAATAATAATCCTATATTAATTAATCCACAGATTCCAACAAGACTATAAACTATTCTAGTAATTACAGCATTTTCCATAAATAAGGCTTCTACTAAGTTAAAATCGAAGAACCCGATTAATCCCCAGTTTAGTGCACCTACAATGGTAAAAACTAGACATATTTTATGAATTGTTTCCATTTTATCACTCACCTTTATTCTTATTATGAACACATTTTTCTACATTATTCATGAATATTTTAATGAATTAAAAATATATTTAAGTAGAAAAGGAAAGTGGTTAAGTGAAAAAAATTAGTATATTATCATTTTTATTACTTTTTTTAACATTTGGTTGTGGTAAAACAGATGTATCAAAAGTAAAAAATGACTTTGAAGAGATGGTAAATAAATCCAAATCTTATGTTCTATCTGGAACAATGGAAATTATGAACAATGAAGATACTTTCATCTATAGTGTAGAGGCTTCTTTCTTAAAAGAAGATTATTATAAAGTTACATTAGTTAATCAAACCAATAATCATGAACAAATTATATTAAAGAATAAAGATGGAGTGTATGTTGTAACACCAAGTTTAAATAAAAGTTTTAAATTTCAAAGTGAATGGCCAAGTAATTCCAGTCAATCTTATTTATTAACACCATTATTAAATGATGTAAAAAATGATAATGCTACAACAATGGAAGAGATTGAAAATCAATTTGTATTAAAAGCGAAAGTCAATTATCCTAATAATAATGAACTTGTTTATGAAAAAATCTTTTTTGATAAAGGAATGAATTTACAAAAAATAGAGGTTTATAATAGTGATGATGTTGTTAAAATTAGAATGAGTGTTAAATCTTTAGATTTAAAAGCAGGACTTAATGAAGATGACTTTGTTTTGGATGATTTAATTAATCAAAATTGTTGTGCAACAGATCAATGTGACGAAAATCAAACGAAATGTGAAAATACAGAAGAAAAAACGGGTAGTATAGAAGATGCTATCTATCCTTTATATATACCGAGTGAAACGTATTTAACAAGTAAAGAGGTTTTAGATACGGATACGGGAGATCGAGTTATTCTTACTTATAGTGGTAATAAAAACTTTGTTTTGGTGGAAGAACTTGCTTCTGTAAGTAATGAATTTGAAATTATACCTGTTTATGGAGATCCTCTTTTAATGAATGATTCTGTTGCAGCGCTACAAGCAAATTCTATTCATTGGACTAGTAATAATATGGAATATTATTTAACGGGAACGGATTTAAGTGATGAAGAGTTATTATCCATTGCTACCTCTTTAAATAATACCAATATTGTATCTACCAGTAGTCAAGTAGAGAAATAGTAAAAAGCTATTTCTTTTTTTCTTTTAAAACAAATCTATTTAAAAAAGAAGAAGAGTATGCTATACTTAGGGTAGTAAAGGATGATGGCAGTTGAAAAAAATAGAAGAACTATTTCAAAGAACAATTTTAAAAGAAATGATTTATTCGGTTGTTTTTGCTATTTTAGGTTTAATTATCTTTTTAAATAGTGATATGACAAATAAAACAGCAGGGTTATTAATAGGAATCTTTTTCTTATTCGATGGGATTTTATATTTGTATATGTTTTTACAACGTAAAGATATTTCTTTTTGGAAAATCAATGTTTTTTATGGAGTATTAAGTATTATACTAGGAATTTTTATTATGTTTAATCCATTAGCTATGATTAACTTTTTAAATATCTTGTTAGGCCTTTGGTTATTTGTTGAAGGAATATCTAAGTTTATGTACTTTTATCGTTTTAGAAAGATAGAGGAATCGAGTTATCGAGTAGTTCTTGTTTCATCTATTTCTATGGTTCTATTAGGTCTTATTGCTATGTTTAATCCATTTCGAGCAATCATTATTACTAAAACCGTTGGAATGGTAATTGTTTTATATAATGTTTTAAATCTTAATGACTTAGTTTTATTTAAAAAACGTTGTTCTAAATTTATGAAAGGCTTAAAGTAGGAGAAATCCTTCTTTTTTATTTGCTATTTTGACTTGCTTTCGTTATACTATATATAGAATAAGAAGGTGGATCGAATGGCAACGATTAAAGATATATTAGCAAGAGAGATACTCGATTCTAGAGGGAATCCTACCATAGAGGTGCAATTAACAACGAATCAAAATATTGTAGCAATTGCATCCATTCCAAGTGGGGCATCTACTGGGAGTAGAGAAGCCTTAGAATTAAGAGATAAAGATAATAACCGCTTTCATGGAAAGGGTGTTTTAGCTGCTGTTTTTAATGTAAATCATATTATTCGACCTAAATTAATAGGAAGAGAACTAAATCAAATTAATATTGATAAATTTCTAATTGATCTAGATGGAACTCCTAATAAAAGCAGATTAGGTGCCAATGCCATACTTGCTGTATCTTTAGCTACGATTAAAGCCTTATCGAAAACGGAGAATAAAGAACTATATCGTTATTTAACCAATGGCAAAGTTTCTTTACCCATTCCTTTTATTAATATTATGAATGGGGGTGTACATGCTAGTAATAATTTAGATATTCAAGAATTTATGATTGTACCCGTTATAAAAGGATTTAAAGAAAAAATGCGTTGTGCAGCAGAAATTTTTGCTACTTTAAAAGAGTTATTAAAGGAACATAATTTAAGTACAACTGTAGGAGATGAGGGTGGTTTTGCTCCTAATTTAAAAGAAAATAAAGAAGCTTTAGATTTTATTATGGAAGCTATTGTAAAAAGTCATTATATCCCTGGAAAAGATGTTTATATTGCCTTAGATGTAGCAGCTAGTGAACTATATAATAAAGAAATGAATACCTACCATTTAGATCAATTAGATTATACCGTTGAAGAATTAATTAAGTATTATTTGGATTTAGTAAAGAATTATCCTATTATTAGTATAGAAGATCCATTTTTTGAAGATGATTTTCAAAGTTTTTCCTACTTAACTAAGTTAATTGGAGATCAAATTATGTTGGTAGGGGATGATTATTTTGTTACAAATGCTACTTATTTAAAAAAGGGTATTGTTGAAAAAAGTGGCAATTCTATTCTTTTAAAAGCCAATCAAATTGGAACGATTAGTGAGATGATTCAAACCATTCAAATGGCCAAAAAATACAATTATAATACTATTATTTCCCATCGTAGTGGGGAAACTTTGGATACATTTATAGCAGACTTTGCTGTTGGATTAAATCTTCATTTTATTAAGTGTGGTTCTATGTCTCGAGGAGAGCGAATTGCTAAGTATAATCGTTTAATGGAAATAGAAGAAGAAATTAAAAAAAGTTAATTTGTTTTTCTATTCTTTTTTTGCTATAATCATTGATAGGTGAAGCAAAATGAAAAGAAAATATGTTACAGAAGAACAAAAAGAGATTAAAAAATTTATATATGTTTTACTTGGGGTGATACTAATTGTTATAGGAATTTATTTCTTTACTAAGGCTTTTGTTACAAAAGATTTATTTAAAGATACGGATATTCCTTACCAAACAGGTAGTGTAAATGATTCTGTTTTAATTGTTGGAACTTTATTAAATCGTCCAGAAAAAGAGTATTATGTTATTGCTTATTCTAGTACGGATACGAATATGGCTTATTATAATTCTATGATGTCTAAATATATGGAAGAAGAAGATGCTCAAAAAATCTATTTTCTTGATTTAGATAATGCTTTAAATAAAGAATATGTAGCAGAAGAAGAAAGTAATGCTTCTAAAACATTTACCAAAATAGAAGATTTGAAATTGGGTAATCTTACTTTATTGAAAATAAAAAATGGGAAAGTTAATAAAATGCTTTTAGGAGAAGAAGAAATAAAAAAAGAATTAGGAGTCTAGTAAATCTTAAAAAGGATTTACTTTTTTCTTGTCAATTTTTTGAAAATTGATTTTAAAACCCTTGAAAATGTGATACGATTAATAAAGAGTAGAAGGTGATTACATGAATGAGTTTAAAGAAAATACTAAAGGGTTTAGTTTAAAAGAAGTCATTCTTATTATTTTCATTTCTTCTCTTGTTACTAGTTTAACAACGGGTATGATTCTTTATAATCAAAATCGTTTAACAAAAAATATTACGTATCAAGATTTAAGTCAAGATGAATCTTTAAAAGAGTTTTTAAATGTTTATGCTTCTTTAATTGATGAATATTATGAAGATGTCGATAAAAAAGGAATGCTTGAAAGTGCCATTAATGCTATGTTTAATTATTTAAATGAAGATTATTCTACCTATATGAGTAAAGAAGAAACGGATGCTTTAGCTCAAAAACTTTTAGGGGAATACAAAGGTATAGGAATTGAAATAGATTCCCATAATACAATTGCTAATTTTATTGAAAATTCTCCTGCTAAGGAAGCAGGGTTACAAGTAAATGATCGAATTATTGCTGTAAATGGAAATTTTTTTCCAACCGATGAAGAAGATCATCGTAAACTCCTTACGGATGCTATTAGTAATACCTCTATTGGAGAAACCGTTACTTTAACGATTAGTAGAGGAATTGAAAATTTAAATTATACGGTTGAGGTAAAAAACTTATATCTTTCTTCTATTTCTTATGAAATGAAAGAAAATCAAGTGGGGTATATTAAAATCGATACGTTTTCAAATACGTTAAAAGAACAAATGCAAAATGCTTTAAATACGTTAGAAAGTCAAGGAATGCAATCTTTAATACTAGATTTAAGAGATAATACAGGTGGGTATTTATCGAGTGCAAAAGAGGTTGCTAGTTTGTTTTTAGAAAAAGGAAAAACAATTTATTACTTAGAAGAAAAAGATAAAACAGAAGAATTTCAAGATGAAACAGAGGAACATAAAACCTATAAAGTGATTCTTTTACAAAATAAAGAAAGTGCTTCTGCAAGTGAGGTTTTACTAGCGGCGTTAAAAGAGTATGGAGCGGTTAGTGTAGGAACAACAAGTTATGGAAAAGGAAAGGTGCAACAAACGTATTCTTTAGAAGATGGTAGTATGGTAAAATATACCTCTGCAAAATGGTTAACACCTAAAAAAGAATGTATTGATGGTATTGGACTAATTCCGGATTATGTAATTGAACAAGATAATACGAATCCTAATGAAGATTTGCAATTAGAAAAAGCTTTAGAACTTGCCAAAGAAATCTAAAGTTTTTTCTTTGTTTGTAATTTTTAACGTTATAGTGTATAATTTTTCTGGAAAGAGAGAAAAGATTATGGACAATATAAAAGTAGGAGATAATCTTACTATACATTGTTATAAGCATAATGGTATTCTCCATAGGGTTTGCGAAGATGCAAAAGTAATAGAAATAACAGAAGATTGTCTTGTCTGTGCGAATGATAAAACAAAAATTACCGAAAATGATGGAAGAAGCTATCGAACCAATGAAATAGCCATTTTAATTTTTTATAGAAAAAGCTGGTTTAATATCATTGCTCAATTAAAAGAACAAGGTTTATTTTATTATTGTAATATTGCGTCTCCTTTTCTTATAGATGGACATATGATTAAATATATTGATTATGATTTAGATTTAAGAGTATTTCCGGATGGAGGGTTTCGTATCTTAGATCGAAATGAATACAAGTACCATAAGCGTATTATGCATTATAGTAATGATTTGGATTTGATTTTAAGAAAAGAATTACAAACTTTAATTGGTTTAAAAAGGGAAAATTTATATCCGTTTGATGCTAGAAAGATTCAAGAATATTACGAAAAGTACATGGAACTGAAAAAAAATGCACAAAACTAGCATTTTTTTATTGCATTTACATAAAATATAGGGTAAAATGTAAAACGTGCTGGTGAGTAAAACCACACAATATTATGCCAAATCGAACTACATTTTACACAAAAAAATCATAAAAAAATGTAAATTGTCGAAAAAAGTTAAAAAAGTGTTGACACACAAAAAAAGATTTGGTATATTACTAGTGCGCGAACGAAAAAAGCGCAGGAAATGATCTTTGAAAACTAAGTAAAAAAGTCAATTTTGAGTAGCTAAGATTAAACGAAATAATAGATTTTTATAAATCTTTTTTATTGAGAGTTTGATCCTGGCTCAGGATGAACGCTGGCGGCATGCCTAAGACATGCAAGTCGAACGAAGCGGCCCAATGAAGATGGAGTGCTTGCACAAAGTTGGATTTGGATTTCCGCTTAGTGGCAAACGGGTGAGTAACACGTGGGTAACCTGCCTTTAAGTTCGGGATAACAGTTGGAAACGATTGCTAATACCGAATGTGCTCTACGGAGTAAAGGAGCCCTTAAAGCTTCGCTTAAAG
>CANRCV010000020.1 GCA_947629205.1 uncultured Bacilli bacterium
TTTTATTTTCTTTATCTATTTTAGTTGCTATATTTTTTGATTCCATTCTATTTTCAGTTTCTAATATTTCTAAATCAATGTTATAGTCTACACCTACTCCACAAGTATTGGTAATTTCAAATTGAAAAGCATCTAAATCCTCTGCTGCTTCATCCGTTATAGGATAAGCATTCACTAATTTTATAGCATCCGTTTCTTCTTCAAAACGAATCTCTATACAATTTGTTCCAATTGCATTAATTGTTTTTTGTCTTACATCTTTTTTTATGTATGCATAACTTATACCGATTATTAGTACAAGTATAAGTATACTTACTATACTCGTTATTATCCTCTTTTCTAATCTAGGTTTTATTTTACTATCTAAATAACCCCCCCCCCAGATTAGACTCTAGAGTTGGGAGGTTTTTATTTTTCTTTTTCATTTTCTTTTCCTCCTCTATTTTTCTATATTTATTTTATCACGAATTTGTTGTACTTTACAAGATGAAAAAAAGAGCAATACTGCTCTTTAGAAAAACTTTAATATATCTTGGAAAGTAATATAAATCATTAAAATCATAAGAAGAACAAATCCAACCATATGGAATGCATTTTCAATTTTTGCATTGACTGGACTACCTTTTATTTTTTCAATAAGCATAAATAAAACTCGACCACCATCAAATGCTGGGAATGGTAATATATTAATAAAACCAACATTAATACTTAAAAAGGCAACAATATAAATAAGTTGAGAAATACCAACTTGTATAGAATCTCCAATAACACTATATATACCTACTGGTCCAGATAAAGCATTTAAAGAAATTTTTCCTGTAAATAAACTAGTAATAGTAAGCATCATAGAAGATAGGATACTACCAAATTTACTAAAAGCATAACCTATGCTAGCAAAAAAGCCTTTATGAATCGTTGTATCTACACCAAAACCAAATTGAAGACTTTCACTACCATCTTCATTTGTTATTTTTTTAGGAGTCACATCAATTGTTTTTTCTTCTCCACTTTGTTTTTTTACTGTAAATTGATAAGTATCACTATTTGTTTTACGATACAAAGCAATTTGTAATTTATCCCAAGATCCAGTTTTAATATTATTTAATTTAACAATTTCATCTCCTACTTCTAATCCAGCCTCTGCAACACTAGAACCTTCTAAAACAGTTCCTACAATCGGTTTTGTTGTTGTACTCCCCATAAATAAAGCCATGAAAAATAAAATGACAATTGCTAAAATAAAATTATTCATAACTCCTGCAATTAAAATAATAAGTCTTTGAATCCAAGGTTTATTACACATAAGTTGTTCTTTAGGAATTTTATCATCATCTTCATAAACCTCTCCAGCCATAGATACAAACCCACCAATAGGAAAAGCACGAATGTTATAACAAATACCATCTTTTCCTTTATGGGTATGAATTACTGGACCCATTCCTAAAGAAAACTCATAGATGAAAACTTTAAATGTTTTCGCCCAGATAAAATGTCCAAATTCATGAACTAAAATAATAATACCTAAAATAAATATTAAGACAACTAAAGTAAGTAACCACATATAAATCTCCTCCTTAAATAGTACCAAACATTAAAGTATAAGCAAGAACGATAAAGATTAAACTATCTATTCGATCTAATAATCCTCCATGTCCTGGTATTAACTTACTAAAATCTTTTATGTCATTTTCTCTTTTTATTTTACTAAATACGAAATCTCCAAATTGTCCTAGAATGGAAAGTAATAAAGTTATTCCTATTACTTTAGGAAGAAATATATTTCTATTTACAAAATATAAGTAAAAGAAAGTCGATAGAAGAACTCCAAAAACACAACCACCAATACATCCTTCCCATGTTTTATTAGGACTAATTGTAGGACAACATTTATGTTTACCAAAAAGTTTACCAACAATATAAGCAAAAGAATCTGTTGTAATGGCTATACAAGCAAAATAGAAAATATAGAAAATATTTTTTTCATAAAGAAAAATTAAATTATGAAAGAAGCATCCTAAAAGAAGAAGACATCCCATCATATAAAAAGCATCATGCATTTGATATTTTTCTTTGGTATAACATAAACTTGGTAAAGATAAACAGAACAAAACTAAGGTTAAAATGGAATAAGGCATTCCTGAAAAAAAGGAAAATGGCAAACAATCAACAAATATAAGAACAATTAATAAAATAGAACTTATGATTTGCATTACCATAGGAATAGACTGATGATGCTTTGGTAAATGCAAAAATTCTTCTAAAGCTAGAACAGATAAAATTGCACAACCAAAAGAAAACAATGGTTTTCCAAAGAACAAAAATGGTAAAACCACTAGAATCATTACTATTGCACTTATAACCCTTTTTTTCATATATTAACCTCTTTCATAAGTATACTTTTAGATTTCTAAATTGTCAATTTTCTACTGTACAAAAATCATTTTTTAAATTTAATTTTGAAGTTCCTATTAAAATCTTATTATTTTCTTTACATTTTAATAAACGATATTTTGGAAATTTATAAAGTTGACTTATTTCATTTTCATCATATTGAACATCGTAAATCCATTTTTCTAAGGTTAGTTTTTTTGTTTCTAAAGCCAAAATAATATCATAAATTGTATCTTCATCATAATGAACATAAATATCTTCTAAACAAGTACTATAATAATGATAATCTGTTGTATTTGATATTTCTTTAATTTCATTTTTACAATTTTTGGATTCAATGGTTTGAATAGTAAATTGATCAAAATTTTGGGCTTTTACAATCCAAGCATCTTCTAAAAGAATTTCATCATTTGTAATTTCATCGATACGAGCGGTTATATACACTGTATCATATATTTCATATTGACCATATAATTTTAAATCATTATGGTTATTCATTACTTTTACTGTTTTATTTTTAAGAAAAGTAAGTTCCCCTACTAAATGATTTTCTTCTTGTTCATAAGCTTGTAAAGATAAAGAAGTATTACCAATAATTTCACTTACTTTTCCTTTAATCGTTACAAAATGATTTTTTTCTTTTTTATAATTTTCATTACTTAAAAAAGCATTAATATCTCTTTCTTCTAAACGAAAATCACAAACATAATTTTTTTGATACATAAAATCAAATATAGAATTTCCATTACAATTATATAAACGATAAAAAAAGCTATTGTATGTCGAAAAATTAGAATTAGAGGTATTAGAAAGAGCAAAAATAGGTTGAGAATGTCCATAATAAACTTTTATAAAATCAAGTCCATATAAAAAGATAAGAAGAAAGAAAGTAAAGAAAATAAGTTTAAGTAAGTTTTTCTTTTCTACATAAAAAGTAAAGAGTAAAAGAAATAGACCAATCCCAATACTAACCATTCGTAAATAATGAAATGTATTAAAAAAGAAAGGAATAAAAAGAAATAAAAAAATAATACAGTATAAGAGTTTTATTTTCTTTTGCATACAACCAATCCTATCTATAAATAGTATAACATAAAATCGTTTTTTAACACTTAAAAAGTTAACAACTAAGTGTTAACTTTTTTACTATTTCATTTTTTAATTAATTAATAGCATCTTTTAATTTGCTTCCTGCTTTAAATGATGCAACAGTTTTAGCAGGAATAGAAATTGCTTGTTTAGTTAATGGGTTAATACCATTACGAGCAGCTCTTTTTTTAGCACTGAAAGTACCAAATCCTACGAAAGTTACTTTTCCTTCCTTTTTAAGTCCTTCAGTAATTGCTTCAAAAGTAGCATCTAAAGCACGAGTTGCGTCAGCTTTTGTTAAACCAGCTTTAGTAGCAATCATTTCTACTACGTCTTGTTTAGACATAATTTTCTACCTCCAATTTCTTTTTTATAGGGCTTATTAGCCTTACATACTAAAAATAGCAAAAAAATAAGGGAAAAGCAAGTAAAAATCGTAAATTTATGCATATTTTCTTCTTTATATACTTTTTATATGACAAGCAAAGTACACTAGTTGACCTTTTTTTTACATATATAGAAGGAAAAAAGAGAAAATTTAATAATGCATTTTCCCTTTTACACCTTTACTTCCATTATAAGTACTTAAAATATTTGATTCAAAACTGGATATTTTTTTCTTATTTTCTTTATATTCTTTAATAGCTAAAGTAATTAAAGTATCTAATAGTTGTTCATAAGAAATTCCTTTTTTAGTAAAAAAGAAAAAGGCAAGTGAACCAGGAATCGTATTTGGTTCATTAATATAGACTTGTTTTGTTTCTTTATTAATTAAAAAATCAAATCGTGTAACTCCTTTTAAATTTAAAGCTCGAAAAGCTCTTTTGGATAAATCATAAATTTCTTCTTCTATTTTTTTATCTAATTTAGCAGGAATTTCAAAACCCGTATGACCGTTTTTTGTTCCTTCCATTTTCGTAATTTTTCCTTTTTTACCTCCCCCACTTAAATACTTATCTTCAAAGGTTAAAAAATCGTTAGTGGTAAGCATTTCCCCAATTAAACTTGTTTCCATATGATCTTGATTTCCATACACAGCACAATCAACTTCCACTAAATTTTCAATGGCTTCTTCAACAATAATTTTTTCATCATAAGCAAAAGCATCTTCTAAAGCTCTTTCAATATCTCTTGCTTTTTTAACATAATTAATTCCTATACTACTTCCTAAACGAGCTGGTTTGACAATCACCGGATAACCTAATTTATTAATTTTAGAAAGAATTTCTTCTTTTTGCATTAAATATTCTCTTTCATAAAACCAAACATAACGAGCAACGGGTATTTTTTCAATTTGTAAAACTTGTTTTTGAACAACTTTATCTTGTCCAATACTTGCACCTAGCATACTAGGACCTACATAAGGAATTCCTAAAGTATCTAAAAAACCTGCTAATGAACCATCTTCTACTCCTTTTCCATGAACAATTGGGAAAGCTACATCAATAGTTTCTACCACTTTATTCAATAAACCCTTCGTTTTCATTAAAACAAATTCACTATCTTTTTTCGTTAAGCAAACTTTTGGTAAACTTTCTTTTAATAATTCCATATCTTTATAGGTTTCCATTTTCATTAATTCTTTTCCTGTATACCAATTTCTTTCTTTATCAATATAAATAGGTACAACCTCATATTTATCTTTGTTTATGTATTCCATAGCTTGAACCGCCGTTATAATACTAACCTCATGTTCAACAGAATCTCCTCCAAATAAAACTCCAACTTTTATTTTCATAAATTTCACTCCTAACTTTCATTAAATGTATCAGGTAAATCACTTTGTAATAAAATATATGCATCCTTCTCTTGATTTTGTTTTAAATACTCTAATGCTTCTTGAATCGTATTAAAAATAATGTAATTTTTCTCATTAAAGCCTTTTTCTTTTAACCCCTCTTGAATAGGTTTGGTTTGTTTTTCACCAATTAGTAACACCTTGTCTGCTACCTCAGCCATTTTTTCTCCTAAAGCTTTATTAAGATCATGACTTTTATCTCCTAACTCAATCATACCAGAGGTAACAACAATTTTTTTACCCTTCATTAAATTTAACACATCTAAAGCCATTTGACAACCATCTGGATTAGCATTATACGCATCATCAATTAAATACATATCAAAATATCTTTTTAGTTGTAAACGATGTTCCACTGGTTCTACTTTTTTAACCCCTAAAAGTAATTCTTCATCACTTAAATTTAAAAATTTCCCTAAAGCAATTGCAGCAAGAATATTATAAATATTAGCTTTTCCTAATAATTTTGTTGTAAAGGTAAGAACTTTATTTTCTTCTTTAAAATGACAATCAAAAGTAGTCCCCTCTTTACTTAATTTGATATGATCTGCATAAATAGAAGCTTGCACTTTATTTTCAATTCCAATCCAAAGAATTTTCACTTTATTTTTTAATTTGTAATTGACTTGTAAAGGATCATCAGCATTTAAAATACCAATTCCTTCTTTTGGTAATGATTCAATGAGTTCAAATTTGGTTTTCGTTATATTTTCTTGCGAACCAAAGGTTTCTAGGTGAGCAACACCAATTTTCGTAAGTATTCCATATTTAGGATGAACCAAATCACAAAGTTCTTGAATTTCCTTTGTTTTACAAGCACCCATTTCAGCAATAAAATAATCATTAAACTTATCTAAATATTCATTTACCGTAATCATAAGACCGGTTGGGGTATTATAGTTTTTAGGAGTAGCAAAAACATTGTACTTAACACTTAAAAGATCTTTTAAAATATTTTTACTACTTGTTTTACCATAGCTTCCTGTAATTCCAATAACATCTAAAGAGGTAAAACTTTTTAGTTTCTTTTCACATTTCTTACGAAAATAATGATTAATCCCTTTTTCAATTGGAGTATTTAATAAATTAGCAAGAACAACCATTACATTATTAAAATAAAGTAGTGTACTTAAAAGAAAATACGTCCAAATAGAATCTTTATAAAAGACTCCAACAACAATTCCTACTATATACAGAATAGTAGTTGTTGTATACAATCTTTTTAAACGACCAGTAAAGTTTAAAGGAATTTTTGTTGTTTCTTTTTTTTGTTTTAATAAAAGGTTTAGAGTACAAATACAATAAAATACATTATAAAGTAAAAATAAGAACATCGTATTTAAAAAGAAGAAGCAAGGTAGTACTAAAAAGAAGATTTCAATGGTTATAAAATTCTTTTTAAAATTTTGTTTTATCCATTTTAAATATTTATTACCTCGATTGTAACGATTTTGTTGTAACATTTGTAATGATTTATTCGTTTTTAAAACAAAATAAAAACTATAAAAAAGAAAACAAGTTATATAATACACCATAGAAAAACCTCCTACTCAATAAACGATTGAATAATATTGATCGTTTTTATTTTATCTTCTAAATAAGCATAGTGTGTACAATTTGGGTACTCGATGACGGCAGAATTAGAAATTAATTTTTCCAGTTCATAAGCATCACTTAAAGGAACAGCACTATCTTTTGTTCCCCAAATCATAATGGTTGGACACGTAATTTTTTTACAATTTTCAGTCGCATCCGTATTAATGTGTTTGACTAAAATCGCACGCATTTTAGGACTTGCGTTTTTGTAATCCGTAGAACCCATATTCTTTTTCATTTTTTCTGCTATCGTTTTAAGTCCTGGTATTTTGGCAACTTTTTTTAAAATTTTGACTTTTAAAGATGGATTTGGTATAGCTACTTTATAAGGACTTGCAAGTAAAATGAGTTTTTCAACATTGTACATAGAAGCATAAAAAATAGCAATTTTTCCTCCAAAAGAATGACCAATTAAAATAAGATGTTTTAATTTAAATTTTTTCACAAAGGCATTTACCATAGTAGCATACTCTTCTAAACTCCAAACACTTTTTGGTTCACTTGATTTACCAAAACCAGGCAAGTCAAGAATTAAAATGTTATATGTATTGCTAAAAGGTTTGGCAATAGGTTCCATCATTTCTATATTTTGTCCCCATCCATGTAAAAAAAGAAGAGTTTTTTCACTACTATTATCTATAAATTTATAATGAATATGAATATCTTGATATACAAACATTCTAGGTGCCTCTTTTCTACTTATTATCTTATCATAAAATACTATGTTTTTAAATTGTTATTTATTTAATGTTATTTCTCAACTAAAAAAGTGACATTTTTTTGTCACTCAACTAATTTAGCAATCACACCTACTTTTAGAAAAGATTTTTCTAAAGTGTTCGAAACTGCAAAGAGAATCGCTGCTTTTTTGTTATAAGCATGAATGTTAGAAACAATATCTTCTATTTCAAACAAACCAAGTTTTTTATCTCCATAAATTACTAAAACAACATCTTTTATTTTTTGTCTTTTTAATTGCATTTGTATTTTTTTAGTTACATCATCTACATTCATACCCTCTTCATAAAAAGCCATACAATTTGATTGTAAAACCAGTTTTAAATCTTCAATATTTAATGCAATTGTTTTTGTATTAATACTCTCTATAATAGCACCTAATACGTCTTCTATTTTGTCTTCTTCTACGAAAATAGAAGGAATTTTATTTTTACTTTTTTTATGTTGAGAAGAAAGTATGAAAGTAAAAATATTTTCTTTCTTAACTTGATTATATATTTTTTTATGTTTAACTAAATCTCCAATTACTAAAAGCATATCAATTTTGTTATTAATCTCTTCTGGTTTTAAAAGATAAGACTTTAAGCTTTTATTTTCGATATTCTTATCTGTTAAATTCACTATTTTTATATTCTTTTCCATTTTTTATTCTTCCTTCTTATAAAAAATCAATTGGTACTAAGGGACAAGTTTTTTTTATCTCTTCTATATCTTTAGTACACAACATCCCTTTTTTGGCTAATTGATGAGCCATTTTTTCTAAAAATGTATGATTCACTGTAATCATTTCTTTCACTTTTTGATAATAAAAATAGATTTGACTTGTTGCTAGTTGTTCAACAGCATTTTCTTTTTCCGCTGTATCTATAGTAGGATTATAATGATTATGTAAACCAAATAAACAATCTTCTCGAATTAAATCAATCATATAACGAAATACTTGATCAAAATCAGCTTTGGCTCCACTATCGATTATTCCAAATTTAGAATCCAAAGCTGCCATTCCCCCTAAACCTGCTAATATTCTTATCTTTGCATATTTTAAAGACTCTATTGTACTATCATTATAATAGGTTACAAATCCTTTTGAATCTCTTCTACGACTATGAATGGTTATAAAACTAACAATTCCAGGATGTAAAAGTTCAGCAATTAAAGCATGTCCAGATTCATGATAGATAACTCTTGAAAAAAGATTGGTACCATCTTCTAAATTTTTTAAATAATCTTCTTTTTCTTCTTCTGGTGGAAGAGCTTTATAGATAATACGCATACAAGCTTCTAACATATGTTCTGTGGTAATACATTGTTCTCTTTGAAATCCAGCAAAAATACCAGCTAAATTAATAACAGCTTCTAAATCAGCACAAGAACTACCATTTAGTATTTTAGAAATTGATTTAAGATCAATATCCAATTTCATTTTTTTATTTTTTAAATAGTACTCGATAATTTTTTCCGCTTCTTTCCCTGTGGGAGGCAAAATTTCAATTAAACGATCAAATCTTCCCGGTCTTGTTAAAGAACGGGGTAACTTATTGATATTATTAACAGTGGCTAGAACAAAAACGTTTTGCCCCTTTACCTCATCAATACAAGATTGAACGGTTACATATTCTTCTGAGTCTCTTCTTTCTTCATCACTATTTGTAAATTTATCCATATCATCTAAAAAAACAATCGATGGAGCCTTTTTGGCTGCTTCTTCAAACGTTTCTTTAATATGTTTTACAAAATCGCCATTTGGTTGATCTTTACGACAAACATAAGATGTTAAACCCGATGCTTTTATAAAACAACTAGCCATTAAAGATTTTCCAACTCCTGGTTCCCCATATAAAAGTATCCCTCCTGGCATTTGAATCCCCAAATCTTCATACACTTTACGATTTTTTAAGACATCTGCAATTTGAGTTAATTCATTTTTTATGGCTGTATAGCCAATAATTTTTTCAAACTCTTTCATTTTACTACCTCTTTCTTTGTTTGATGCCTTTATTATAAAATAAAACATGTACCATATTTGGTACATGTTTTATTTCTTTTTACTATATTTCTCTAAACCATTTTTAATATCCTGTTTTAATTCCTCTCTTAAACTTTTTGGTTCTAGTATTTCTACAAAATTTAAATATTGCAATGCCCAGTATTTCATAGCACTAGGACTAGCTTTTACCCGAACTTTTACTTTTTCTTTTTCTTCTACTAAATCGGCTGTATAACCAAACCAATCAATAATATCATCAATAATTTTTTTATCCGCTAGAAAAGTAACTATTTGTAATTCATCTGTAAAAAAATAAGGGTAAGAGGTTGATAATTCTTCATAATTAATTCCATTTTCATATCCTTTAATCGTTTTTAAATCTGTGCTTTGTTCTTCTAAAATTAAAATATTATTAATATGATCTAAACGATAATAAACAATATTTTTAAAATATTCATGATAAGCCATTAAGAAATAATGTTGATTGTGGACTAAAAGTAGATAAGGACTTACAACTTGTGTTTTCGTATAATGTAATTTTTTATCAATATCGTATTTATTATAATAAAATTTAATTTGTTTATGTTGATTAATGGCCTCATCAATCATTTCAATATTATAAAATAAACTTTTCGATTCTGTTTTACTCCATTCATGTGTTGTATGAATATTTTTTACATGCGCTTCAAAATATTTATTCGATAAATGACAAAGTTTTTGAATTAAATCTTTTGAATATTGTTCATGAATGTATCGACTACATAAAACACCATCAATTAATAATTTTAATTCAGCATCTTCAAATTCTCTTTCTTCTAAATAACTTCCTAAATGATTGGTTTCTATTTCATATCCGGCTTCTTTTAATAAAGAAAGATTACGTCCAATAGCTTTTCGTTCAATTACAATTCCATAATCTTGCTTTAAATACTCTGCTATTTGTTCTTGCGTTAAAGGATGAAGAATATCGGTATACTTTTTTAAAATTTCTAAAATACGCAAGATCGCTAATTTTTTAGATTCCATCATAAACATTCTCCTCTATTATTTAAATTTTAGTTTTTTCCTTGACATGAAAAACCTCTTTCTTCTAGTTCCTTAATAAATTCATTTGAATCTTTATCTTTAGCAAGTTCTTTAAAATTAAGATTCACTCTTTCATCTTCTTTCGAATCATTTTCTTGCTTAATAGAAGCCATTTCTTCAGCAGAAATTTCATGTTCATATAAATACATTTTATCAGATTTTAAATCTACTAAAGAATCTTCTTTAAATTCAAAAGTATACGTATAATTAAGAGCATATAAATCGGTTCTGGTTTGTTGAAAAGTACATTCATAAATAATGTTATTTTCTGGTTTTATTTTACTCTTTTTCGTAATAAATACCATTTCTAAAATGATCAATATAATTAATACCAAAACAATAATCCAAATCTTTCTTTTTTTCATTTTCTACTCTCCTAATAATAGCAAGTACTGCCACTTAAAGAACCACCTTGTGGACAAGTCCATCCATAATCATCTACTGTACATGTTGAACAATGTGTTGTACAAATATCACTACCACAAGTTATAGCTCCTTGTTTACAATATCCCCAACAATGTTGTGGTGGTGGTGGACAATCCCAACCATAAGTACAAGAACAGTTTTTTTCACAAGTGGTATAACAATTACAACTTTCTTTGTGAGAACCAATTTTCGCCCAAGTGGCAGGATAACTATGTTTCACTACAAAACTAGTTTGAGCTTCTAAACCATTATTACCAATCGCTGTACAAACAACCGTATAAGTTCCAGTTTTTTTACTTACGGTTGGATTACAACTGATTTGACCAACTCCTGATTGACTCCAAGTAACTAATACATTTTCTTTAAATGTATAATCTCCTCTACCTAATGTTTTAGGATTACTGATGGCTTTTATAATAGGTGGTTCTTTATCAATTTTTTCTATTTTTATTTCTTTACTACTTTTATCTTCAGCATAATTTCCAGCTTTATCTTTTACACAAATATAATAAATTCCATTATCAAGAGTTGTTTCATAACTATTACCCTCTTGTTCTATATAAGCCACTTTTGTGCAATCTTGTTCAAGTCCTACGTAATATCCACTTATTCCGGATCCATTTCCATCACTTGCACTAATGTTTAATTTTTTATCAGCATTTGTCCATTCATTTTCTCTTTCGATTTGTGCTTCATATATAACGGGTCTTTGTTTATCTATTTTTATTCCTACACTTGCTTGGTAACTTACACCACCTTTTGTTTCTACTATAACAGAATAGTTGGTATTAATGATTTGTTCGGCACTCACTATGTATTCTTCTTTATTCGTTGTTTCTCTTGTAATATTAGATTGCCAAGTAATCGTTTTAATTTCTTCTTCGGTTAAGTCTTCTCCTAAAACAACTTTCAAAATAACATTTTTATTGGTCCAACGATTATTCTCTATTTTATTTCCTTTCGTAACATTATCATTTGTTTCATAAACCTCTATATTTAAATTTAGATTTTTGATGGTTAAATTACTTACATCACACTCTTCGTCATTAGAATATCTTCCATACAAATTATCGTTATCCCTCTCAATATTAACAATATGACAATTTAGAGTTTCTCTGGTAATGGGATTATACACATTTCCTTCTTCGTCATCTGCATCCATATATCCTTCTTTTACTAAAGTATCGACATTGGTAAGAAGATTACCCGTATCACTCGCATAACTGGCAGCTTTGGATTCAATATAACGAATTAAATTGTCATACGCTTTTTCTTTTAAATTCTTTTGAATAGCATTATAACCACTCATCGCTATAGTGGTTATAATAGCAAGTAAGACAATAACAGCTAGTAACTCTACTATCGTAAATCCTTTTTGTTTTCTTTTCATTTACTATCAACTCTATTTTAATAATACCTTGCAAGTACAATATTTGTCAATTTAAAAAAGCAAAACTTAATTTGCTTTTTCAATTTCAATTTTAACCTCATGACCATTTAAATCAAATGCACTATTTAAATTATCTTTTTCTTCTATAGAAACGGCCAATGTTTCTTTCTTAATATACTCCATAAATTTTTCTAAAGAAGCAGTAAAATCAGCATCTCCTTTTACATAAATATGAATTCGATCAACGATATTAAAATCTTTTACTTTTCTTTCATTTTGTACTTTAGAAATAAATTCACGAGCAATTCCTTCTAAAAGTAAATCTTCTGTTAAAGTTGTATCGAGAATCATAAATTCATTATTTTCCATACCAACATTAAAGCCTTCTTTTGAAGAAATACGCACCTCAACCATGTCTTTTGTAACATCCATTTTTTCGTTTGCAATCTCTAGTTGAATAGTTTCATTTTTATTTAATTTAGTAATTTCTTCTTCACTTAAATGTTCTAGTTTTTCTTGGAATTCTTTCATTTTAGAACCAAGGGTTTTACCAACCACTTTAAAGTTTGGTTTTATGGTAATATTCATATACTTATTTAAATCATCTACAAATAAAATGTTTTTAATATTTAACTCTTCTGCAATTAAGGGAACTAAATCTTCTATTAATTCTTTGTTTTTACCATCTAAAATGGCTTCACTAAGTGGTTGACGTACCTTTATTTTGGCTTCTTCTCTTACAAATCTTCCAATGGAAATTAAGTTTCTTACTAAATCCATTCTTTGTTCGATATGTTCGTTTATATATTCCTCATTACATACTGGATAATCTTCTAAATGAACAGATACACCACCCGTTAAATTACGATACAATTCTTCTGCTATAAATGGTGTAATAGGAGCAATAAGTTTAGATAAACCTACTAATACCTCATAAGTGGTAATATATACACTTTTCTTTGATGTATCTAAATTACTTCCCCAGAAACGATTACGATTACGTCTTATATACCAATTGGATAAATCTTCTGATACAAAGTTTGTTAAATAATGAACTACTTTATTTAAATCATATTCTTGGAAGGATTCTCTTACATTTTTAATTAACTTATTGTATTTAGAAAGTAACCATTTATCAATTTCTTCACGATCATTATAAGCAACATTACAATTATCCGTATCAATCGAATCGATATTGGCATACATTTGGAAGAAACTATAGGTATTTTTTAAGGGATTAAAGAATTTGGAATAAACCTCTTTTAAACCGGTAATATCAAATTTTAATGGTGTCCATACAGGAGATACAAAAGGAAGATAGAAGCGAACTGTATCTGCTCCATACTCTTTCATCGTTGTAAATGGTTCAACAATATTTCCACGAGATTTACTCATTTTCTTACCCTCAGCATCTAAAAGTAAATCATTTACTAAGACATTTTTAAATGGTGCACAACCTTTAACAAAGGTAGAAATTACTAAAAGGGTATAGAACCAACCTCTTGTTTGATCAATTCCCTCACAAATAAAATCAGCTGGAAATTGATTTTCAAATAATTCTTTATTTTCAAATGGATAATGATATTGGGCAAATGGCATAGCACCAGAATCAAACCAACAATCTAATACATCTAAAATACGAGTCATTTCTTGACCACATTTTGGACATTTTAAATGAATTTCATCAATATAAGGTTTATGTAAATCAAAATCATCTTTTATTTCCGTCGTTGCCATACTTTTTAATTCTTCAATAGAACCAACCATATGGTTATAACCACATGCACATTTAAAGTAAGGAATAGGACTACCCCAATAACGACTTCTAGATACGTTCCAATCTCTGGCATTACTAATCCAATTTGCAAAACGTTTTTCTCCTACATAAGCGGGATACCAATTAACACTTGCATTTGCACGAACTAAGTCATCTCTCATTTTACTAACACGAATATAATAACTTGGCATAGAATAGTAAATTAGTGGTGTATCGCATCTCCAACAATGAGGGTATTCATGTTCTATTTTTTGACGTTTAAATAATTTGCCTTCACTTTTTAAGTACTCAACTACCTCTTCATTTACATCATGTACAAATTTTTTGCCCCATAAGCCACCTACGTAGCAACCATCTTTCCCAACGGGATTTAAGTAAGGTAAATCATACTTTTTACCGACATTTGCATCATCTTCACCAAATGCTGGAGCAATATGAACAATACCGGTTCCATCTTCCATCGTAACATAATCGTCACACGTTACATAGAAAGCTTTTTTATCAACATCAAAAGAAGGAATTAATTGTTCGTATTCTTGATATTCTAAAGTACTACCTTTAAATGTTTCTAAAACGGTTGCTTCTTCTCCTAGAACTTTTTCAACTAAAGATTTTGCCAAAATAAACTTAGTATTCTTAGATTCAACAAGAGCATATTCTTCATTTGGGTTTACACATAAGGCCACATTCGCAATTAAAGTCCATGGAGTGGTTGTCCAAACTAAGAAATAAACATCTTCATCCTTTTTCTTAAATGGAACATATACCGTAATCGCTTGATCGGTTTGATAGTTTTGAGCAACCTCATGAGTTGCAAGACCTGTTCCACAATGAGGACAATAAGGTACAACACGTGTTCCTTCATAGAACATATCCTTTTCCCACATTTGTTTTAAAATCCACCATTCGGTTTCCATATACTCATTTTTATAGGTTAAATAAGGATGTTCAACATCAAAAAATTGTCCCATTTTTTTAGTTAAATCTGTAAAAGCACTTTCGTTTTCTCTAACACTTTTTCGACATTCTTCATTAAATTTAGCTACTCCTAGTTCTTCAATTTCTTTTTTAGAAGAAATACCTAATTTTTTTTCTACATGATTTTCAACAGGAAGTCCATGCGTATCCCAACCAATTTTACGAATCACTTTCTTCCCATTCATTACATAATATTTGGTAATTGTATCTTTTAAGTTTTTCGCAACCATATGATGTAATCCTGGAAAACCATTTGCAAAAGCTGGTCCATCATAAAAAACAAATGTCTCGTTATCTTTATTTTTTTCAACTTGGGCATCATGCATTTTATTAATACTACCCCAAGACTCTAAAATAGAGGCTTCTACCTCACTGACTGGTCGTTTATCCAATTCTTTAAAATTTTTCATAATACTCCTTCTTTCTAATAAAAAAACCGCTATTGCCCAAGGAGCAATTCTGCGGTACCATCCTTTATATTTCTTAATTACTTGTAACGTAAGCTACCCGTTATTTCTTACTAAGTTCAGAAATACAACTCCCAAGTGATTTTCAAAAATAAAAATGTATTCATTTCCACCTACCATGAACTCTCTTTAAAATTTATTATTTTTTACTCTTCTTGTTCTTTGTTTTTTTATAGTATACCTTTTTTCGTTTTCCTTTGTCAACTAAGAATTTTCTTGTTTTCCTTTTTCTACAAAAGCTTGTAAAGCCATTTTATATTCTTCTTCACTATCCAAACCTAAAATGTTTTCTTCTGTTTGATCTAATTTACGAATGGTTATAGTTGGTAAAGAAAGATGTTGATTTTCTAATTCTTCTTTTAATCCTAAAAAAAGATATTTGGTATTATTGATTTCTAGGGTATCTACTACAACATATTCGAATTGATCTTCTAATAGTACTGTATCCATTTCCATTATAAAGCCCTTCCTTCTTCTTTTGTTTCTACTCGCATTTCGACATACTCTTTTAAATCTTTAATGGAAGAAAGTTGATTTTTATTAAGAAGATCTTCTACACTTTGATAATCGGTCAAATAATATAAATTAAACATAGTTAAAATAAAAGACATTTGATTATTTTTACAATAGTCATCTAAATTTGCATATAAGAAATAAAAACCAATTAAAGGATCACTATACGTTTCACTTAAATTTTTCATCATACTGGCCCAATCATGATCATGTACGGGATAATAAGTTCCCGTTTTAGCATTATAATCTACTCCACGATTGATCGTATTTGGTTGATAAATGGTTTCCATATATACTTTATTATTAGAAGCCATGTTTTGATATTGTTTATAGTGATTCATACCATAAATAGAACCAATCGAAAGTAATGTACTTAAAGATAAAGAAGTCGCTAAAAAATAAGCTGATTTTTTAAAAGAAATTTGTTTTCTTTTTCGTACATTTTTCACTTTTACATTGGGTTTAATTGAATTTTGTTTACTACTTTCTAAAAATAGTAATTCTTTTTCACTCGGTAAATTTTCTTCTAAAGTAGATGCAGTAGGATTAAGATTTTCTTGTTTTTGATCCATTATTTTACCGAATTCTTCACTTACTTTATATACATTTTCATAAGCTTCAATAATTCTTTGATTTAATTCTTGATTTAATTGTTTTATATTTCCAAAATTAATTTCCATTTCTTCCATTAAAACCCATCTTCTCTCTATTTTTAATCATACTATTATACATTTCATTTGTCAATAATTAGTAAAATACTTTACAAAGTATAATTTAACCATTTTTTAATATGTTATTATTAATAATAGAAAAGAGGTTATTCCTATGCAAATAAACCCTAGTATATTTAAAGAATACGATATAAGAGGAATCTATCCTAGTGAAATTAATGAACAAGTTGCTTTTGAAATTGGTAAAGGATATGGAAGTTATTTACAAGAAAAGTTAAATCAAAAAAAATGTGTTGTTGGTCATGATAATCGCCTATCAAGTTTATCACTTACCAATGCTTTAATAGAAGGAATTTTATCAACTGGATGTGATGTTTACAATTATGGATTAATTACTACACCCATGCATTATTATACAAGATATCAAAATCAAGTATTTGGTATTATGGTAACCGCTAGTCATAATCCTAAAGAAGATAATGGATTTAAATTTTCTTTTGATAAACTAGCTAATGCTAGAGGACAAATGATTTATGATTTTCGTGATTATATTACTAAAGGAAATTTTTTAAAAGGACAAGGAACTATTATTTTAAAAGATATCAAAAAAGAATATTTAGATTATATGAAAAGAAATATCCAAATGGGTGAAAAACACCTAAAAGCGGTAATTGATTTAGGAAATGGAGCGACGACTTGTATTGCCAAAGATATACATGCTTTATTTCCTAATTTAGATATTGTATATATATGTGATGAAAATGATGGAACTTTTCCCTATCATCATCCCGATCCTGCTGTAGAAGAAAATATGGAAATGTTAAAACAAAAAGTAATTGAGACAAAAGCAGATGTTGGAATTGCTTATGATGGAGATGGAGATCGTATTGGTATTGTACTTGAAAATGGTCAATATATTTCAGCAGACCAATTTATGCTTTTAATTGTTAAACATTTATTACCTACTTTACAAAATAAAACGATTTTATATGATGTAAAATGTTCCAAATCATTAGAAGATGAGATTATTCGTCTTGGTGGAACTCCTTATTGCTATCGTACAGGAACAAGTTATACAGAAGCAAAAACAAGAGAATTAAATTTAGAATTTGGAGGAGAATTTTCTGGTCATATCTTCTTTAATGATCGTGATTATGCTTTAGGTAGTGGTATTTATGCAGGATTAAGACTTTTAGAAATTTTATCAAAAACAAACCAAACTTTAAGTGAAATGCTAGAGTATTCTACGAAATACTACTCGACTCCTGAAATAAAAATTAAAACCACAAATGAAAAAAAATTTGAAATTGTTTCTAAAGTCCTTGATTATGTAAAGGGAAAAAATTATCAATACAACGATATAGATGGTGTACGAGTAAACTTTCAAGATGGTTGGGCTTTGGTTCGAGCAAGTAATACTGGTCCTAATTTAACTATTCGTTTTGAAGCAAAAACAGAAGAATATCTAGAACAATTAAAAAAAGAATTTATGGATGTTGTAAATACTTATCTATAAATTCTTTTATTTTTAAGAAAGTTTTGACATGTTTTGTCGAATCCCTTGTATTTCAAAAAATATACTTTATAATAACTCACCGTTACCAAGTTGGTGGCGCCTGCTTTTCTTAAATTTTTACTTTTCAGGTGGGTTTTGGTTGATTCATGAAAGTAGAAAGGCAAGGTAAAGAGATGAAAAAGGAAATTAGATTTTTCAAATTCATTATTGT
>CANRCV010000021.1 GCA_947629205.1 uncultured Bacilli bacterium
ATTAGAGTTTTTTATAAAAAACAGGTCAAAAAAAGTGATATATTCTTTTTGAATATACCACTTTGTCAACAAACTGACCTTAACAAATATTTTTTGCTAAGGTTTTATTTTTGACAAATATTAGGAATACCATAGTCTGTATTCCAATTTAGAATATACCTAAAAAAGGTTCCATTATCATCCAATAAACATTCTCTTAATGTAGTGTACGTTTCAAAATTAATGGACTCTTGATTACTATTGACAAAAGGTGTATCTTTTGAAAAATAAGAATACCAATTTTCATAAACTGTTATTGCATCATTCGGCCAGTTTCCTTTTTCAGTAAAATCCATTAATTCTTCTAAAGAATAAGGAGATTCCCTTAACCCCTTTTGCTGATCATTTTCAGCAAAATAAGGTACCTTTTTTTCTTTATAATGATTTCTACTATAAAGAAAAATACCACCACTAATCAACAAAACGATTAAAAAAGTTATGTACATAATTCTTTTTTTCATGAATTTCCTCCTTTCACTTTCAGCATAAAAAAATTTAAATAAAAGTACAACCTAGTTCTACTAGATAAAAGATAAAAAAGAAATTCTAGTAAAACTAGAATTAAATTTTAATATATTTATATTCCTTTTGTACTTCCTCTAAAATTTCATGATAATTATCACAGTTACCAATCGTACAATATAATTTTTCATTTGAAATAGAATATGTAAAATCTTCTATCGTACTTAAAATTAAACTATTTTGTTTGATTTCAGCAGATAGTGTACTATTTTTTTCATTTAATGTAAATTTATAATTTAAGTCTCCTACTTGATATTCATAAAAAAATTTTTGTTCTTCTAAAGAAAAACTTAAAGTTACATTTTGTTTTTGAATCTTTTTTTCTTTTACATAATAATTTTTTTCTTTTTCTTCATAACCATTATTTAATAACAATATTTTTTTATTTTCTAAATTGTTCTCTTCTTCTTTTTGAAAAATTTCTGTTAAATTAAGAGGAATCTTTATACTTTCACGTTCTTTATCTTTATTAATATAATCTATTTTTAAAAATAATTCATTCACATTTTTTTTAATACTTTGATATTCTTTTTTGGATAAAGAAAAAACAGATTCCGTAGAGGTATAATTTTTTCGATAAAAAATTTGGGTATCTTGCATATACAAAGTAATATCAATATTGGAATTATTTAAAAATTGATTTGATAAAATATTTCCCATATGAATGATAGCTTGCTTATGATCTAAAAATAAAAAACTATTTTCTAATTTAAATTCATCATTTAAATGCATCTCATAAACGAAATATCGATTTTTATATTTTGAGTAATAGTTTATTAAAAATAAAGAAATTGTACATAAAAGAATAAGACAAATACCAATGATTGTTTTAAATTTTTTTTCTTGTTTTCTTTTATTTACTAAAGTATCATTAATATTTAAATCTAAAAGTACATTTAAATCTTGTAAATAAGAATAATCAGGATAATTTTTCCCCGTTTCCCAATTACTTATAGCTTTATCACTTACAAATAATTTTTTAGCAAGTTCTTGTTGTGTAATTTTCTTTTCTTTTCTTTTTTCTTGAATTAATTTACCCAATTCTTCTTTACTAATCACGTTTTCCTCCTTTTTTTCTTTATTGTATCATGTATGCATGGCAAATAAAATATGAAATTAACTTGCCTTTTTTATTAAATACAATTCTTTTTGTTCTTCACGATTTTCTTCATGAATCAGTTCATAAGGAAAAGTACTGGTTCTATTTAAACATTCTAAAGCACTTTTATAAATTCCTACTTTAGAATATAGATTTACATCCTTTTTATCTGCAATAAATCCTAAATATTTTTCATGATCTGGATAATTTTGAGCAAGTACGAGTAATGTATGAATTTGGGAAATACAAGATTTCCAATCATTATAAGCAATAATGGTATCAAATTCTTCCATACTAGGACAGATAATTTCATGGGTTGGATAAATTACTCTTACTTTTTCTTTATTATAGAATTTTGGTGGAACTATTTTTTCCATTTGTATTCCTTTTTTAATATCTAATTCTCCACGTGCCCCTTTTATATGATTTTTTTCTAATTCTTCATAATCAACTTTACTGGAAACCAAAAATTGACGATAATCTTTTAAATATTGGGATAAGGAGTTTGATACAGTTTGCATAACCTCTAATACCCCTTTATTTGTTTTATAATATTCTGGAACAAATCCATTTTTTAATAAAAATTCATAAAATAAATGACGATTTAAACTTTCCCTATCTTTTAACAGACCTTCCATAATAAAACCCCCTTTGAATGGTGTCTACTTTAACACTTTTTGCTTCTCTTGTCAAATTTTTGGGGTTTCTTCATAAAAAAATAATTATTGACTATACTAAAAATATATTATAAAATGAAAACGTAACCTTATGGAGCAGTACTCAAGAGGCTGAAGAGGTGCCCCTGCTAAGGGTATAGGTCGGGTAACTGGCGCGAGAGTTCAAATCTCTCCTGCTCCGCCATTTTAAAAAACAAAAGGTTTTGTGGTAAACAAAGCCTTTTTATTTTTTTTGTAAAACAAATTGATTTAATACTTTTTTTCTTAGTCGATACGTCATAAATAGAAAAAAGAAACCTATAAGTCCAATTGGTATCACTACACAATAATCATTCCATTGTAAATGAAATTGTTTGGAAAAAAGCCAATAAAGGACATATAAAAGTAGTAATATACCAACAATCGTTAAACGATACAAACGATTAAACATTTCTTTTCCTTTTTCGGTCTTTTTATATTGCATGATTACTTTTTTCTTTTCTTGTCTATTCATTCTTTCATATTTTGTCTTTAACATATTCATCCCTCATTTCAATTATAACATAATCCTTTCTATCTTTAAAATTATTTTCATTTCCTTTTTCATACGATATAATAAAAGTAGAAATGAGGTTTTAAGATGAATTTAGATACAATAAATGCATATAAAAAAATTCACATGATTGGAATTGGTGGAGTTAGTATGAGTGGTCTTGCCGAATTTTTAACTGATTATCATATTTATGTTACTGGAAGTGATTTACATGAAAGTGAAAATACGAAACACTTACAAAAACTGGGACTTTCTATAACCATTGGTTCCAATAAAGAAATGGTTAAAAATGCTGATTTAATTGTTTATACAGCAGCTATACCAAAAACGGATACCGAATATACCTATGCTTTAAAATTAGGAAAAAAAATGATGGAAAGAAGTGAATTTCTTGGTTTAATTACGAAATGTTTTAAAAATTGTATTTGTATTAGTGGTACACATGGAAAAACCACTACAACCTCTATGATTTCTCTTATTTTTTTAGAAGCTCAAAAAGATCCTACTATTGAGGTGGGTGCTTATTTAAAAGCTATTCATGGTAATAATAGAACTGGACATAGCGATTACTTTATATTAGAATCTTGTGAATATGTTGATTCTTTTTTACAATTTCATCCAACAACAGAAATTATATTAAATATTGATAATGATCATTTAGATTATTTTAAAACGATTGAAAATATTAAAAAATCCTTTTTAGCCTTTACAAATCGTCTTCCTAATCATGGTGTTGTCATTGCCAATATAGATGATGAAAATACGAAAGAGGTTTTAAAGCATGTGCAACACCATTTTATTACCTATGGTATAGAAAGTGATGCCGAATTTAAAGCCTTAAATATACAACTAGATTCTTATGGCTACCCTACTTTTGATTGTTATAAAAAACAAGAGTATTATGATACTTATACATTAAAAGTACATGGTAAACACAATATTTTAAATGCCCTAGCGGCTATTGCAACCAGTGATTTTTATGAAATTGATATGAAAGTAATTAAAAAAGCCATAGAGGCATTTACAGGGGCTAATCGTCGTTTTGAACGAATTGGAAATTATAAAGGTATTCCTATTTTTGATGATTATGCTCATCATCCAACAGAAATAAAAACAACTTATCTTTGTTCAAAAGAAATTCCTCATCATGAAACCTGGGCGATATTTGAACCACACACCTATTCCAGAACAAAAGACCATTTAGAAGAATTTGCCCAAATTTTAAAACAATTTGACCATATTCTTCTTGCCCCTATTTATGCAGCAAGAGAAGAAAATATCTATCATATTTCTTCTCAAGATTTAGAAACTTTAATTAAAAAAGAAAACGAAAATGTCCTTTATTTAGAAAATTACCAACAAATAGAAGATTATTTAAAAGAACATGTTAAAGAAAAAGATATTATTGTAACAATTGGTGCTGGTACTATTAATCAAGTAGGATATGCTTTACTAAATGAACAAGATAACTAATTATTGATTTCTTTCTTACTCAAATCAACTTATAAAAAATTTTACACATTTGTATATTTGTGTTATAATGAGTATCGAAATCAATTGTCTCCTTAGCTCAGTTGGTAGAGCAACTGACTCTTAATCAGTGGGTCTAGGGTTCGAATCCCTAAGGGGACACCATATTTTGTAATTAAACCTCAAAATAATGAGGTTTTTTTATGTACTAAAGAAATCAACTAAAAAGTTAGTACGGTTGAGCGTAATAACTTTACAAAATGATGAACATAGTATATAATGTATTTAGAGGTGACTTATATGCTATTAAGAGAAGAATACTTATCAAAAATAAGAGGGTTCTATGACTCAGATTTAATTAAAATATTAGTAGGTATTAGAAGATGTGGAAAATCTGTTATTTTAAGTCAAATTATAAATGAATTAAAAGATAAAAGAAAAATTGATGAAAATCATATCATTTTTATTAATTTTGAATTTGTAGAATATGAAGAACTACTTGATTATAAAAAATTAAATCAATATGTCAAAGATAAGATTAAAGATAAAGAAATGTACTATTTATTTTTAGATGAAATTCAAAATGTAGAACAATTTGAAAAAGTAATCAATTCATTAAGAGCATCTGTAAAAAATATTAGTATTTTTTTAACTGGTTCCAATAGTAAGATGTTATCCGATGAATTATCCTCCGTCTTATCAGGTAGATATGTTTTATTTCATATTAACCCACTATCCTATAAAGAATATGTTTCCTTAACAAATAAAGATGGAAAAGATGTAAATACTTTTTGGGACTATGCTAAATGGGGAGGTCTTCCTAATAGATGTGAATTTACCAATGAGATAGATATTAAAAATTATCTTCATAGTGTATATGATTCTATTATCTTACGAGATGTAGTTAAAAGATTAAATTTAAAAGATACGATTCTTTTTGATCGAATATTACAATATTTGATTAAAACAACTGGTCGTGAATTTTCAGCAGATAATATTATAAAATATCTAAATAATGAAAATAAAAATATATCAAAAGAAACTTTATATAATTATATAGATGCTTTATGTAAAGCTTTAATCATAAGAAAAGTATATCGTTATGATATTGCTGGAAAAGGAGTACTAAAAACATTAAATAAGTATTATGTAACAGATTTAGGTATTGCTCAAATAAAAAATAATAATCCGGAATTTAGAAATTATGTTGCATTAGAAAATATAGTATATAATGAATTAATTAATAGAAATTATGAAGTGTATATAGGTAAAACGAAAAATGGTGAAGTTGACTTTTTAGCTAAAAAAGATGGAAATATTAAGTATTTTCAAGTAACGTATGAAATGAAAGAAAATCACGAAACAATAGAAAGAGAATTTAATGCCCTTAAATCTATAGAAGATTCTTATCCTAAATATGTTCTTTCTCTAGATAAGATAGATTTATCTCAAGATGGGATTATTCATTTAAATTTAATTGATTTCTTACTAAGTGATGAATTTTAAAAAATGTAGATAATTATTGTAAGAAAGTTATTATAATTGAGCATAATAACTTTTTTTGATTCCATTTGACACCATTTATCTATTTTGTTATAGTAAATGACAATTACGAACAAATTTAATATAAAAAATAAGGAATGATACTATGAATTTAGAACGTAATTTACAATTAGCAAAAGATAAATGTGAAGGTAATTTTGTAGAAGAACTGGCTAGAAAATTTTACATACTCTACCCTTTTACTACGGAAAATATTGGTGGGTATATTAAAGAATTTGATTTAAAGGATAAATCTTTACTTACAGTTGGTTCTTCTTTTGACCAAGTATTAAATGCTACTCTATATGACTCAAAAGATATTACATTATTAGATACTTGTCCTTTTACGAAATACTATGCTTATTTAAAAATAGCTAGTTTACTAGAGTTAGATCGATATGAATTCTTTCGTTTTTTACGTTACAAAAATTACCCAAAAACTTTTAAAGATAATCCCCTACTTTACAATAAAGAAGATTATCAAAAAATTGTCAAAACTCTTCGTTTACTTGATTATGAATCTTATTTGTTTTGGGATGAGCTTTTCCAAAATTACGAACCAAAAATCATTCGAGATGCAATATTTTATAGTGGTGAGGAAGAAAAGCAAAGCGTTATTGAAACCATTAATCCTTATTTACGAAATGATTACAACTATGAAAAAACAAAAAGGAATATAAAAAAAGTAAAACTAGAATTTATACAAGAAGATTTATTTCAAGTAAAACTTGCCCGTTCTTATGATTCTATTTGGTTATCCAATATTGGAACGCATTTAATGCATTATAATAAAATTATGGAAATGATTGAAAAAATGAGTGTTTATTTAAATGAAAATGGAAAAATGCTCATGAGTTACTTATATGATACCGATGAATCCTATCGTACTGGCTACTACCCTATTTATGATTTTCGTGTTACCTTTGAAAATTTAAAAGAATATAATCCAGAGTTAGTTACTTTTATTGGTATGCATAGTATTATTTTTAATGATGATCGTACCAGTGATTCTGTTCTTGTTTATGAAAAGAAGAAATGATACACTACTGTTAGGTGATGAAAATGAAAAAAATGCCTCCAATTGCAAAGATTTATGAAGCATATAGTGCTATTGCAGATGAAAGAGTATTATTAGAAGAAAATAAAGCTACTATCACCTCTTCTAATGGTCAAAAGAAATACAATGTTTCTTGGAAAGAAAATATTTATGTATCAAACGATAATGCCTCTTTTTGGCAAGGCTATCCAGGATATCCAATCATTGCTGTTTTAATGTTACAACATAAATTACCTTTTCATAAAGAAACGGCCCTCCTTTTTCAAAATATCAATTGGCATGAATTAAATGAAAAATATAAAAGAAACTATGATAAGACGATTGAAGAGGTATTAAGTCACTTAAATACAGATGTAGAAAAAATAAAAAAAGAAACGGAAGAAATCTATGAAGCATTAAGAAATTTGCCTTTAGAAATCAAAAGAAAGATATAATAGCAAAAAATTGTCATTTTTGCATAGAATATAGTAAAAAAGACTTGCAATATGTTAGAAAATAAGATAAAATTAAATAGTCATTGTGAAATGGGCTTGTAGCTCAGCTGGTTAGAGCGCACGCCTGATAAGCGTGAGGTCGGAGGTTCAAGTCCCCCCAGGCCCACCATTTTATTTTGGCGAGTTGGTGAAGCGGCTTAACACACTGCCCTTTCACGGCAGCATTCACGGGTCCGAATCCCGTACTCGTCACCAATTTAAAGAGCAAACATACTTGAAAAAGTGTGTTTTTTTATGGGATTTTAGCATAAAAATTAGTATGGGAAATAATAGTAAAGATAGTGAAACATTAGAAGAATTACGTGTAGAAGACTATATATGGCTTATTTACATCTTTTTGGCTATTTTTGCAATTGTTTCCAATCATTATGAACGAAATTATTTAAAAAAACATAATAAACAAGATGAAAACCTATTTCGTACAATTAATTTAGAAATCTTTATTATTTCTTTTTTTATTTATCTTTACTTTGTTTATATTAATTATAAACATTTAAAAGAAATGACACCAAATTCCAGTAAAAAAGATTACTTTTTTGGTAATCTTGGTTTAATTGCTTCTATATTCTTTCTAATTGGTGGAGCTATTTCACTTTATATTAGTTTGTATGGAAATGATGAAGATGCAGTATCATTAGACTTCTTTTAAAAAATAGTACATACTATGATTTTCTAACGTAATTCCTTTTAAATTAGCAAGTTCTGTTACACTTACTACTTGATAGCCTTTGGCATAAAGAATCGGTAGTAATTCTTCTACAGCTTCAACAGTTGTTTCATAAGAATCATGCATTAAAATAATATCTCCATCATCTATATCTTTTAATACAGCTTCAATAATTTTATCTTTATCACGATGTAACCAATCTTCCGTATCAATATTCCAATTAACAAAAATCGTATTTAAACTTTCTTTAATTTGATTATTTATAGATCCATAAGGAGGTCTTGTATAGAGTAAATCTTTTCCGGTGATACTTTTATAAATTTCATGGGTTTTCTCTTCTCCACTAATAATATCTTTTAATTTCATTCTTTTCATATTTTTATGGTTGTAGGAGTGGCTTCCTATTTCACAGCCTTTATTTAATACATTTAGAATAGTATCTTTTCCATACTCCATGCGATTTCCTACCATAAAGAAGGTTGCATGAGCTTTATTTTCTTCTAAGGCTTTTAAAATACGATTGGTTTTCTCTCCATTTGGACCATCATCAAACGTTAAAGCGACTGTTTTTTTTGTTTTATCATAATGATAACCATTTTCATTTTCATATTCACTATCTAAAGAAAGAGTAAAATCTAAATCCTCTTTTACCTCATTATAATTCACATGTAAAAATAATTCTTCTTCTACCATTGGATTTAAACCATCTTTGTTATAGTAAAGAATCAGTTCATTCTCCTTTAGTTCCACATCGCTGATTTTTTCTTCACCACTTAAAAAATCAGCAATAAATTTAGGATATTTTAAATGTAAAAGTTCACTTACTTTATGAAAAAAATCTTCTCTTTTCTCTTCTTTAATATAATTTAAAAGAGTTGTTTCTTCTCCTGTTTTAGCATCTATAACATAATGGGTATCTTCTTTTTCTTTATGAAAAGCAAGATATATAAATTTATCATAAGACTCATTTGTTACTAATTCTTTATCTTGATTGGAATTTAATATTTCATTTACTTTCTTTTGAACATTATTTTCATCAAATACTGGAATTTCTTTTTTAGTACTACTTAAATAAACTAAAAAAGGAATTACTAAAATAACAAATACCATTGGTAATACTTTCAAATATACTTCTTTCATACTACATCACACTATATAGTATAACAAAAAATAATGCTTTTACGCATTATTTTTTTAATCTAAATTTACTAACATAATCTTTTTTTAATGTCATTGCAGAATCATTATATATGTTTGGACTTGACAAATATTGTTCTACTAATTCAAGATATTTTTTAATTTCCATATATTCAGTTATTTTAAACAGAGTTTCAGGAGTTTCTTGATCATTTATAGGAAAACTACTTTTCTTTCTTTTCATTTGTTCTTCCAACTCTTGTTGTGTGTATATGGAAATAAAACGATCTTGCAATTTACTATAAATTGGAGATATACATTCCAAAGTATCTAAATCAATAAAATATCTTGTTGTTTCTAAAACAACAGTAGAAAACCATTCTTTTTCTACTAAAATAGCATTATTTTGAGAAATAATTTCTTTATCTATATAAATTCTTCTAAACAAAGGAGATAATTTTTTTAAATTATATAGATAACTATTTTCTACCTTAAAAGTATGATTTCCAATACGTATATCATTAAGATGACCACTATCCGTTTTAAATGTATTTTTTAACTCTACAAAATTCCTATTTTCATCCAGTATATAATCACTAAACTTATAATATTGATTTTTATCATCATATTCTCCTATTACAAAATGCGTTTGATTTTCTAAATCTATTTGAATAGCATATGTTGGATTTTCTTTAGAAACACAAACAAGGGCATTATCACTTAAACGATGTATTACTAAAACATTTAATAGTTCAACATAATCTATCTTATATTTTGTTTTATCATATTCCATTGGAATTTCAATATGTTCTTTTGTATGAATACTTTCTTTTACCATTTTCAAGACCTCCTAAATGCGGGAATTATTATACATCTTTTAACAGGAAAATGCAAAGTTAATTTTAAATTTTACTTAATTACCTATATAGCAAAAAATAATGCTTTTACACATTATTTTTGATTTATTCTTTTAAAACTTCTTACATATTCTTCATTAATTTTGCTATAATTATAGACATCTTGACCTTTATAGTATTTTTCAGGAATTAAATTTAAATATCTTTCTATTTCATAATAGATAGTTACATTCTCAACATTACAATTTGGATTTAGAAAATTTCCTTCTTCTAATAATTTTTCTTTTAACTTTTTTCTATCTTCTTCTGTATAAATTGGAATATCTCTTTGTTGCATTTCACTTTTTATATTTGAAACAATTTCATAAGTATCTACATCAATTAAATATCGTATTTTATCTGTAAGAGTTGAATAACCATCTACTACATCTTCTACTAATAAAGTATTTTTTCCAAAATCCAATCGATTATCATTGTAAATACGTTTGTATCTTTTGGATAATTGCTTCAAATTATATAAATTACAAGAATAACCATCACTATCCACTATAAAAGTATGTTCTCCAACTCGTATGTCATCAATATAACAACTATCCGTTTCAAAACTCTCTTGTAATTCTACATAATTTTGATAATCACAAAGAGTATAATCGTTTAATTTAACACATTCATTATCACATTCACCAATTACAAAATGGGTTTGATTTTCTAAATTTATTTGTAGAACATAATCTGGACATTGATTCGAAATATACACAATTGCTCCATCACTTAATCGTTGAATTACGACTTTTTTTAATGTATCAACACCCATTATTTTATATTTTGTTTTATCATATTCAACTGAAATTTCTCCATAGCCTTCTATATGAATATTTTCTTTTACCATTTTAAAACCTCCTAAATGTATAAATTATTATATAGAATTTAAAATGAAATGTAAAGTTAATTCATTACCCTTTTAAACATACGTTCTAAATCATAAATTGAAAATTTAATAATCGTTGGTCTTCCATGAGGACAGTTATAAGGATTATCACACAAAACAAGTTCATTTAATAACTCTTCTACAGCTTCATTACTAATATGCATATTGGCTTTAATACTCATTTTACAAGCTAAAGTAATGGCAATATGTTCATTAAATTTTACCCGATCAAAGGCCCCATTATTTTCAATTAAAATATCAAGTATCTTATGAATAGATTCTTCTTCATACCCACTTTTAAGCCATGTAGGATGTTCTTTAAATACGAAAGTATTCATACCAAACTCTTCTACTTGAAATCCTAAATCTTGTAATACTTGTAAATTATTTTTGACAATTAAAAATTCACTACTAGATAGTTCAATCGTAATTGGAAATAACAAACCAATACTAGACGTTTTACTTTCTTTTAAAGCTTTTAAATATCTTTCATAGTTTACTCTTTCTTGAGCAGCATGTTGATCAATTAAATAAACTCCTTCTTCATTTTGAGCAATAATATAGGTTCCTAGAGCAACTCCAACTGGATATAAAACTAATTTTTTCATCTCTTCATTGATTACAATAGGGCTTTCTTTTTCTTCTTCATAACTTAAATCTAAAGTGACTTGATTACTTTCTTTATAAGTATCATCCACACTTTCATTTTCTTTTATAAATTGTGTAACATATTCTTCTTTTATTTCATTATATTCTGGTTTTTTTACAGCATCTGGTATCAGTAAGTTTTTATATAAAACCTCTTTAATACCCGTATAAATTAAATCGTATAAAGCCTCTATTTTAGAAAGTTTAATATCTTGTTTCGTGGGATGAATATTAACGTCAATCAGTGTTGGATCGGTATTTATTTTTAAAATAACAATAGGATATTTAGTATCTGGTTTATAGGTATAATAAGCATCATTGATAGCACGATTAATATCATAATTTTTAATTACTCGATCATTAACCATCGTTATAAAATGATTACGATTGGATTTTAAAATCTCTGGTTTACAAACATATCCATAAACATCAAAATCATCATTACTTTTTTTAATTTCCAACATTTTAGAAGAAACCGTAAGTCCATAAATTTCATGAATACATTTATGTAAATTCCCACTACCAGTTGTTTTTACAAGTACTCGATCATTATTTTTTAACGTAAAAGAAACCGTATCATGAGAAAGAGCAAGACGTTCTATTAAAGAAACACAACTCGAAAGTTCACTTGCTTCTGTTTTTAAATATTTAAGACGTGCTGGCGTATTATAAAATAAATCGGTTACCGTAATACTAGTTCCAATACGACTATCACTATCTTCTTCTTTTATTAATTTTCCACCCTTCATTTCTAAAGTTGTACCAATACCACCATTACTCGTTTTTAATAAAACATCACTTACACTGGCAATAGAAGGAAGAGCTTCTCCACGAAACCCTAATGTATCAATAAAAAATAAATCATCTTCTTTTATTAGTTTACTTGTTGCATGGGGTTGGAAAGCCAAAAGTGCATCTTCATGATCCATTCCTTCTCCATCATCTTGTACCTCTATTTTTTTAAGTCCACCATCTTCTAAAGAAACCAAAATGGTTTTGGCTTTCGCATCTAAACTGTTTTCACATAGTTCCTTTACAACACTAGAAACTTTTTCAACAACCTCTCCTGCTGCAATTTTATTGGCAAGAGCATCACTCATTACATGTATTTTACTCATAAATCCTACCTCTCAAAAAATGAAGAACGTATTTCTAACCAATTTTCTTCTTCGATATAAATTTTTAAAACACAATTACTTTTACAATTTATAAATCCTAACCCTTTGATTACTAAATCTTCATTCTTATGCATCTTTTTTTCGATGCCATTTAAATTTTTTAAACGTTCATTTTTTTCATATACTTTCATTAAATCTAATAAATTACTCATATACAATGTTATATTACATTTTTCACTGTTATTTTCAATACGAATAAAATCTTCTATTAAAATACTAGCACCCTTTTTTAATTGATAGGTTATTGGTTTTAAAAATCCTTTAGGGTTTAATTTTTTTAAAAAAGAAATTTCTTTATTAGCATAAATTGGATTTTCATATTGAAAACCAGGACTATCCATTAAATAGTAACCATCTTCTAAAGGAATCTTAATATAATCTAACGTCGTATTAGGAGCCATACTGGTTGTAATTGTATTTTCATTTTTTAAAAAATTGACTAAAGTACTTTTACCAGAATTCGTAAATCCTAGTAAATACCCACTTTTTTTATTTTCTCTTTCTAATGTACTTTTAATAGAATGTATATTACGATTTAAAGCAGCACTTAAAAAAAGAATTTCCTCTTTTACTTGGTATTGTTTTCTTAACCAATCCTTTATTTTTTCTTTATTGATATATTTAGGAATATAATCTGCTTTACTCACAATTAAGGTTTTGGGTATTTTAATTTCATGATACGTTTTGAATACCTCTTCATTTATATTTAATAAATCGACTAAAAAAAACGCATAACTTTTCTTTTGATTTACATACTTTAATATATTTTTGGTAGGAATATCCATCGTTTTTAAATCATTATAATGTAAAATACGAAAACACCTTTCACAAAGTTTTTCTCCTTTTTTTTCTTTAGGAATAAAACCGGGTTTATCTTTATTGGTACTTTGAAATAAAGCTCCACAACCCATACAACGATTATTCATAAAATTCCCCCTTAACAAATAACCCTTGATGTGCCATTCTTTTAAATATGCTTCTTTCAAAAATACGATTAATTTTAGTACCAAAATAATCTACATTACTAATAGGATTTACTAAAATACTAACAAATCCCATACGATTGGCTCCAAAAACATCTGTTAAGAGTTGATCTCCAATACAAGCAATTTCATTATCTTTAAAATTATAAATATGCATTACTTTTTTATATTTCTTTTTAAAAGGTTTATGACTATTAAAACTAGAATCTACATTTAAACCTTCTTTAAAAGGTCTTACTCGATTTTTACTCGAATTGGATAAAATAATAACTTTTATACCTAAAAGTTCTATATCTGCAAATAAATCTTTAATTTCTTTATCTGGCATCGCCACATTAATTGGAGCTATTGTATTATCTAAATCAAATAAAATACACTTAATTCCTCTATTTTTTAATTTTTCATAATCAATTGTAAAAATACTTTTTTGATAGATATCAGGAATAAATTTATCCATTATTTCACCTCGTTCTTTTTAGAGATTCACCTTTTATAAAATAGTGGAAACCTCTTTACCATCACACTTAATCACGACTGTTTTTTCTCTAAATTCTTTTTCACTACATACCTCTCCAGAACCATAAGAATTAGAATACTCAATATATTTATAGCCATCACTATTTTCTACTCTTCTAAATTTGGTATCAGCACCATATTCTTTTATTATGCTTTTATTTTCAATTTTAGAAAAAACGTTCTCCTTTTTCTCTTTTTTTAATAAATTTTTTGATAAAAAATAAACGACTGTTAATAGTCCAATGACCACTAAAATAGCCAGGATATTTGTTGATAGAAATAGTAAAATAGGAATGAATAAAAAAGCAAAGACAATATTTAATAAAAAACTTTGAAAATAATGATCTTCATAATTACGATATAAAATTTGTAACGTTTTATAGAAGAAAAAGAAACCTAAAATCATATAAAGTATTAAAATTAATTTTGCATACTGTACTTGATTAAATACAACAGCAGCATATAAAAACTGAAAATAAGGAAGAATGCCAATGATTGTTAAAATTAAGTAAAGAGCAAGTACTAAAAAAATGGTAGCCAAAAAAAAGTAAATTAAAAATTTAAAATTTTTATATTTTTTTACAAATAGATAATAGTTTAAAACAAAAGCAACTAAAAATAAAAGTAAAAAAGCAATTAAAAATATAGGATTAAAATACTTACTAATAATAGCAAAAGAAAAACGATTAAAATTTTTAGAAATAAAATTATGAATCCAAGAATAAATAGCACTAATAAGTGTAATCAATGTCATTAGACTATAACTTAATAATAAAGTATTTTCTTCTTTATTTTGTTGCCAATTTTTTATAGCTTTAAAAGGATTTATAAAATCATCTTTTATTTTTATCAATAGTGTTTTCATTTCTCTACTTCCTTTATAATCTTATTATACCTTAAACTTGTATTAAAAAAAAGTAAAAAAAATAAAATGTAATAAGGATGTGTTTTATGTTATTCAGTATTTTAAATTTAATTAAAGATATGCTTTTTTTTACGGGAAGTTATTCCAATAATGTATTTCCTGAACCTTTAAGTGAGGAAGAAGAACAAAAAGCCATACTTTTAATGCAACAAGGAGATACAGAAGCTAGAAATACGTTAATTGAACGAAATTTAAGATTAGTTGCTCATATTGTTAAAAAGTTTGAAAGTAAAAGGATTAGTCAAGATGATTTAATTAGTATTGGTACAATTGGATTAATTAAAGGAATTGATTCTTATAATGATTCTAAAAAAACCAAAATTACCACCTACGCGGCTCGTTGTATTGAGAATGAAATCTTAATGTATTTTCGTAGTAATAAAAAAAGAGAAAATGATGTTTCTTTAAATGATTCCATTGGTTATGATAAAGATGGAAATGAAATTAGTTTAATTGATGTATTAAAAGATAATTCTAGTGATTTTGCAGAGGTCATTCATACCAAAGATAATATTAAAGATTTAAATATTTATTTACATTTATTAAATGAACGAGAAAAAGAAATTATTATTAAACGATATGGTTTATTAAATCAAAAAGAAAAAACCCAAAAAGAAATTGCGAAAGAATTAAATATATCCAGAAGTTATGTTTCTCGAATAGAAAAAAGAGCACTTACTAAAATGCTCAAAGAATTTATTAAAAATAAGAAAGATTTATAACTCCACTCTTTTGGCATGAATAACCTCTCTTTTAGAGGTTCCTCCACTTCCTCTACAAGTGGATAGAGTTAATAATTTATCTTTGGTTGTTACATCAACAGAAAAATCTATTTTGCTTCTTTTTTTCACTGTATTAATAAAATCTTGAAAATCACGAGTACTATTAAATTTCGTCGTTATATAATACTCTTCTTTTTCAATAGAATAAATACTAAAAACTTGATAAGTTAAAAGTTCATTATCCGTATTCCAAATCTTAATGTATTGATGTCCATCTTGTTCAAAATAATCTTTGGTATCCATAATATCATTTAAAGAACCAAACATGGATTTATCACTCGTATTATGACCAAATAAAACAACATTTTGATCATCCCAACCTTTATTACGATAATCCATAAAGATTGAACCAGCTTGATTATATTTTTTATATATATTTTTTCTTAAATAATACTCATTATCACTACTTTGTAATACAGGATAATTAATAATAGCATCATTATATTGAATCCACCCTTTTACATCTTTATTGATCGTTAAAAGTTTGCTAAAATCAATCGTTATCGTTTCTTCATCATTTACATTTTCTACTTTATAAACATCTTCAATTAATTGTTCATGCTCTTTTTTATTTTGATGTAAATCAACATAAAAACGAACAATTTTATAAGTCGCAAAACTAAAGACTATAATAAATAAAACAAGTAAACTATTACGAATCCAAGGCTTTAATTTTTTCTTTTTCTCTTTTTTCTTCTTTTCTTTTTTTTGAGCCATTAAAACCATTTCCTTTCTTCTTTATTATAGCACTTTCACCTTAAAAAAAGAAGCTTTCCTATGCTTCTTTTCTAGTTTTTATTATATACATTCCACCAAGTAAGGAACTGATTCCTAGTACACTATAGAATACTACATTCATAGATGATGTTTGAGCATTATTTGAACTATTTTCTTTTAC
>CANRCV010000022.1 GCA_947629205.1 uncultured Bacilli bacterium
GTAAGAATTATAAAAAGTAATGCTAAAAATTATGATGAATTGTTTGCAAATGATGAAGATGTACAAAAAATGGTAGAGAGCCAAGAAGCAATGGATTTAGTAGTAGAATCTACAGAAATTAAAGAAGAAATGAAAAAAAGTTCTTATTATCAAGAAAAACTAGTTCCTAAATTACTTGATTGTACACTAGTAGATAATATGGATAAATTTAATGCTGGTTTACCTGCTTATCTATATAAAGAAGGAGAAGAATATACAGAATTAACTGGAGGATGGGAAATGGTTACAATTAAAAATTCATCTTTAAGTTATATGGGAGATTACGGTTCAGGTAGTTTAACAAAAAATAAAGACAATTTACAGTTATCGATTGCTAGTAGTGGAGTTATGAATTCAAAATGGATTGCTACTAAAAACTATTTAGATTTAAGTTCTTTTACTCGTCTTGCTAGTGATGTTCACTATTATTCTAAGTATTCTTCACATCAGTCATACCAAGGAGTCAATCGAAGTGCTGCTTTTTATGAAAATTATGCCTTTACCACTACTACTTTATCGATAGGAAATGCTATTTCATTGTTTGTGGAACAAGATAGTACAATATCTTCTAAAACGTATGATACTCGAGGAGACTATTATATAGAATTAAAACACGAAAATAAAGCAAGACCTTTATTTAAAAACTATACGTACTATGTTAATTCGACTGCTTATATAAATATTTATAAAGTTTGGGTTGAATAATTTTCTTTCTTTTTTTCAAATTTCCTTTTATAATAATATGTAGTGATATTTATGAAACAGGAACATATACGTAATTTTTCAATTATTGCTCATATTGATCATGGAAAAAGTACTTTAGCAGATCGTATGCTTGAGTTAACACATGCTATTGATAAAAGAGAAATGAAAGAGCAAGTATTAGATAGTATGGATTTAGAAAGAGAAAGAGGCATTACAATTAAACTAAATGCAGTGCATCTAACTTATAATTATAATGGGGAAGAATATTATTTAAATTTAATTGATACTCCTGGACATGTCGATTTTTCTTATGAGGTATCTAGAAGCTTAGCGGCTTGTGAAGGAGCTATTTTAGTTGTTGATGCTGCTCAAGGAATAGAAGCCCAAACTCTTGCTAATTTATATCTTGCTTTAGAAAATGATTTAACGATTATTCCTGTGATTAATAAAATTGATTTACCCAATGCTAATGTTTCTAAAGTCATTGAAGAATTTAAAAAAGTATTAGGTTTTAATGAAGAAGATATTTTACTTTGTAGTGGAAAAACAGGAGAAGGGGTAAAAGAGATTTTAGATGCAGTAATAACCCGTATAAAACCACCAAAAAACAATAATGATTTACCACTACGAGCCTTAATTTTTGATTCCTATTTTGATCCTTATAAAGGAGTAGTTGCTTTAGTAAAAGTTGTTGATGGTCAAATAACTTTAAAAGATACAATTGAGTTGATGGCTAGTCAAACGAATTTTGAGGTTACGGAACTGGGAGTACATACCCCTAAAGAATTGAAAAAAAAATCTTTAGAAAGTGGAGAGGTTGGTTACATTGCTGCTAGTATTAAAGATATTGCTAGTATTGAGGTTGGAGATACCATTACTTTAGAAAACAATCCCGCAACAAACCCTTTAGAGGGTTATAAAAAAATGAAACCAATGGTTTATTCTGGACTATTTCCAGTAGAACCCAATAAGTATGAAAATTTAAAAGAAGCCATTGAAAAATTAAAACTAAATGATGCTGCATTATCTTACGAACCTGAAACTTCACAAGCCTTAGGATTTGGTTTTCGTATGGGGTTTTTAGGACTTTTACATATGGATATTATTATATCGAGATTAGAAAGAGAATTTGATTTAGAAATTATTGCCACCAGTCCAAGTGTTATTTATAAAGTGCATAAAACAAGTGGGGAGATTTTAGAAATTGATTCTCCTAATAAAATGCCTGATGCGACGTTCATTCGTTATATTGAAGAACCTTATATTTATACCAATATTATTGTTCCTAAAGAGTATATTGGTTCTATTATGGAACTATGTCAAAATAAAAGAGGAATATATAAATCGATTGAATATATAGATGAAGATCGAGTCAATATTCATTATGAAATTCCTCTTTGTGAAATTGTTTATGATTTCTTTGATAAATTAAAAAGTACAACAAAAGGCTATGCGTCTTTTGATTATGAATTTTTTGGTTATAAAGAATCAAAATTAGTGAAGATGAATATTTTGTTAAATGGTGAGGTCATTGATGCTTTATCAACAATTGTGCATAAGGATTTTGCTTACACAAGAGGAAAACAAATCGTTGAAAAATTAAAAAAGATTATACCAAGACAAATGTTTCAAGTCCCTATTCAAGCCAGTGTGGGTTCTAAAGTGATTGCTCGAGAAAATATTAGTGCTATGAAAAAGAATGTCTTAGCCAAATGTTATGGTGGAGATGTTTCAAGAAAAAGAAAATTATTAGAACATCAAAAAGAAGGTAAGAAGAAAATGAAAATGTTAGGAAGTGTCGAGGTTCCAAAAGAAGCCTTTTTAGAAATATTAAAGGAGGAAAATTAATATGAATGAAAAAGAAACAATGGATATCATTGAACAAGGAATGTTACAAGGAAAATCAATCACTCAAATTTCTTTAGAAAATGAAGGGTTTAATATTCCAAAGATATATAGAACAATCAATAATTTAAATGATCCCGCATCAACCATTTATGATCCAGATCGTTATAAAAGAGTAAAAGCATTACAAGAAGAAAATAAAAAAGTGAATGTGAATACCTATGACTATACAAACTTAAAATCATTTAAAAAGGCGATGATTGAAAAATATGCTTATGGAGAAATTTCTTTACTGAATTTATCCTCTATATTACATCTTTCAGGACTTGATCTTTTACTCGAAATGATTACTTTAAAATCTATGGAATGCTATCCCCTTATCAAAGAAAAACTAGGACAATTAGGTATATATGAAGAACAAACAAAAAATTCTTTATTAAACTATCCTAAAAGTGTCCAAAATGAAATTGCTTTAATGGCTCTTACTTATCGCCTTTCTTTAAAAGGACTAAGTCAAATGTTTAAAACAACTCCTATTGATATCATTAAGATGTATCACTTGCTTGATGCTGATGCTTCATCTTATGTAAGTTTGATTTTAGAAACAGCTCAAGAAAGTTCGATTAATGAACGACTTGCTTTACAAAAAGCTAAAAAGTATTGGAAACAAAGAAATGAACTTATAAAAACATTAAATGCTACAGCCAAAGATAATACATTAGAAAAACAAAAAATAAAAGAACAAATAAAAGAGTTACATGAGCAAATTGATGATTCAAAGATCTATATTCTTGCCAAAAGAAATAAAAAAATATTGACGGAACAAGAACGAGATTTCGTAGCACTTTATGTTCTTAAATATTACATCTCTGTTCATGAATGTAGTAAAAGATTAAAAATGCAACAAGGATTAATTCGAGAATATATAGAAGATTTAAAAAATAGAAATATGTGGTATCAAGAAAAGATGGAAATGTATAATAGTTACTTTACCATTGTCAAAAATAAATGTATAGAAGATCATATAGTAAAACATTAAAGAAAGAAGAAGGAAAAATGGATCATTTAGAATTAGAAAAACGAAAAGAAGAGGCTTCGAATATAAAAACAATAGAAGATGCTTATGCTTTATTTTATACTTTTTTAGAACAAGATTATACGGATGAAGAAATACAAGAAATTCTAAAAAATTTTCAACTACCAGAAGAGGTTCATGAGGAAATAGATAAAGATGTACTTACGCGATCATAAAAAAAGTGTTTATATTCATATTCCGTTTTGTAAAACCATTTGTTCTTATTGTGATTTTTGTAAAGTTTTTTATCATGAAAAATGGGTAGAAAATTATTTAACTTGTTTAGAACAAGAAATAAAAGATCAATATCGAGATGAAGAAATTGAAACTTTATATATTGGGGGAGGTACTCCTTCTAGTTTATCCATACCTGCTTTAAAAAAGTTATTTTCTATTTTAAAAATCTTTTCTTTAGAACATTTAAAAGAATTTACGTTTGAATGTAATTTAAACGATATTCGAAAAGAATTATTAGAAATATTAAAAGAACATCATGTCAATCGTCTTAGTATTGGTATTCAATCCTTTGATCAAGAAAAATTAAAGTATATGGGAAGAATGCATACTTTAGAAGAAGCCAAAGAAAAAATAAAATTATGTCGTGAGATGGGTTTTTCGAATATCAACATTGATTTTATTTATGGATTTTATTTTGAAAATGTTAAAAGAGCAAAAAAAGATCTTAAAAAATTACTTTCTTTAAAAGTAGAACATATAAGTACCTATAGTTTACAAATTGAAGAAAATACCCTCTTACAAATACAGAATATAAAGCCCATAGAGGAAGAGGAAGATTTTAGAATTTATGCCTTTATATGTAAGTATTTAAAAAGAAAAGGGTATCAGCATTATGAGGTTAGTAATTTTGCTTTAAAAGGGTATGAATCCAAACATAATCTTCGTTACTGGCAAAATAAAGAATATTATGGTTTTGGTCTTTCCGCTGCTGGGTATATCGATCAATTACGTTATACCAATACAAAATCTTTAACCAACTATTTAAAAAATGATTATACGGGAGAAAAAGAATTACTAACGAAACAAGATCAAATGGATAATCATTTAATGCTTGGATTTCGTTTAGTAAATGGATTTAATATCCAAGAATTTGAAGAATTATATCAAGAAAAATTAGAACAAAAGTATCCCATTAAACCTTTATTAAAAAATAAAGATTTAATGATAAAAAAAGGAAATATTTTTATAAATCCGGACAAACTATATATTATGAATGAAATTTTAATTAAAATGATATAGAGGTGAGGATTTGAAAAAAATATTCTTTTTTCTTTGTTTCTTTTTATTTTCAACGGTTGTCGTTGCTAAAAATGTAGTGATTGATGAATTATCCATCAAAAATGCTTCTTTATCGATTCCTTTTTCTCCTTTAAATAACGAATATACTGCTATTGTAGGAAAAGAGGTGGATACATTAGAATTTATTTATTCTGCTGATTCTTCTTTTACGGTGGTTATAAATAACAATCATGATTTACAAAATAATAGTGTTGTTGAACTAATCGTTAGTGATGGTGAAAATAAAGCCAGTTATCACTTTCAAATATTAAAAGAGGAAGAAGAACAAACAAAAACTACTTTTTTAGAAAAAAAGGAAGAAGAACAAATTTCTTTTCTCAAAGAATATAAAAATTATATTGTTCCTTTCTTTTGTATTTTACTTATTCTTTTTTCTTACCGACTTCTATTTCATAAAAAGAAAATCATCTAATAAAATGTATTAGGTGATTTTTTTGAAATTAATTGCCCATAGAGGGTTAAGAAGTCAAACAATAAAAGAAAATACCATAGAAGCTTTTCAAAATGCTATCGAAAATAAAAATTGTGCTGGATTTGAATTTGATATACGAAAAACCAAAGACAATCAATTTATCGTTTGTCATAATGCCTTTGTCAAAAAAGATTGGATTAAGAAAAAGAATGCTCGTTATTTACAAAAGAAATATCATCTTCCTTTATTAGAAGAGGTATTAGCTTTACAAACAACAAAACTTTTTTTAATTGAAATTAAAGATGCCCAAATTCCCTATACTAACCTTTTAAAAATTATTAATAAATACCAAGACAAAAATCTTTATATTACGAGTTTTCATAATAAAGTGATTGAACAATTAAAAGAAAAAAAGATACCTGCTAAACTGGGAATTTTAAATTATATTTTAAATAGTAAAGAAGAATATCCCTATGATTTTATTTGTCTTTTAAATAGTTTAACAACTCTAAGACTTGTAGAAGAATACCAAAAAAGAAACATTCAACTTTTTTTCTATGGTATTTTAAATGAAAAAAAGGATTTATGGTATCAAAATGGTTTTTATATTGTTGATAAAATCGACTAGTTTTTTCTTTTACCCCTATAAGAATTTTAAAACCTATGCTATAATAGAATTTATAGAATAAGGATGTGGGAAGATGAAGAATCAAGAAAATGAATTAGAGACCACGAAAGAAATTGAAACCTTGAGTGCTATCAATAACCAAATTTATGAGGTAGAAGAAAAACCAGTTGTTGATGAAGAAAAAACAATTGAAGAAAAACCAACTGATTTTTTTACAACACCCAAAAAACCAAAAAAAATAGAAAAATTAAAAAATTGGTGGAAGAAAAGAAATAAAAAACAAAAAATTCTTATAATTACAGGAGCTGTATTATTTTTAATTATTTTGATTGTAAGTATTGTTTTACTCGTTTTATCCTCTAAAAAAGAAGAAAATATACCTGTACCAGATGTTATTGTTCAAGAAGAAAATTATCGTTATGAAAATGGGGTATTAATCTTTTTAAATAGTAATCAAGAAGAAATAGGACGCTATACTTGTGAAAATCAAAATGAAGAATTATGTTTTGTTTCTTATTATAGTACCGAAGATCAATTTGATGTGGAAAAAAAGGTAGATGAAAGTAATCAAGTGATTGCTACTCGAAGTTCTATTTTGGATAATACCTATGTGTTTATTAATGATAATCCAAGATCAACAGATGAAGAAATAAAACTTTATGACATGAAAAACAATGAAACAAAAGAAACCTATACTTTAATCAAAAAAGGAAATAATAATCAATACATTTTTAAAAATGAAAATCATCAATATGGTTTAATGGAAGAAAAAGATGGAACTTGGACAGTGAAAATAGAAGCAACCTATGATTATCTAGGTTTCGTTTCTAATAGTAAAAATTATTATATTGCTCGACTAAATGGAGTAGAAATGCTCATTAGTGATAGTGGAAAAACAATTAGTAAATCGATTACTGGAGATATTAAAAATTTAAATGAAACTTATGTTAAAGTATTAAATGGCGAAGGAAAATACGAGGTTCGTAACTTTAATAATCAAAATGTTTTTGGTTCTTCTTATGATTATGTTGAATTACGAAGCGACTATGCTATTTTAATTACGAATGATCAAATGTTTTTAAAATTCTATGATAAAAATAAATTAAATGAAGAAGGAATCCCTTTATTTAATAAAGATTATGTTAAAACAAGTGTATATGATGAAAATAATCAATTAAAAGAAACAAAAGAATGTTTTGGTATAGAAGAAAATAATGATATTATTACTTTAAGTATTCATAATAATGAAGAGATTATTACCTCTACTATTAATAAAAAAGAAGGTAGTATTAGTAAAACATTACGTAATATGAGTTATTTTGATGGAAAACTTTATTTTTACAGTGATTTAGATAAAACAAGTCTTCTTGGAAGTTATACTTGTTCCAATAAAAATAATATGGAAGAAAGTAGTTTAAAAAATTGTACTTTAGCAGTAGATACTATATTTGAAAATAATGATTATGAAATTGCGAAACCAACAGGAGTTATTCCAATATTTAATGAACGTTTTGTCTTTATTACTGATAACCCTGATTTAGTAAATGATACAACAAAAACGATTGTTTTATATGATTTAAAGAAAAATAGTAGTTTAGGAAAATATCGTAATGTCAATACGTATTCTTATACAGGAACAAGTGAAATTACCTTTACAACGGTTACGGATTTACAAGTTGTTGCTCAAAATCAAAATGGTAACTTTGGTGTTATTAAAATCAATTTAACAGATGTTACAGGACATATTGGTTTTAATTATAGTGAAATGGAAAAATTAAGAGATTATTATGTTGCGAAGGATGGTAATGGTTATCTTTTAATAGCTAGAAAAGATGGAGCAAGTGTAACAAGTGCTTTACCCTATAAAATAAGAAATTATAATAATCAATATGTTAAAGTGAATAATAATGGCAATTATTATATATATGATTATAAAGGTTTACAAAAAACAACAACTGGTTTTAAATACATTGAATTATATGATCAATTCTTTGCAGGTGTCAATGAAAACAATCAATTAGGAGTTTATACCTATGATCATCCAACGCAAAATATCATTAGTGGAGGAGAGTTAATTTCTCTTCATAGAACCAATTATTATGGTAATGGTATTTTGGCTTTCAAAATAAGTGGTACAGAAATTTTAGTTGGTAATGACACAAGTTATACCCCAGTTGCACAAAATATTGTCCTACCAACAGAAAATTAAGAATAAAAAGGAGAAGAGCGTATGTCACATCAAAAAATTGCTTTTATCATTCTTTTGGCTTTTTCGATTGTCTTTATTCCTTTAGCAGGTGTTTCTACTTTTTTTCATATCCAGACGGTAGCTAAGCAAGATAAAAATAAAAAACATGAATTCTTTTTTGAAGGAAAACTCTATTTTTATGATCAAGAAAATTTACTAGGAACGTATACTTGTGAAAATATCGATTATTGCAATTATGCTGTCAAAAGAGTTGTTTCCAATTATCCGTTATTAGAACCAGAATCTTCATTAGATAAATTTGATTTAATAGAAAATCGTTATGCTTTATTAATGGATTCAACAATGGCTGAATTAAATAAGGCGGAAATTTTACTATATGATGTACAAAATAAAGTAAATATTGATTCTTATTTAGAAATAAAAGAATATAAAGATCATCTTTATTTTGCTAAAAATAAAGAAAGTAAATGGGGACTTTTAGAAATCAAAGATTCTGTTACCGTAAAAATACCTTTTGTTTATGATTATATGGGTTCTTGTGATCAAGAAGATGAAATTGCTGTATTAAAAGATAATTCTTGGTATTTAATTGATCAAAACAATCAAAAGCTTTCAAGTGAATGGACAAGTGCCATTGTCAATTATAATGATTCTGCTGTTCTAATTCAGGTGACAGATGGTTATCAACTATTATCTTATGAGGGAGTAAATATTTTATCTGCTACTTATCCTTATTTACGTTTTTGTAAACCATATTTAGCAGTTGTAGATACCAATCATTTATTCTATCTATATGATTTAGAAAATAGAAAAGAAATATCTGGTCATTATACAATCAATAATATAGAGGATTTACGATTTGAAACCATAAATAACCGTATGTTTATTTATAATGGACAAGATTTATTAGAAACGATTGCAATTTCTTAAAAATTAAGTTAGAATAAGAAAAAAAGCAAAGAAACTGAGGAGTACATTTTATTCTTTTTCAAAGAGAGTTTATGTTAGGTGAAAATAAACAAAAGGAAAAATGGAAGGTAGCAGTGGAGCTGATATTTTGAAATAAAGTAAAAATATCCGTACTTTGAACGTTATCAAAAAATGAAGGGTATGCATAAATTGTATAAAGTAAGGTGGTACCGCGGGAAAAACTCGTCCTTAAGAAAAAGGAGGAGTTTTTTAAATGGATTATCAAAAAGCAGAAAAAGAATTTTTACGTTATGTAAAAGAATTTGATACGACAAAAAATGGTATTGCTATGAAAATCAGTCATAGTATCCATACAGCAGATTTAGGGGGAAAACTAGCCAAGAGATTAGAACTAGGAAAAGAAGAACAAACACTTTGTAAAGCTCTTGGTCTTTTACATGATTTAGGAAGATTTACAGAATTTAAAGAAAATGGCAACTATAATATAGATAGTACATTTGATCATGCTCTTGCAGCGATTAACTATTTATTTAAAGAAGGACATAGTAAAGATTTTGGTATTCCTAAGAAATATGAATCTATTTTTAAAAAAGCCATTTACTATCATAATAAATTAGAAATTGAAGAAGAACATTTAAATAAACAAGAACTTTTTTATACTAAATTATTAAGAGATATTGATAAAATTGATATATTAAGACAAGAAGCTTCTTCTTATGAATGGAAATATGATGAACCTTCTAAAGAGGTAAAAAAAGAATTTTTTGAAAACCATTTAATAGATCAAAAAAAAGTTAAAAATGAAACTGATCGGCTTTTATTAGAACTAGCATACGTCTATGGAATTTATTTTAAAGAATCTTATCAATTATTAAAAGATACCGATAATTTAGAACTTTTTATGTCTGTTGTAGTGGTTACCAAAGAAAAAGAAGAAGAGTTTGAAAAAATCAAAGAAAATGTAAGAAATTTTTTAGAAGAAAGGATGAATACGTTATGTTAGATAAAAAATATGATCATAAAAAAGTAGAAGAAAATAAGTATGAATATTGGAAAAAAATGGGGTATTTCAATAGTGGAGATAAAGAAAAAACACCTTACACGATTGTCATACCTCCTCCAAATGTTACAGGAAAACTTCATTTAGGTCATGCTTGGGATACAACACTACAAGATATTTTGATACGTTATAAAAGAATGCAAGGTTTTGATTGTTTATGGCTTCCAGGAATGGATCATGCCGGTATTGCAACACAAGCCAAGGTGGATAAAAAATTAAAAGATATGGGAATCAATCCTAGAGAAATGAAAAGGGAGGATTGGCTTAAAAAAGCATGGGAATGGAAAGAAGAGTATGCAAATAGTATTCACGAGCAATGGGCTAGACTTGGACTTTCTCTTGATTACAATAAAGAACGTTTTACCCTAGATGATGGGTTATCAAAAGCCGTAAGAAAAGTATTTGTGGATTTATATAACAAAGGGTTAATTTATCGTGGAGAACGTATTATTAACTGGGATGTAGAAGCAAAAACCGCTCTTTCAAAAGAAGAGGTTATTATGAAAGAGGATAAAGGAGCTTTTTATCATATTAAGTACTATTTAGAAGATAGTGATGAATATTTACGTGTTGCTACAACTAGACCAGAAACTTTATTTGGAGATACAGCGGTTGCTGTTTCACCAAAAGATGAAAGATATAAAAAATATATTGGTAAAAATGTTGTTCTACCGATTGTTAATCGTTTAATTCCTGTTATTGGAGATATTCATGCGGATCCAGAATTTGGTACAGGAGTTGTTAAAATTACGCCGGCACATGATCCTAATGACTTTGAGGTAGGGCTTCGTCATAACTTAGATAGAATAATTGTTATTAATCCAGATGGAACGATGAATGAGCAAGCTGGTATTTATAACGGAATGGATCGATTTGCTTGTCGCGAAGCTTTAATAAAAGATTTACAAGAACAAGATTTACTCATTGAAATTGAACCAATTGTTCATAGTGTTGGACACTCTGAAAGAACAGATGTTGTTGTAGAACCATACCTTTCAAAACAATGGTTTGTTAAAATGCGTCCTTTAGCAGATCGAGTTTTAGAAAATCAAAAAAATAAGGAAACAAAAGTAAATTTTGTCCCTTCTAGGTATGAAAAAATTATGAACCATTGGATGGAAATCACGTATGATTGGTGTATCTCAAGACAATTGTGGTGGGGACATCAAATACCAGCTTGGTATAAGGGAGACGAAATCTACGTTGGCATGGAAGCTCCTAAAGAAGAAGGTTGGGTACAAGATCCAGATGTATTAGATACTTGGTTTAGTAGTGCCCTATGGCCATTTAGTACACTTGGTTGGCCAGAAATGACTGAAGACTTTAAACGCTACTATCCAACCGATTGTTTGGTAACAGGTTATGATATCATTCCTTTTTGGGTAAATCGTATGACCTTCCAAGGTTTAGAATTTACAGGACAAAGACCATTCAAAGATTGTTTAATTCATGGACTGATTCGTGATAAATTAGGTCGTAAATTTTCAAAATCTTTAGGTAATGGAGTCGATCCAATGGATATGTGTGAAATCTATGGAGCAGATGCCTTAAGATTTTATCTTTCAACAACAGCTAGTAATGGAACGGATATTCGTTTTGATGAAGAAAAAATAAAATCCACTTGGAACTTTATCAATAAATTATGGAATGCTTCGCGTTTTGTTCTTATGAATATTGAGGATTTAACAGAAGAAAACTATACGTTAGAAAACTTAAAAAAGGAAGATAAATGGATTTTATCAAAGCTAAATAAAACCATTAAAGAAGTTACCAAGTTTATGGATAAATATGAATTTAATAATGCTGGAGCATCTATCTATGACTTTATTTGGAATACGTTCTGTGATAAATACATTGAAGTTTCTAAATTTAGTTTAAGTAATGCGACAACGAAATCTGTTTTATTAGAAGTTTTATCTGCTATTTTAAAAATGCTTCATCCTTTTATGCCTTATGTAACGGATGAAATCTATAATTTACTGCCAATTAAAGAAGAAAATATTATGATTAGTACGTATCCAACTTATAAAAAAGAATGGGTGTATAAAACAGAGGAAGAAGAAATAGAAGATACGTTCTTATTTATTAAAAACTATCGTAATATCAAAGCTGAAAATAGTATTACAAATGATTTTAAAATTCAATTTATGAATACTGAAGATTATTCTTTGATTATAAAAATGTTAAAGTTAGATAGTCACATCGTAGAAGAAAAGTTGGGACTTCCAACCTATGTTGTAAAATCCAATACGTTTGAAGCAACCATTTATTTTGAAAAAGTCTTAACCGAAGAAGAACAAGAAAATATAAGAAAAGAAATGGAAAAATTACAAGCCAGTATTGAGAGAAGAAAAAAACTTTTAGCCAATGAAAACTATGTAGCAAAAGCTCCAAAAGAATTGGTAGAAGAAGAAAGACAAAAATTAAAACTAGAAGAAGAACGTTTAGAAACACTAAACAAATAAAAAAGTATCAGCCTTACTGGCTTTTTCTTTTTATAAAATAGGATATAGTAAGAATATTAATAAAATGAAATAAGAAGATTTTTAAAAAAATAGCAACTTATAATTGAAAAAATAGTTATTCTTTGTTATGATTAAATAGTAATAGAGTAGAGGGAAAAGAGGAAAATTATGGCATTAAGTAAATTAAAGAAACTATTTAGTGATGATGAGGATAATTTAATTGGTACAGAAGATGAGTATTATTCTGTCAGTGAAGATGAAGCTTTAAAAGAAGCTGATAAAACAGGAAATAAAATGATTTTGATGGAACCAAGAGCTTATTCGGAAAGTCAACAAATTGCAGATCATTTAAAAAATAGAAATAGTGTTGTTGTTAATTTAAAAAGAGTAACATCTGCTCAAGCAAAAAGAATTATTGACTTTTTAAGTGGTTGTATTTATTCCATTGGAGGAAAAATGCAAAAAATAGGAATAGGTATCTATTTATGTACACCTAAAAATGTTAATATTCAAGGAAAAATTTCGGATGATACAGAAAAAACTAAAAATAGTGAAGAAACCGAAATTGAATGGTAAAAATTAAAAATAAAAAAAGAATTGAGGTGAGGTATGAAGAAGTTTAGTACAAGTTTTATGGGTTTTAATAAACAAGAAATAAAAGAGTTTGTTAAAGAGTATACAACAGAATATGAAAATTTATTAAATAAAGTAAAACAACAAGATATCGAAATAGAAAATTTAAAAAATAACTTGGCAAAATATCAAAATATTGAAGAAACGTTAAATAAAACAATATTGATAGCAGAAGATACCTCAAATCAAATTAAAAGAATGGCTCGTGAAGAAGGAAAAAGTATTGTTGAAGAAGCCAAAAGAAATGGATCTAGAATTGTGAATGATGCTTTAATGAAAGCAAGTGAAATAGAGCATGATGCAGAAGACTTACAAAGAAGAGTTATTAATTTTAAACGTAAATTTAAACAAGCCATTGAAACAGAAATGGAAGTTATTGATGAAATTGCAGACAAGTACTAGTCTGTTTTTTTATAATAAATTAACAGTAAAGTAAGGGTGGTTTTATGATTAAAATAGAAGATTTTAACAATGTAGAAATAAGTGGTATTCCCTATGGAGGACATAATGGTAGTAAAAAAGGCATTTATTTTAATGATGAACGTTGGTTTTTAAAATATCCAAAATTAACAAAAAAAGTTGAAGGATTATCTTATACAACAACATCAGTAGCTGAGTATCTTGGTTCTTGTATATATCAACTATTAGGATTTGAAACACACGAAACAAAACTTGGTTATGCGAATGAAAAAATAGTTGTAGCTTGTAAAGATTTTTTAAATAAAAATGAAACAATATTAGATTATAATTCTATAAAAAATGATTATGATGAAATTGTTGAAAAAGAAATAGAAGAACTATCTTCTACAAGTCAAAATCGTTTTAATACCGATATAGATGAAATAATGATTGTTATGAATAATAACGTTTATTTTCAAAAAGTATCTTTTCTAAAACAACATTTTTGGGATATGTTTATAGTAGATGCTTTTATTAATAATAACGATCGAAATGATAACAATTGGGGCTTGATTTTAAATCATAATACGATGGAATTAAGATTGTGTCCTGTTTTTGATAATGGTGCCTCTTTTTATACAAAAACATCAAATGAGAGGTTAGAATCTACTTTGCAAGATGATTTTAAAATGAAGCAAGTTATCTATGATAGTTGTGTTTCAGCTTTTTCTAGAAATGGTAAAGTGATTAATCCATTAAAATTTATTGCATCAATGCAAAATGAAGATTGTAATCAAGCACTTTTACGTATTTTTCCTAAAATCAATTTAGAAGAAATAAAAAATTTATTTGATAGCATTCCTGAAGATTATAATGGATTAAATGTATTCAGTAAACAACAAAAAGATTTTTATTATTGTAGTTTAGAATATAAATATGAAAAAGTATTTAAACTAATATATAATAAGTTATTGGAAAAATAATTTTAATTTTTAATTTTTTGAGCATTTTGTAAGTGCTCTTTTTTTGTTGACATTGCTTTCGGGGGAAGGGTATAATGAGTTTAGAAAAAGGAGAGAAGAAAAAAATGAAAAAAATAAGTTATGTATTTACTTTAATAGCACTTTTATTACTACCTAATGTATGTTTTGCAACAAAAATAGAGAAACCATTAACAATTAGTGATTTTAAAGTAGAATATGATGAAAAAGACGAAGAAAAAGATACAATTACTATATCTTTTAAAACATTAAGAGATTTTGATGTTAGTAATGATTGGGTTAGTATTGATGGAATGGATTTGAATAACAACGTATTTTTTTATAATCTGTTACCATTAGATGATAATAGTGAATTAGGCGATGATAGTAAATTAGACAATGATAGTAAATTTAAAATATGTGATTCTTCATCTTATACTGTAAATGACAACATCATAGCTAAAAATACAACTATATGTGTTACAAAAGAAATAGAAAAAGGACAAAGATTAAAAAATTCTTTTGAGGTTTATGTAAGTTATGTTGATAAAACCAATAATCATGATTATATTGAAACTGTAGATTACACTATTTCTAGTGATGGAAATGTAACTGTAAGTAGTGCTAGCAATGCTGATACAACTTATGGGTATGATATGGATAAAAAAATTATTGATTATTATAAAGGATATGTAAATTATCCTTATGGTATAGGAGGACCACGTACCGGATCTCCATTTGCTTTTCATTACAGTGGCAATGAACAAGATGTAGAAAATAATTGTGTTTCTATTGTAGAAGAAGAATTTAATGCTTGTGCTAGTAAGTATTTTGTTGATTTAGGTTATTATGAATGGGATTCTACTAAAGATTTAGATTACTATGTTAAATTAATCGATGAAGCCATAGCAAAAGCTGGAATTAAATTTAATACGCAAGTTGAAAATAATGCCATGAAAAAAGATGTTCTAGGTGGACTTAAAGCAACGAAACAAAAAGCTGAATTTGAGACTAAAAAAGACGATAAAGTATTATATGCTTGGACTTTTGATGGAGCAGCAATGGACGGAACTGACTTTGATATCGATATGAATTTAAGTATTGGAGAAAGTACAAATAAAGAAAAAATTGAAAAATTAGTAAAAAATAAAAAAGAAGCATTAGTACTTGAATTTGCTTATCATGGCAAATTACCAAAAGGAACAAGTATTAAAGTCAATGTAAGTGATACTTACAAAGATAACGATACACTATCATTGTATTACTATAACGATCAAGGAAAATTAGAACTTGTCAGTAAAGGAATTAAAGTAAGTAATGGATTTGCTGAATTTGCACTAGAACATTGTAGTGAATATGTACTAGTAAAAGAAAATAGTTCAAATAATGCTCAAACATCATCTATGAATGTAGTATTCTATAGTGTACTAGGAATCAGTTC
>CANRCV010000023.1 GCA_947629205.1 uncultured Bacilli bacterium
TGCAATTAATTTGGTTATTGAATTATTAAAAAAAGAATTGGTTACAGTTTAGAAAAGTGTTAACATTTTTGTTGACACGATTTAATTTTCAAAATTTCATAATGTTTCACAAAATTCATATTGAAAATTAAATCGTGTCAAAATTTCCGGCAAGTTCGAAAAGAGGGAAATAGAGAGGTATCACGAGAAATTCCATTTTATAATCTAGATATGATTATTTCTATAGGAGAGTTAATTCTAAAAAAGCAATTAAATTAATTCGTATAAGCTAAAAATCCCAAAGTATTATACTTTAGGATTTTTTACTAAAAAGTCATATTATCTTGTTTTAAAATTCTTTTCAGCTTCTATTCTTTCTTGAATTTTTGGAATAATAACATTTCTTTGAGCTTCTATGTATTCTTCCCATTTTGGATGAGCCGGGCCAAAATGTTTTTCGTAAGCAGGTATTCCTTCAATAGTGATTGAGTCATCTAAAAATGGTTGTGCATTACATAAACTTAAATTATCTTGAATTTCTTCCGTTGTATATGCTCCACTTCTTAAAGCCATTAAAGTTCTTTGAAATTTGCCCATATCTTGATTGCAACTATCACTATATAACATCCAAATTTTAGAACCTCTAATATCTAATGAATCTAATAATACTATATCTAGTATGCCATTTGGATTTTCCATCATTTGCATTAAAACTGTTAAAGCACCTGGATTTCCCTGAGACATAACCATCATCATATCCATTAAACTCATATTTGCTGTTAGTTTTTCATTATTCATCAAAATTTCCCCCTTTTAACTATCTTAAAGTAAAAAACTTTAAGATATCTCGTTGATATGTTGTATATGCTAACATAAAAGACTGCTATTTGTCAAATTCTCCTATGGAGTTTGTAAAATAAAGTTATATAAAATTTCCTTTTAAATTGCTAGTTTGAGGATACTTTGTTATAATTTTAGTATGGTAAATTAAAATTAAAGGAGTGTTTATAAATGTTAAGTAGTCAATATGATGCAATTATTACTAATATAGCTGGAAGTGGATTTAATGGTTATTACAAAAAAGGTATCAATATAAAATTATCTGATAATACCACTGTTATAAATGTATGGAAACCAGAAAGATGTCCTTATCATAATGGAGAAGTTTATAAAGATGCTATCATCGAATTTAGTGGTAATGCTACAAATAGATTTACTTATTTAGATATGAAAAAAATTGGTCAGGCTATTGAAGAGGCCATTGATTATCTTAATAAAGAAAATGAGAATTTAATTGATCGAGATAAAGAAGGTACATATGAACGTGTTAATGCAAAACAACCAGAAACTAAAAAAACATCTGCAATTAAATATGCTGATTTAGAAGTTGGAGGTGTATATCTTGATGATAAAAAAAAGAAATGGCTTTTCTTAGGAGAAGGGACATTGTTAGAAAATGGAGAACAAAGTAATAGATCCAATGACGGTTTCCACTTTTCGGAGTATATGTATATGGAGTATGATGAGGAAAATATAAAACAAGTTGGAGTGAATCAATTTATATTAAATATCAATGCTTATCCATATCCGGATACTTACGCAAGTAAAAAACGCTTTTTTGAAAAGTATTGCCAATTACCTATAGATTCTAAACTACCCATTTCTTTTACTCGCGGCTCAAGGATATTCCAAACTTGTCATGGTATAAAACCTGTCTCTTATCGTGAACAAATTATGAATTCTGGAAGGAATATATAAAATGGAAGCAAAAGATGTAAGAGTATATTGTCAATTTGCAAATAATCCAGAACTTACTAATAAAAGATTTTATAATTTTTATAATGATCCTTGTGAAAAATTAGAAATGTCGAATTTTTTAAATTCAATTGTAGAGTTTGAAGAAAAGAATAGAAATGACATAAATAATATTATTTATGGAATGACCAATAAAGAAATAGTAAAAGAATATTATGTAATACTGACATTTAAAAATGCAAATAATAATAAAAATTATATTGTTTATACTGATAACCAAAATGATCAAAATTCAAATAAAATGATTTATAGTGCAATATATGATATGGATGCTCCAGATCCTTTTTTAGGCTTTTTAAATACTAAAGAGGAATGGATGAATGTTTGTGAAATTTTTGATGCTCTTTTTCTTTATAAACATAATTAAATAATGAGGAATATGAAAAATTATAATGTGAAAGTAAATAATTCAAAAAAATAATTATGAAATATGATATAAAATTTTAATAGTTTAATTGGAGATTTGAGTAATGAGAAATAAAACAAAATGGCTAATTTCAAAAAAAGATTTGGAATTTAATTTAAAATCTTTTACACATGAAAATAACATATTATTTATTACTGGCCTAGTTGGGTCAGGAAAATCAACTTTAGCTCGAGAGTTAGGAAAAAAATATAATGCTATTGTCATTATTCAAGATTTTTTATCTTGGAGTGATTGCTATAACAGTGATGAATGTTTATTTTTTGTGGATTTATTTCAAAGGAAGTATCCAGAGACTAAAGAATATTTTAAAAATAATGTATGGAGAAAAGATATTTTATCCAAAAACTTAAAAGATGAATATAGAAGAAAATTTGATAAAATGGCGGTTGATTACGCTTTAGAAAATAAAAATAAAAATTTTATTTATGAAGGTAGTGATTTATTCTGTAAATCTGATATTCATTTATTTATGAATAAACCATTAATTATAAAACGTACCTCAGCAATTAAATCATTTATTAGAAATTTTAAAAGAGGTAATAAAGATAATAAAACATTTAAAAAGAAATTTGATTATTTAAAACGTATGAAATGGGAATTTAAAAAATTTTATGTGGAAGATTTACCCAAATTAAATCATTTTATTATAAATATAATTAAGAAAGTTAATTAAATTCATTTTTTTAATTGTTGTAACTCCATAAAATATAAAAAAGCAAAATAATTTTGGCCACTACTAAATGTAACTTTTATACTTATATATATAATGAAATTTCAAATAAAAATATGAAATAGACTGTTCAGTATTATATGTGATATAATTTTCATTGGTAAAAACCTGCTTTCTATTGTTTATTTTGTCAATTCAATTATAAAGCATTTTTTAGGTTTTTACTCTTTTTATTTGAATATGATTCAAGGTTTGTATTAAATGATGAAAGATTTATGAAAGTTAATACGAAAGACCAAGAATATTTTCAAAGATTACTTGAAAGAACTAAATTGTGATTTTTAAATTTTGTGTTATAATGAATTTACACAAACAAAGTGGTGATAAAATGGATTTAAAAGAAGAGACAAAAGAAATGAGTTCCAAAATTATGGAAATAACTTTAGGTATATCCTATGAAGAATTTGAACAACTAGATTTCAATGAACAACAAGAATTAATTGCCATGCATAGAAAAAAATTAAATAAAGAAAATTATGATGAAGAAATTGTTTTAATTGGATCAGGAGAAGATTCTTGTTTTGTAAAAGTAGGAGCTACTCCAGAAGAAGAAAGGCAAGAAATAAATGATTATTTTGATAATATTTTCTTTAATAAACCTTTTACAATGGCAAGAAAATTAAAATAATAAAATAGGAATTTAGATTCATCCTAAATTACTATATTTCAACAATTAAAAAAGTAATAAATATATTGTATTACTTTTTTCTTTTGATCCAAATTAGAATAATCACTATAATACCAATTAATGATAAGCAACCTATAATATAATATTTATATTTTTGAATGAAACTAACCCTATTTTGTTTTTCATTATCTGTTGTTGCTTCTTCCTCTATTGTATCCTTAATTGTTTCTTCTTTTATCGTATCTTTTTTAAATGTTAAGTTTTCAAACATATCATTTTTATTTTCATCCATACCCACTAAGCTTCTATATAAACCAAATTCTAATGGAGAATACGTTTTAATATCAGTAGCTTTTGTATACTCATTATTTTTACCTTTAATCCATGCAGTAAACCAAGTCCATTGTTGACTATTATGTTTACTATATCCTTCTTTAGATACCTCATAAGCCGTTTTACCTCCAAAATATTCTAAAGGTGTATCATAATCCATCACTATAGGATTTTCTTTATATAAATGTAAGTAAGTTTTAGGAGTATCCCACGTACCATATTTGGTATAGGATTCAACATGATAAGTCTCATCATTGGCTTTTTCAATAGCTTGTTTTAATATATAAGTATTTAAGATATGTTGACCATGTGAATATTCTCCTTTTTCATCGTGACCAACGACAACTAAAGGCTTAAATCTTCTAATATTTTCAACCTCAAAATGAAGAGCATCTTCTTCCGTTAAATGCGCATTTTTTAAATTACTTATTGCTCCCTTTAAAGAATTAGACCAAGCATCTGGTATTTTACCCATAATAGGATAGTTACGAATGCCTACTGTATATAATCCATGTAATTGTTCATGTAATCTTTTAGGATTATCATTATGATTTGTAAAGTAAACAACTTGTACACTAGCCCCTCTAGCAACATAGGTTGGTAGTAATCCTAAGAAAAATAATTGTTCATCATCACTATGTGTAGAAAAAAGTAAAAGATCTGCTTCAGTACAAGGTTTATCCCATACCTCTACAAATTCTGGTAAAGTACCAGCACTTAGTGTATAAATTTCAGCTATTTTGACATCATCATTATATTGTATTTTTAACTCTTGCGTAGCCTTTTGGCTTAAATCTACATATTCATGTAAAAAATGATTTTCACCAATTTTGATAGTTTCATTTCCAATCGTTATAGTACCTTCTTGACTAGAAAGTTCATAAAGAATGTATAAACCATTTATTGTATCTTTACTATTTATAGTAATAATATCTTTATGACTTAAAGAAACATAAGTATTTTCATTATTATCTTTTATTTTAGTATTCAAATTCGTATTAATTTTATAAGTACTATTACTTGTTATATTCTCTGCCAAAACAATACTGGGTAAAAATAACAGGATGAAAAAAATTAGTTTTTTCATTCTACCACATCCTAACAAATCCATTATAACAAAATGCGCTAGTAAAAGAAATGAAAAAGGACACATACATGTGTCGCTTTATAAAATATAACCGGAAATAAGTGAATTGATTGCTTTAATATCCACATTTGATTTGAAATCAAATTGTAGCATAGCTCCATTACTAAAAGCAATAATAAGTTCACTATCAATATCAAGAAACCCAGCTGTTTCAATACCATAATATTGAATCTTAGAATAAGGATAAGAAAAATAAGCTATTTTTTTACCACTTATACCTTTAACATTTGCTACAAATATACGATTGTTAGTAAAAATAACTTGATCACGAATCGTTTGAAAAGCAAACATTATTTTTTCCTTGTCCACAAGTAAATTATTGATTTCAGGTCGAACATTTTTAACATCAATTGCTTTAAGATTCATTAGATTTGCATCTAAATTAATTCCACTAGAAATAGTTGCCATTATAAACCTCACTTTCATTTTCATTTTAATATAAATTGAGTACTATTTCAACTGATTTTAAGAAAATAAAATGTTTATATATCGATAATGTATAAATAACATATTGTTTTTTTATTGAATAAATGAAAAAAATTGACTTAATAAAAAAAAGAATTATAATAGAAAAGAAACATTAGGAGGTTTTTGTCTATGATAAAAAATATTGCTCTTTAAATGAATCCTATAGGGTATGAGTTGTCCTTATTATGAATTCATTAATCATTTTTATAAACAATTTTTTTATTTGAATGCTAAAGAAATTACAAAAGAAGATGTACAAAAATTAGTTAAATTATGTTTAGAATAATGAAAAGAAGGGATTAAAATGCAAAACAATTTATGGGTATCCATATTTATTTATTTGTTTCATTATAAAAATACGAATGCTATTTGTTATGAAACAATAAAAGATTTTTTAAAGTATATTTATTTAACCATACCAAAATTAGAAAATGATTGTTCTCTTTATGAAACCATTATCAAAAATATTGAGTTATTTGATATTGGGAGTGATAATACAATTTTATGTTATTTAACGCATAAAGAAATGAAAAAATATATAAAAGAACATCCATTAGAAGAAGATGTAAAAGCAAGTATTATTAAGTATTGTATCGAGGAAGAAGAAAAAGAAATAGAGAAAAATTCGAACAAAAAAAGTTTAGAAAAACCTTATATATTTAGTAGAAAAAGAAAATACTCCTCTACAAATAGTTTTATAAAATAAAAAAATAAAAACAATTATTGACAAAATATGCCAAGAAAAGTAAAATAAGGCCAGAAGGAGGAAATTACTTTTTAGAAGTAGTAGTTGTAGTTTATGAAAAAAGAAAAAGAAAGCAAGAAACAAAAAGCATTAGTAACATCTAGAGTTTTATTTATTTCTGTTTTAGACAAAATTTATTTAGTTCTTTTAGGACTTATATTTCTAGGAGGAACAATTAGTATCTTTAAAGGAAATATTTCAAGTCTTAGTTATAGTTTCTGGGGAAAAGTTGGTAAAGAACTTATTTTCTTAGTAATCCTATTCCTTATTTATTTATTAATGAATTGGTTTTACAAATGTGCTGTTAAAACAATGCTTTGTTTAACTGAAAATGAGGTATATAAAGAGGCATATGTTCCATTTAAAAGAGCAGAAACAAGTATTCCTTTAAATAAAATTACCTCTGTATCCACAATCAATTTCTTTTGGATTTTTAGAAGTATCATTATTCATCAATATCATCAATTCCCACTTGTTTTCATGACTTGGAACAATCAAGAATTTAAAGATAAATTAAATGAATTCATTACAAAAGATACAGAAAAAGTTGAAAATGAATATCAAAACAGAAATATTATTACAGAAAATATGTATAAATATGTACGTTATGTTGCTCTTGCCCTTGCTGCTGTTGTTGTTTTACTTGGAATTGTTCGTTTCTTTACGTATATGTTTAATGGAGAAAGAAAACTTGCCGGAACTTATACTTATGAAGAAAATAAAATCGTATTAAGTAAAAATGGTAGTTGTTCTATTGAAGGACTTGTAGATGATGTAACAGATTGTAAATGGACATATGATCGTGATGATAAAGAAATTAGTATCAATTATGAATATGAATATAGTTACTATTATTCACGTTATACAACCACAAGTAAAGGTTCAATGACTTTATCTTATAATGCTAGTGATAAATCATTAGAATACAGCAATATGAAATTTACAAAATAAAAGCTTGGTAAAAAACCAAGTTTTTTTAAACAAAAAAGTTTGTTATAATAGGTTTGGTGATCAATATGGATAAAAAAGAAATAGAAAATACTTTAAAAACGTTACAAGAAAAAATAACGGATTTAGGGAGGTCCCTTTGACTTAGAAAATAAGCAAAAAAAAGTAGAAGAAATCCATCAAAAGATGGAGGAAGAAAATTTTTGGCAAGATTTAGAAAAAGCTAGTCAAATGAACCAAGAATATGCTTCTTTAAAAAAAGAGATTGATGTATTTTTAAAAACAAAAGAAGAAATACAAGATAATTTAGAATTGGTATCCTTAGTAGAAGAAAACGAATTAAAAAATATTGAAGAAGAAATGATTAGACTTAAAAAAACAATCGAAACATTAGAAATTCAATGTTTATTAAATAAAGAATTTGACGCTTATAATTGTTATTTAGAAATTCATCCTGGAGCTGGAGGAACGGAAAGTTGTGATTGGGCCAGTATGCTTGCTCGTATGTATATGCGTTTTTGTGAAAATAATGGCTATTCTTATACGATTATAGAAAGTCAAAAAGGAGAAGAAGCGGGGTTAAAAAGTTTTACCATGTATATTAAAGGTTTATATGCTTATGGGTATTTAAAAGGAGAAAAGGGAATTCATCGTTTGGTTCGAATTTCCCCATTTGATGCAGGGGCTAGAAGACATACCTCTTTTGCTTCTGTTTTAGTAACTCCTGAATACAAAGAAGATATTCATATTGATATAAAAGAAAGTGATTTAAAAATTGATGTGTATCATTCAAGTGGAGCAGGAGGACAAAGTGTAAATACCTCCAACTCTGCTGTTCGTATTACTCACCTACCTTCTAAAATTGTGGTAACTTGTCAAAATGAAAGAAGCCAGATGCAAAATAAAGAACAAGCTCTTCGTCTTTTAAAAAATAAATTATATGAACGTGAATATGCTTCTTTTGAAAATAAAATGAATACAATTAAAGGAACAATGGAAACAATCAATTTTGGTAGTCAAATTCGTAGTTATATACTAGAACCTTATAAACTAGTAAAAGATAATCGTAGTGGATATGAAACAAGTAATGTTTTAAAAGTTTTAGATGGAGATATAAAACCAATGTTAGAATCGGTTTTAAAAAGCCAAAAATAGCATTGCTTTTTCTTAAAAATAGGGGTAAGATAAGAAACATTAAGGTGATTATATGAATGAGGTTATGTCTTTTTTAAAACAATGTATAAATAAAGAGGATACGGTTATTTTAGGATTATCTGGTGGACCAGATTCTATGGCTCTATTTCATTTACTATGTACTTTAAAAAAAGAAATACCTTTTACATTAGTTTGTGCCCATATCAATCATCATTTACGAAAAGAAGCTTTAGAAGAAGAAAAGTTTGTAAAAGAATACACTTTAAATCAGCATTGTATTTTTGAAAAAAAAGATTTAGAATGGCAAAAGAAAACCAATATAGAAGCGCAAGCTAGAAAAAAAAGATATGTTTTTTTTGAAGAATTAATAAAAAAGTATCATGCAAAATACTTAATAACAGCACATCATGGAGATGATTTAACCGAAACAATTTTAATGCATATCAATCGAGGAAGTAGTTTTAAAGGTTATGCAGGATTTAGAAGAAAAACGATTTATAAAGATTATATCCTTTTAAGACCATTGATTACGGTAACAAAAGAAGAAATTGAAAACTATTTAAAAAGTGAAAATATTCCTTATAAATTAGATGAAAGTAATACCTCTTTTTCCTATACTCGAAATCGATATCGTTCTTTATTACCTTTTTTAAAAAAAGAAAATCCTAAAAGTCATGCAAAATTTTTAAAATTTAGTGAAGAATTATTTTTAATTGAAGATTACTTAGAAAAAATGACACAATCAGCCTTGACAAAAGTGTATGTTTTCGGTAAAGTAAATTTGCGTGAATGGAATCGGTTGGATTTTATTATAAAAAAACGCGTTTTAGAATCTATATTAAAAGAAGAGTATCAGGATGATATTGATAAAATTAATGATCGACATGTAAAACAAATTTTTACTTTATGTACATCAAAAAAACCAAATCAAGAAATCCATCTGCCTCTTTCAAAAACTTTAGTAAAAGAATACAATACCTTGTATTTTTGTAATAAAGAAAATCAAAAAAGAGAAGAATATATACTAGAAGATCATTTAGTTTGGAGTCCTAAAGAAAGGTTTGAAAAACTAAAAAGTACAGATGAAAAAAGTAATTTTATTTTAAGATTAGATCAAAAAGAAATTGCTTTTCCAATAAAAGTACGTACGAGAAAAAATAGTGATGTCATGGAAATTAAAAATTTAAATGGTACGAAAAAAGTAAAGGATATTTTTATAAATGAAAAAATTCCTAAACGAAAAAGAGATACGTATCCAATTGTAGTAGATGGTCATGATCAAGTAATATGGATACCAGGTGTCAAAAAGTCAAAATTTGATAAAAATAGTCATGAATTTTATGATATAATATATAAATATGTAAGTGAGGAGAATGTTGATGAAAAATAACAATACACTAAAAAATTTATTTCCCTATTTTGTATTAATTATTGTTATCTTTTTTGTCTTTACCATTTTAAACTTTGGTGGAGCCATTAATCATACTTTAACAACTGGGGAACTATTAACAGAATTAGAAAAGAGTAATGTAACAGAAATTACAATTACTCCAAAAAGTGATGATTCTGTCTATTATATTGAAGGAAAACTAACGGGTTATAAAGAAAAAGAAAGTTTTTCTGCTAAAGTAGTAGAAGAAGATTTAACAGAAATAACGAATTATGCTAAAGAACATGATTTAGAATTATATGAAACTAATAAAGATCCTGGTTCTATTTCATTACTTTATATTATTGTCAATTTCTTACCACTCGTAATTGTGGTCGTTATTTCTTATATATTATTTACTAAAATAGCTGGTAGTAATAAAAATAGTATGGATTTTGGAAGAAGTCGTGCTAGACTTTCCGAAGATGGTGGAAATACAAGATTTAGTGATGTGGCTGGACTTAAAGAAGAAAAAGAAGAAGTTTCAGAACTGATTGATTTCTTAAAAAATCCTAAAAAATTCCAAAAATTAGGTGCTAGAATTCCTAAAGGTGTTTTATTAGTAGGTCCTCCAGGAACAGGTAAAACATTGCTTGCTAAAGCTGTTGCTGGAGAAGCAAATGTACCATTCTACTATATTAGTGGATCTGATTTTGTTGAATTATTCGTCGGTGTTGGAGCAAGCCGTGTAAGAGATATGTTTAAAGAAGCTAAGAAAAATGCTCCATGTTTAATCTTTATTGATGAAATTGATGCAGTAGGTCGTCAAAGAGGAGCTGGACTTGGTGGTGGACATGATGAAAGAGAACAAACTTTAAACCAATTACTAACCGAAATGGATGGATTTGGAGCAAATGAAGGTATTATCATTATTGCTGCAACCAATAGACCAGATGTTTTAGATCCTGCTTTATTAAGACCAGGAAGATTTGATAGACAAGTTACGGTTAATTTACCAGATACAAGAGAAAGAGAAGAAATATTAAAAGTACATGCTCGTAATAAAGTTCTTGCTGAAGGAGTTAATTTAGAAAATATTAGTGCTAGAACTCCAGGATTTAGTGGAGCAGATCTTGAAAACTTACTGAATGAAGCAGCATTACTTGCTGTACGAAAAGATGAAGATGCCATTACTCTAGATGATATTGATGAAGCAACCGATCGTGTTTTAATGGGACCTGCAAAAACAAGCCGTAAAATTACCGAAAAAGAAAAGAAACTTGTAAGTATTCATGAATCTGGTCATGCTGTTATTGGTATTAAGTTAGAAGATGCAAACGAAGTACATAAAATAACGATTATTCCACGTGGTATGGCTGGTGGTTATACTATGATGCTTCCAAAAGAAGAAAAAATATCTGTCATGACTGAAAAAGAATTACTTGCAACAATTACTGGTTTACTTGGAGGTCGTGCTGCAGAAGAATTATTCTTAGGAGAAATTACAACTGGTGCAAGTGATGACTTTAAAAAAGCAACTAATATTGCTCGTAGTATGGTAAGTGAGTATGGTATGAGTGAACTTGGACCAATGCAATATGAACAAAAAAGTGAAGGTGTCTTCTTAGGAAGAGATTATAATAAAACCAAAAATTACTCTGATCAAGTTGCTTTAGAAATTGATAGAGAGGTACGTAAAATTATTGAAAGTTGTTATAAAGATGCTAAAAAGATTTTAAGTGATAATAAAGATTTAGTTATGACTTTAAGTAAAGCATTAATGGAAAGAGAAACATTAACGAAAGAAGAAATTGAATCTTTAGTTACAACTGGAAAAATTGGAGAAAACTTAGAAGCATTAAAAGAAGATGAACCTTCTTTATTAAAACTAAGAGAAATTGCTAAAGCCAATAAAATAAAAGGCTATACAAAAATGACTAAAGAAGAACTTGAACAAGCAATTAATGAATTAGACGAATTAGAGTAGTCTAATTTTTTTTATGCATTGAAAAAACCTTATTTTTTAGGATAAGGTTTTCTTTCATTGGTTCTACCAATTAAATAGTCAACACTTGTTTCATAGAAATCAGCAAGTATAGCATATTTCTCAATTGGCATAGCAACAATTCCTAATTCATATCTAGAATAATTTTGTTGAGGAATATTTAGTATTTTAGCTACATCTTTTTGTAATAAATCTTTATCTTCTCGAATTTCTTTTAATCTTTCTATGTTCATATCCTCACCTAAAAACATTTTCTCATACACCAAAATATATGTATTGTTGTAAAACCAAATATGGTGTATAATAAATATAAATAAACCATAAATGGTGTATAGAAGGAATGATAATATGGAAAAAAGTAAAAAGAAAAAATATTTCGTAATTGCAATGCTCTTTACAGTAATCGTAATGATAGGTTCGAGTTATGCGTGGTGGACATCTACTGCAGAACAAACTGGAATCAATCAAATCACAAGTACATGTTTAAAAGTATCACTGAATGAAGAAAAAGATGCTATTCATTTAGAAAAAGCATACCCA
>CANRCV010000024.1 GCA_947629205.1 uncultured Bacilli bacterium
AAGTAGTAGTGAATGCTACATTAAATACACTAGCAAAAGTATATACCGATGATACATTAAATGGAGCAGATCCAGTATTAAAAGATAACTTAATACCAGTAAAAATAAATGAAACAAATGGAACAGTAACAAAAGCAAACATAGAAGAAGAATGGTACGACTATAAAAATAAAGAATGGGCAAATGCAGTTATCTTAAAAGATAATGGAACCATAGAAGAAGATGGAACCATAAAAGAAGAAAGTATAGAAAGTTATTTTGTATGGATACCAAAATATAAATACAAAATCTTTAATATGGGAGAATATAATGGATTAAGTGAAGGACCATATGAAGAAAAATCTCAAGAAATAGAAATCGAATTTGGAATCTATGATACAGTAGATAATACAATTGAGTGTATAACACCTGTAAGTGGCGAGAATGGTTCATGTGCAGTAGATAAATGGATGACACCATCAGCATTTACTGCATTTGGTACAAATGGATTGTGGGTAGGTAAATTTGAAACTGGATATAAAGATGCTAATAGTGCTGATGATGCTCAAAAAGATGAAAATAATTCATCAAATGTTATTATTAAACCCAATGTCTATAGTTGGAGATCTATATCAATTGGAAATGCCTTTGATGCTAGTTATAATTATAAAAGAAATTTAGATAGTCATTTAATAAAAAATACAGAATGGGGAGCAGTTGCATATTTATCACATTCCAAATATGGAACTTGTGAAAATGGAGTATGTAAAGAGATAAGAATTAATAATAATAGTGGATATATGACTGGATATTCAGCAACTGAAGAACCAACAGTTGGATTTAATTCATATAATGACTATGAAACACCAAGTGGAGGATTAGGAACTGATGGAACAAAAACAGTAAATTATACAAATCCAAATAGTAGAGTAGCAAGTACAACAGGAAATTATAGTGGAATATATGATATGAGTGGGGGAACTAGAGAACATGTTTTTGGATTTATAAAAATAAAAGATAGTAGTAATATTTATGAAAATAGTGGTTTTAATGAACAAAATTTTCCTAAAAATAATAAATATTATGATATATATTATCCAAAAAATGGAGGTGAGAGTGATTATTTTGCACGAATACTAGGAGATGCAACAGGAGAACTAGGACCATATTTGAAACAAGATAAAGATATTGGAGATACAACTCGTGAAATATCTTCATGGCATCATGATGAAGGGTATTTTCCAAATTGTAATTCAAATTATTATTATTTTTCGAGAGGAAATGGAAATAATACAGGTATGGCTGCAGGAATATTTGCTTATCATCGTACTATAGGTAAATCTGTAGATGATTATACATTCCGTATTACTCTTTCTCCAACCAATGAGGTATCCTAATCAATTTAATCAATTTAAAAGACATAAAAAAATCGTTTGTTCAAAACGATTTTTTGTTATCTGTTATAGAATTCAACAATTAGACTTTCATCAATTTCACTGTTTAATTCACTTCTATCAGGAACTCGAACATAAGTACCAGACATTTTTTTAGCATCAAATGTAACGAATGCAGGGCATTTAACATTTAATTCTAAAGATTCTTTTATTGCTTTATGGTCTAAAGAATTTTCTTTAACACTAATGGTATCTCCAGGTTTTACTTGATAAGATGGAATATTAACTTTTTTACCATTAACTAAGATATGGCCATGATTAACAACTTGTCTTGCTCCACGTCTTGTTCTAGCTAGTCCCATACGATAAACTAAATTATCTAAACGACTTTCTAATAATTTAAGTAAATTTTCACCAGCTACACCTTTCATACGAGAAGCACGTTCAAATGTTTTTCTAAATTGTTTTTCTGTTAAACCATACATTAATCTAACTTTTTGTTTTTCTTGTAATTGAATACCATATTCACTTACTTTTTTACGACGATCTGTACCATGTGCTCCAGGTGCATAAGGACGACGAGCTAATTCTTTTCCATTTTCTAAAAGAGAAAAATTAAGTCTTCTTGCTTTTTTATAAGCAGGTCCTGTGTATCTTGCCATAACGTTCTCCTTTCTTTTTATTTTTGCTCTAAGTTATGAAAGTTAAAATAATAGGGAGTTTATACTAATCATTTCTTTAAAAGGCAGTTTTAAATACTTTGAAATTGATTATAAACACATTATTATTTCTTCTTTCGCTGCCTAACTCATTGCACTACTAATTATACACGAAATTTTTGTATTGTCAATTCATAAAACTAGTGTTTTATAGCTTCTTTTTCATTCGTTTGTAACTCTTGAATGGTATTATGAAAAAACATAGCTTGTTGTAATGCTGTTAATGTTTTTTTCTTTTTTAATAATGCTTTTCTAGTTAATATATATATGGCTTTTTGACCATTTACATCACCATAAACTTTTTCTAATATTTCTTTTTGAGACATATTAAAAATCTCCTTTCTAAAAGAATATGTTTTAGTATAGCAAAAAATACGGAAAAGTCAAACCATTTTTATGCTATACTATGTTTGGTGATATTGATTGAATACCATAGCAAAAAATATAGTAAAAAAACTAAATAAAGCTGGATATGAAGCCTACATAGTTGGTGGTTTTGTTCGTGATACTTTAATGAATCGTTTTTCAACCGATATAGATATTACCACCTCTGCTCCTATAGAGGTGGTAATGCATCTATTTAAAATGAAAAGTACTTATTATGCCGTACATTTTAAAAAGGGTAAGTATACGATTACTATAACAACTTATCGAAAAGAAATCGAGTATCAAAAACGAAAACCAATAAAGCTTTCTTATACCAATGATTTAAAAACGGATTTATTAAGAAGAGATTTTACGATAAATACTATTTGTATGGATCAAAAAGGACATTTTATTGATTTATTAGGAGGAATAAATGATTTAAAGTTAAAAACAATTAAAATGGTAGGGGATGCTTCTATAAAATTAAAAGAAGATCCTTTACGTATTTTAAGAGCAATTCGCCTTTATGCAACACTTGATTTTAAAATAGAAAAAACATTAGAAGAAGAAATGATAAAAAATAAAGAAGGTTTAAAAGAACTTAGTGGTTATCGTATTCTAGAAGAAATGAATAAAATTTTAACGAGTTCTAATTATCAAAAAGGTCTTACTTATTTAAAAGAAAATCATTTTATAGAAAAGTTAGGTCTTTCTTATACCGAAATAAAAAATACATCTCTTATAGGGAAATGGGCCCAAATGCAAATAGAAAAAAATCTACCCTTTACAAAAGAAGAAAAAGAGAATATAGTAAAAGTACAAAAAGTGTTAGAGGAAAAAAGAATTACTCCAATGATTGTATTTTTGTATGGAAAAGAAGTTGCTTTATTAGCAGGAGAAATTTTAAATGTTTCAAAAACGGAAATAGAGAATATGGAAAAAAATTTACCAATTCATTCTAAAAAAGAATTAAAATTATCTTATTTAGAAATTTGTTCACTACTTTCTCTTAAACCTTCAAAAGAAGTACAAAAACTAGAAGAAGAGATACTAGAGCAAGTAGTGAATCAAAAAATAAAAAATACAAAAAAAGAATTAACAAAATATGTGTTACAATATAAAGAGGTGATGTAAAGTGAAAGAAGCCTTTAAAGAATCTTATTTGGTTTTTCCTACTTATCTTATTTTTATAGTTCAAAAATATAATTTAACATTAGATGAAATGCTTCTTTTAATGTATTTTTGGAATCATTCAAAAGATTCTTTTAATGTAAATAGTATAAAAGAAATTTTAAAATTACCAGAAGAGAGTATTCTTTCCTCTTTTCAAACTTTAGTTAGTAAAAAATTAATTCAAATTGAAATGCTTAAAAATGAAGAAGGAAAAACAGTAGAAATGGTGAATTTAGATGGTTTGTATCAAGAATTAAATGAAATTTATACGAATAAAGAAAGAAAAAATGATGAAATAGATCTTTTTGATGTTTTTGAACAAGAACTTTCACGTAGTATTACACCAATGGAATATGAAATTATTAATTCTTGGTTAGATAAAGGATTTAGTAAAGAACTTATTTTAGGGGCTTTAAAAGAAGCGGTATTTTCAGGAACAGGAAATTTAAGGTATATTGATAAAATATTATTTGAATGGCAAAAGAAAGGCTATAGAACAGTAGAAGATGCTTTAAAAGATAAACAAAATCGTTATCAACAAAAAAAGGAACAAGAACCAGAAGAGTTATTTGATTATAATTGGTTAGAGGATAATGAAGAAAGATAAAATAATTGTGTATTTGGATCAATTATATCCTAATGCTGAATGTGAACTTATCTATCATAAAGATTATGAATTATTAATTGCTACTGTTTTAAGTGCTCAATGTACTGATAAAAGGGTAAATATGGTAACTAAAGAATTATTTCAAAAGTATGATATTACCTCTCTTGCTGAAATTTCTTTAAAAGAGATTGAAAAGATCATTCGCCCAGTAGGAACCTATACAAAAAAAGCCTATTATATTCAACAAATTGCTAAACATTTAACTCAAGATTATCAAGGAAAAGTACCAAATAATCGTACTTATTTAGAACAATTACCTGGAGTAGGAAGAAAGACTTGTAATGTTGTTTTATCCAATCTTTATCAAGTTCCAGCTATTGCTGTTGATACGCATGTAAGAAGAGTTTCTATACGTCTAGGACTGGCTCGAGAGCAAGATTCGGTTTTGACCATTGAAAAAAAATTAATGAAATTATTTCCTAAAGAAAAATGGAGTCGATTACATCATCAAATGGTTCTTTTTGGTCGCTATCAATGTAAAAGTGCATCTCCTTTTTGTAGCACTTGTCATTTACAAGAAGAATGTAAGTATTATAAAAAGAAAAAAATTGATAAGAATTAACTATCAATTTTTTTAATTTTCTTCTGTATCATTAGTTGGATTCTCTGTATTTTCATCTTGGGTTGTGGAATCTTGGGAAGTACTTGGAGTTGTTACAGAAGGTGTTGTACTTGTTAAATTAGCTGTAATACTTAATCCATCACTCATATTATCCTTAAAGATACTATAAGCAGATTTAATTATAAACGTATAATTTTGACTACTAGAAGCCGTATAGGTATAACTTGTTTTATCGGTCCAACCTAAACTAATTAAAGTACCATCTGTATTTTTTAGATAGATTTGATAACCAACTGTACCAATATTCGCATTATTATAAGCAATACGTTCGTTATAGTATTTCTCTGCTGCTACTTGATAATTATTATTGAAATACTCTTGTAATTTACTTGTATTAATAGCATCCGGTGTTTCAATAGCATTCCATGTTAATGTAATTTCAGATCCATTAATTAAAGAGTTTCCATTCGTTGGATTTTCTAATTTACTAAAACGATTCGATACGGTGGTTGGTTCTGTACCAGATTTAAAGAGAGCTGTCTTTTGTAAAGTAGCAGGTGTAAAACTACTCGCCAGTTCTAATGGAGTAGTACCAAATTCATAAGTAACTTCAACAACACCACTTGGTCTAGTAAATTTAGCATTCTTCTTTAATATTTTATTGGCAATAGAAGACATAATAGCACGTCTAGCACGACCACCAGGACTAGATGTTAAATGTCCTTCATTTAAGTTATCATATCCATACCAAAGAGCAATCGAATAATCAATGGTATAAACGATATTCCAGTGATCTGGTGTCGTATTGGTTGGAATTTTTAAGGCATTTGCTTTGGTTGCATCAATGGTTGTTGTTCCACCTTTTGCAGCAAATTCAGTTCCACTTACTTTTATTGGCCCACCAACATTATTATTAAGACCACCATCTTTTAAAATATCGGTAATCATATAAGCTGTTTCTTCACTCATAACTCTTGTTTTAGTATATTTATAAGGAATTTCTTCTTCATTTTCTAAATAAACAATTTTGGTGAATGAATAAGGTTCAATATAGTATCCACCACGTCCAAATGCCGCATAGGCAGCACTCATTTCTAATGGACTCGCTCCTGGATCAAATCCACCAATAGCAGCGGATTCATATAAGGCATCTCCAAAATCAATTCCTAAACTATGAGCAAACTCTGTTTTTTGTTCGGTCGTTGTCTTTTGGAAAGCTTGTAAAGCTGGAATGTTACGACTATCGATTAAAGCATCATGCATATCAATTAATCCTTTGTGTTTATTATCATAATTACTAATGGGTTTACCAGTAGAGTAGGTATAAGGTTCATCTATAAATAACTCTCCTGTTGATGCATTGTTGTATTCAATAAGTGGTCCATAATCGAATATGATTTTAGCAGTTGAACCAATTTGTCTTCTGCTTGTTGCACGATTGGTACTTTGATAAACATAATTTCTTCCTGGTCCTAAAGCTAATATAGAACCATCTTCTGTTGAGGTAACAGCAATACCATTTTGTACTTTATCATTATCAAATTTATAAAGTTCTCCATTTTCTAATTGGCTAATAACATCTTGAATATTACGATCTAAAGTGGTATAAATAGCCATTGGTACTTTTGAAGGATCATCTCCCGTTTTGGCTTTTACATCTTCAACAACATAATCAATGAAAGCTTGTAATCCTTTATCATCAGTTTTTTGTTCTTCCGTTTTTACTTTTAATAAGGATTCAATTGGAATATCTCCTGCTGCTTCAGCTTCTTCTGTAGAAATATAACCATGTCTAACCATTAAATTTAAAACTGTTTTTTGTCTTTTCTTTGCATTTTCAGGATTTTTAACGGGGTTATAATAAGCAGGTCCTTGGAACATACCAACAATTAAACTTGCTTCTGGTAAGGATAAATCTTTTACAGATTTACCAAAAAATTCTTGACTTGCTTGTTCCACACCATAAATATTTCCATAGTTATTATTTCGACTGGTACCTAATTCTTGACTGTTTAAATAAAATTCAATAATTTCTTCTTTAGTATAAGATTTTTCTATTTTAAAAACAGCCATATAAATATCCATAAATTTACGAATAATACTTACTTGTCTTCCATTATAAGCATTTTTAGCAAGTTGCATGGTTAAAGTAGAAGCTCCTCCTGCATCTCTTCCTAAAATTTGATTGATACTCGCTTTAAAAAAACGAGCAGCATCAAATCCATTGTGTTGGAAAAATCTGGAATCTTCGGTTGCTACTAAAGCATCCACTAAAACTTGTGGTAATTCGTCATATGTAACTAATACACGATTTTCTTCTCCTAATTTGGTTATTTCATTTCCATTTCGATCATATAGTACACTTGCTTCTTTACTATAAAGTTTATTGGTTGTAAAAGCAGGAGCCGTTAAAACAATATAAGCCCCAAAGATTAAAACAATAAGAGCAATAGCAATACCACCAATCATGAGTAAAGATAAAACCCAACTTTTTTTATTGGCGGCACGCATACGATTACTCGTTTCTACCGTTGTTTTTACTTTTTCTTTGGCTTTCTTGGCTATTTTATTTATTTTTTTCATTTTCTTTCCTCCTTAAAATAGATTTGATCCACTACTTTTAAATAGTCTAAAGTAGGATTATAATGATAAGGAATTATTTTTCCTTTTTCTTGTAAATAGGTATAAGGAATGCTTTTACGAGTTGATTGATTTAAAAATTGTATAAAATCTTCTCCTGTTAAAAGATAAACCACTTTATTCATCTTAATGATTAAAAAAACAATTCCTTGATGTCTTAAAATATTTTTTATATGAATGATTTGATGGGGATGAATATTGGCAAGAGGGAATGCTGTTTTATTTTCCGTTACTTTTGCTTCATATTCAATGTATTTTCCTCGATAAAGACCATTATAATCTAAAGTAGAAGGTTCTTTAAAAAAACCTCTTTCAATGACTTTACCTTTATTGGAATACGATACCTCTGCTACTCCAATAGGGGTTGGTTTTTTATAAATATAGGCTTTATCTATATCTCTATAGTACTGATTACTTTCATTCAGCTCATTTTCTAAATCCATCCCGCGATTTTTATAACTTAGGGGGTTATGATAAGTCTTGTTTATTTGATTCGGGTATTTCATAGTAACCACCTAGTATCATTATACTATAATTTTTAAAATTTTACTATCCTTATTATAGAGAAAAAAACTTTTATTGGCTTCTTTTGTCGAAAGTCTTTTTTTAAGGCAAAAAAACCTTTATAGTAACAATGGTGATTATATGTTTCGATTAGAAATTTTTTTAGATGAATTATTAGAAAAAATTAAAAAAGCCGAGATTTTATTAGACAAAGAACTTATAGATAAAGAACGTATACAAAAGGATGACATATAGTATAGTAAAGAATTAGACAAGTACTATACAGTGAGTTGTTACTTGACAATCCCTTATGCCATTTTATATAATTGATAGGTAAGAAGGTGGTAAATGTGTATAATAACGAAAAAATAATGTTAACAGCACAAGATAAATTTGAAAAAGATTTTAAAATTGATGCTCGAGGTTATCGACCTCAAGAAGTAGATAAATTTTTAGATATGATCATTGCTGATTATACGGAATTTAGTGCCATTATTAAAAGACAGGAAAAAGAGATTCAAACGCTGACAAGTGATAATGTTAAACTAAAACAAGAATATAGTAAACTTAGAAGTCGCTTAGAAGCAGCAGATGAAGAATCTAGTTCTACGGCTAGTCGTAGTGCTGTCAATAATGTTGATTTGTTAAGAAGAATTAGTCAACTTGAAAAAGTTGTCTTTGGAAGAAATGAATAAATCATAGGCAAATGCTGCATAGTTTGTATGTAGAGGAAAGTCCATGCTCACACCATCTGGGATTGATGGTAAAGTTCGTGCTTGAGGAAACCATAACTCAAGGTAGAGAAATCTAACGGCAAAGAAAATACCTAACCATGGTATGAGTATTTCTAAGGTGCCAAAGAGACGAGCTAATTTGGAAACGAATTAGGTGGAACGCGGTAAACCCCACGAGTGAGAAACCCAAATTATGGTAGGGGAGCTTCCAATTTGGAATCAAGAACAAAACGGAGGACCTTTTAAAGGTAGATAAATATTTGCCACACTTATAGTGTACAGAACATGGCTTATTTGGTTTATTTTTTTTTAATTTAAAAAAAGGAGTGAAAAATCTTGAATGAAATAGGTGCGCTCTTTCGTCTTACACGAGAAGAAGCAGGTGTTTCTATTGCAGAAGCAAGTAAAGATTTAGATATTAAAGAGGTTATTTTAGAAAATATTGAAGATGGAAATATTGGGTGTTTCAAAGATATATTTGTTTTAAAAGAATATATTTATAATTATTCAAAATATTTAGGTATTGATGCAGATAAGATTATAGATGAATTTAATGAATATATGTTTGAATATACCTCACGTATTCCTCTAAATGATATCGAAAAGAAAATGGAAGAACAAAATAGTAATAAAGAGAAAAATGAAATTATTTCTCCCTACACAAAAGAGGTTAAAAAACATAAAAAAAGTTTTTATGTTATTCTCTATAGTGCCATTATTTTGATTACATTCGTTTTAATTGTTTGGTGCATCCGTCAAATTGTTATTAATAATGGAAGTGCTACCGTTATAAGTTATGTGAAATAGGAGTGTTTTTTATGAATTTACCAAATAAAATTACCGTTACGCGTATTATTTTATCCATTTTTACTTTGATTTTTTTAGTTTTGCCTTGGTATCAATTTGGAGTCAGTTTTCCAATGTATACATTTATGGGAAAAGTAGTTGTTAATTCAAAGTATGTCATAGCAGGAGTTCTTTTTGTTCTTGCTTCTTTAACAGACTTTTTAGATGGTTATATTGCAAGAAGCAAAAATTTAGTGACGGATTTTGGAAAAGTAATGGATGCCATTGCCGATAAAATCTTAGTAAATGGAGTTTTAATTATTCTTGCTTATAATGGTTTTATTAATATTGCCATTCCTATCATTATTATTGTTCGAGATACTTTTGTTGATTCCATTAAAATGGTATCGGGAAATAATGGAAAAGTCGTTGCTGCCAGTATGCTTGGTAAAGCTAAAACGGTTTGTATGATGTTAGGAGTTTCTTTCATGTTATTTTATAATTTACCTTTTGAACTGATCCATTTACCACTTGCTGATATTTTAATTATTGCTGCTTGTTTACTTTCTGTTATTTCTGGTTGTGAATATTATTTTAATGCCAAGGAATTTCTTTTTAAAGAGATGTAGGATATGAAAATTATTTTAAATAGTGCTTATGTAGGAAATTATGGTTCAAATGAAGGAAATTTACCTCATGAGGTCATCAACTTTTTCCAAGCGGATAATGGAAATTTTTATATCTATATTACTCCTTATGGTAAATTAAAACCAGGATTAGAAGTAGAAGAGATACGTTCTATTTTATTTGTTCGAAATATTGGAAATGGTGTTGTAGAGATTCTTGCTAAAGCAGAACTAGATGATACTAGTGAACTCTTTATTAAAAATTTGAAATTTAAAAGTACTTCTCAAAAACATTTAGGAAAAGATTTAGAAGAAGAAAGTAAAAGAATTTATGAAGAAAGAATAAAAGATATAAAATATGGGAAGAAAAGTATTCAAGAAATTCATAAACAGAATATAAGAGATAATGATATTTATGTAACTATGAAAGTAGAAGGAATTTATTTTCCTAAAAAGCCAATTTATGTAACCAATAAAAAAGGGCAACATACTAAGAATTTTTATTTTCTTAACTTAAAGAAAATTACCAATCAAAGTATGATTCATTATATTGATGAAAAGAAAAATAAAAGTTGTTATCAAACATTAGAACATATGATTACAGAAAAAGAAAATTGGAAAAGTAAAAAAGAAACCAAAAAATACGATCGTAAAGAACTAGAAAAAAATCATATTCAAGAAAACTTTTTTCATGTTGCTAGACAACAAAATAATGAGGTAATGTTTTCCAATTTATTTTATTATTTATTTGGAAAATATCCAGCTTTATTAAAACAATTTTTAAAAGAAACAATCCATAATTTTGATGAAAAAAGTTTTCAAAATTATCAAATGTATCGTGAAAGAAACCATATGGATTTATGTATTATCAGTGATGCCTATTATATTATTATTGAAAATAAAATTAAATCAGCTATTAATGGAATTAAAATAAGGGAAAATGAAAAATCAATTGAATCACAATTATCGACCTATTATGAAGAAGCCGAAAAAGAAAATAAGGAAGAAAAACGTAAAAGAAAAATTAAAGGACTTTTATTAACACCCAATTATAATCATATTGATTTAACAAATTTTAAATATAAAGAGAAATATACCTCTTATACTTATAAAGATATTTATACTCTTTTTAAATCATTTATGGAAAAGAATAAGGAAGCAGCGAAGGATATTTATTTTCAAGAATTTGTTAAAGCTCTTAAAAAACATACAGAACCAGTCGATAATGAATATAGAGATGAATTATTAAAACGTCTTGATATGCGTATTAAAGAAAAATAAAAAAATACAAATTTTAGAAAAAAGAGGACAGATTTTCTAAATCTGTAAGCAAATTTGGCAAATTGGTAAGGAAAAAAACAAAATTTGCTAAGCAGATTTCCAAAATTTGTAATTTGCTTTTTTCTTTTTCTTTTGCTATTTTGGTAATAGAAAAGTTAGATTTTTATTCTCTATTTTAATAAAACGAACAAATATTCGTAAAAATGATTGACAAACTAATTTTTCTATAATAAAATAAATATGTAATAAAAATTGGAGGACAAAATGAAAGTAACAAAAGATGAAAAAGAAAAAGATAAGGCTTTAGAACAAGTTCTAGCCGATATTGAAAAACAATTTGGTAAAGGAGCCATTATGAAACTTGGAGAAGATTCTCATATGGAAATCGATGTCACAAGTAGTGGTTCTTTAACACTAGATATTGCACTAGGCGTTGGAGGATATCCAAAAGGAAGAATTGTGGAAATTTATGGACCAGAATCTTCAGGTAAAACAACCTTTGCATTACAAGCCATTGCTGAGGTACAAAAAGAAGGAGGAAGAGCAGCATTTATTGATGCGGAACATGCTCTAGATCCTGTCTATGCGAAAAATTTAGGTGTCAATATTAATGAATTATTACTATCCCAACCAGATACAGGAGAACAAGCTCTAGAAATATGTGAAGCATTG
>CANRCV010000025.1 GCA_947629205.1 uncultured Bacilli bacterium
TTTTTAACTGGAATTATGTGTAAGACTAAATTCTTGCTAAATATATTGAAACTGGAATTTACTTTTTCATTTCACAAATTAAAAAAATTTTAAAAAATTAGCACTCATATATTGACAAGTGCTAATCATATGATTATAATGATAATTAGCAGTTACGAAAATGTAGTGCTAAAAAAGAAGGTGAAGGAATGGACAAAAGACAAAATGAATTGTTAAAGGCTATTGTGGAATCTTATATAAAAACCGTAAAACCGATTGGTTCTAAATCCTTGTGTAAGAAATTTAATTGTTCTTCTGCAACGATAAGAAATGAAATGGCGGTTTTGGAAAGTTTAGGTTATATTGAAAAAAACCATATTTCTTCTGGACGAATTCCAAGTGAAGCTGGTTATAAATATTATGTAGAACATTTAATGCAACCAAAGGAATTAACGGGAGAAGATATGTTAAAACTACAAACCATTTTTAAAAATAATGAACTTGAACTTAGTGATGCTATTAATAAAACAGTGGAAATTATTAGTGAACTTACTAATTATACGAGCATTATATTAGGGAAAAGTTCTAATGAAAATACTTTACAACAAGTAAGTATTGTACCAATTGCTAAAAATAAAATAGTAGCCATTGTCTGTACAGATCAAGGAATTGTAGAAAATAAACAATTTGTGGTAGAAAATGAAATGGAAATTAATGAAATTGTGAAAACAAGTGATATCATTAATAAAATGTTAATAGGTACTCCTATTAATGAGGTTTCCAAAAGACTTGAATTTGAAATTAAACCTATCATAAGTAGACAAATTAAGCAATATGAAACTGTGTATAATATATTTGCAGATGCTTTTCAAGATTTTGTTAATAAAAGCCATAATGTTTATTTTGGAGGAAAAACGAAAATCTTTGATGAACCTGAATATAGCGATGCTGCAGAGATTAAAAAATTAGTTAGTAAATTTGAGGATCAAGATTTTATTAATAAGATTGAAGAAAATTCTTTAGATGGAGATATTAAAATCTACATTGGAGAAGAAAATGAATTTGATCCAAATGTTACAATCATTAAAAGTTCTTATAAATTGAATGGGGAAGAAGGAACCATTGCAATTGTTGGCCCAAAAAGAATGGAATATGATCGAGTTGTTGGTCTTTTAAGCTATTTACAAAAAGCTTTAAATGATTTAGAAAAAGAGGAGGACCATTATGAATAAATTAGGGGGTTGCTATGAACTGGAATTAAATCGTTTGTTTTTAAAACAAGCGGAGAAAAATAAATTAATTTATCATCATAGCAAACAAAATCAATGGAATTTATGGCAAGATCATTCTGGATTGGTATTAGGTTTTCTTATAAGAAGAGGAATGGTAATTCCATATCTTACTGGTATTCAAAAAGAATCTTTAGAAAAGTTCTATTGTCAAAATGCCTCTATCGTACAAGAATGGGTAAAAAAAGATATCGAATATTATTTTGAGGTCTTAAAAGAACTTTTAGAAGAGCAAAAACTACAGCCGAAAGAAGAATACCAACGAAAACGAAAAAAAGGGAAAAATATCCAAATCGAAGGTCAAATGACTTTAAAAGATTTTGGAATTGGATAAAAGGAGAAATGAAATATGGAACAAGAAGAGATAAAAAAAGAAGAAAAGCAAGAAAAACCAAAGAAAAATAAGCCAAATAAAGAAATGGAAAAATTAAAAATGGAAAATTTGGCTTTAAAAGAAAAAATCTTGCGTATTAGTGCAGATGCACAGAATATGAAAAAGAGATTGGAAGATGAAATTTCGAGACTGCAAAAATATGAAGGTTTAGAATTTGCTAAAGAAATACTTCCAACGATTGATAATTTTGAAAGAGCGATTCAATTAGATGATACAAATCTAAATGATGAATTATCAAAGTTTTTAACAGGTTTCAAAATGATTTATGCAAATTTAGTAAATGTATTAAATCAAAAAGAAATCAAAGAAATTGAATGTTTAGGTAAGGAATTTGATCCAACGATTATGGAAGCCGTCTTAACTGCAAAAGAAGAAGGAATTCCTAAAAATCAAGTGATTGAAGTTCTTCAAAAAGGTTATATGTATAAAGATAAATTACTAAGACCTGCCATGGTCAAGGTAAGTGAATAAGAAAAGGAAAGGTGAATAAATATGGCAAAAATTATAGGTATCGATTTAGGTACAACAAATTCATGTGTAGCATACTTAGAGGGAGGTAAACCTGTTGTTATTGCAAATAGCGAAGGAAATCGTACAACTCCAAGTGTTGTTGCCTTTAAAGAAGATGGAGAGGAACTAGTAGGAGATAACGCGAAACGTCAAGCCGTTACCAATAAAAATACAGTTTCTTCTATCAAAAGAAAAATGGGGACGGATGAAAAAGTAGAGATTAATGGTAAAAAATATACTCCACAAGAAATCAGTGCCAAAATATTAATGAAACTTAAAAAAGACGCAGAAAGTTTCTTAGGAGACAAAGTAACTAAAGCTGTTATTACAGTTCCAGCATACTTTAATGATGCCCAACGTCAAGCAACGAAAGATGCTGGTAAAATTGCAGGACTTGAAGTAGAAAGAATCGTCAATGAACCTACTGCTGCCGCTTTAGCTTATGGTCTTGATAAACAAGATAAATTACAAACGATTTTAGTTTATGACTTAGGTGGTGGAACATTTGATGTATCTATTCTAGAACTAGGAGATGGAATATTTGAGGTTAAAGCCACAAGTGGTAATAACCATTTAGGTGGAGATGACTTCGATAATCGTATTATTGATTATTTAGTAAGTGAATTTAAGAGTCAAGAAGGTATTGATTTATCTAAAGATAAAATGGCAATGCAAAGATTAAAAGATGCTGCTGAAAAAGCCAAAAAAGATTTATCTGGTATGGCTCAAACGCAAATTAGTTTACCATTTATTTCGCAAAAAGAAGATGGACCCGTTCATTTAGAAATTAATTTAACGAAAGCAAAATTTGAAGACTTATGTCGTGACTTATTTGATTCAACTCTTGAACCAGTTCGTAATGCTTTAAAAGATGCTAAGTTAACGAAAAATGATATTAATCAAGTTATATTAGTTGGTGGATCTACTCGTATTCCATACATTCAAGAACTTGTTAAAAAAGAACTTGGACAAGAACCAAATAAGAGTGTAAACCCAGATGAGGTTGTTGCTATGGGTGCTGCAATTCAAGGTGGTGTATTAACTGGTGAGGTAGAAGACTTAGTTTTACTTGATGTTACACCATTATCACTTGGTATTGAAACTTTAGGTGGTGTATTTACAAAATTAATTGAAAGAAATACAACTATTCCAACAAGTAAATCACAAGTATTCTCAACAGCTGCTGATAATCAACCTGCTGTAGATATTCATGTTCTACAAGGGGAAAGACCAATGGCTGCTGATAATAAAACCTTAGGAAATTTCCAACTTACGAATATTCCACCAGCACCAAGAGGAATACCACAAATTGAGGTTAAATTTGATATTGATGCCAATGGTATTGTTCATGTTACTGCTAAAGATTTAGGTACGAATAAAGAGCAATCTATTACCATTCAATCTTCAACTGGATTAACCGAAGAAGAAATTGATAAAATGATGAAAGAAGCTGAAGCAAATAAAGAAGCGGATGAAAAGAGAAAAGAAGAAGCTGAGGTAAGAAATAATGCTGATTCTATGATCTTTGCTACTGAAAAAGCCATTAAAGATTTAGGGGATAAAGTAGATGAAAAAGATAAAACCGAAGCTGAAGAAAAAATAAAAGACTTAAAGAGTGCTTTAGAAAAGAATGAAACCGAAGATATTAAAGCTAAAACTGATGCTTTAAATGAAGTGGCTATGAAACTTGCTACAAAGGTTTATGAAGAAGCTGCTAAAGAAAACCAAAATAATACTCAAACAGAGGATACAATAAAAAACAATGATGAAAAGAAAGATGATGTTGAAGAAGCAAATTATGAAGAAAAATAAAGCAAAGTTCTAGAAAACTAGAACTTTCCTTTTGGTTCATATAGAAGGAGAAAAAACTATGTCAAAAAACCGTAAAGATTATGCTGATGAAATGAAATGGAATGTTAAAGATTTATTTGCAAGTGAAACAGATTTTGAAAATGAATTTAAAGCTTTAGAACAAGAATTAGCAAAGTATAAAAACTATCAAGGTCATATACTGGATAATGCAACAAATTTGTATGAATTATTAAAACTGGATATGAATGTAAGTGAAAGATTAGAAAAATTATATATTTATGGACATATTCAAAATGATCAAGATACTACAGATACACATTATCAAACCCTATATGGTCGTGTAGTTAAATTAAATGAAAAATATATTTCTACTGTTTCTTTTATTACGCCAGAAATCTTAAAACAAGAGTATTCTATCATTGAAAAATTTATAGAAGAAAATCCCAAATTAAAAGAGTATGAAAGATTATTAAAAGAAATTTTCAAATTTAAAGAACATACTTTAGGAGACAAAGAAGAACAAATTTTATCAGATTTATCTGTCAGTTTTAACACACCAGATGAGGTCTATTCGGTATTAACGGATGCTGATTTAAAATTTGGATTTGTTAAAAATGAAGAGGGAAAAAAGGAAGAATTAACGGAAAAAAGCTATCGTAAATTTATTGAATCTCCAAATCGTTCTGTTCGAAAAGGGGCATTTCAACAATTATATAAAACGTATAGTGATTTTAAAAATACCTATGCTTCTTTACTTATGAGTGAGGTCAAAAACAATAATAAAATAGCAAGTGTTCGTGGGTATAAAAGTGCTTTAAATGCTTCCTTATATGGAAGAGATATTCCAGAAGAGATTTATACGAATTTAATTACAACAGTGAAAAAAAATATTGCCCCTTTATCTAAATTTTGGAAATTAAAAAAACAAGCTCTACATGTAAATACTTTGCATATTTATGATACCTATGCTCCCATTACGAAAGAAGTACAAAATAAATATACGATTGAAGATGCAAAAGATTTAGTATTAAAAAGTTTATCGGTTTTAGGACCTACTTATATAGAAGATTTAAAAAAATCTTTTGAAGAAGGATGGATTGATTTTCCACCTAATGATGGCAAAAGAAATGGAGCCTATTGTACTGCTTGCTATAGTACACATCCTTATGTTTTATTAAGTTTTGATGGTTCTTTAAATAATGTTTCTACTCTTGCTCATGAACTAGGTCATGCGATGCATTATTATTACGCATGTAAATATCAAAAATATCAAGATTATGCTTATTCTATCTTTGTAGCTGAAGTTGCAAGTCAAGTCAATCAAATTTTATTAAGTAAATATTTAATTGCTCATACAACGGATAAAGAAATGAAAAAGTATTTAATTGATGATTTGATTCAAGATTTTAAATCGACGATTTATCGTCAAACCATGTTTGCGGAATTTGAACGTACCATTCATGAAAAAGATCAAGAAGGTAATATTTTAACACATGAAGAATTAAGTAATCTTTATTATAAATTAAATAAAGAGTATTTTGGTAAAAATATTGTTATTGATGATATCATTCGTTATGAATGGGAAAGAATTCCCCATTTCTATATGAACTTTTATGTATATCAATATGCAACTGCTTATGCAGCAGCCATAAAAATTGCTATGGATATTTTAAATCAAAAAGAAAATGCTGTTGAGAGTTATTTAGAATTTTTAAAATTAGGTTGTACAAAAACACCAATTGAATCCTTAAAAGTAGCAGGTGTAGATATGTCTAAACCTCAAACTTTAGAGGAGGCATTTACTTATTTTGATGATTTAATTCAAGAATTAACAAAACTATATCAAGAATAGAGGTGAATTATGAATAAACGTGATTATTATGAGGTATTAGGAGTACCGAAAACTGCCAGTGATGAAGAAATTAAAAGAGCTTTTCGTCGTCTTGCCAAACAATACCATCCAGATGTTAATAAAGAAGCAGATGCCGAAGCAAAATTTAAAGAGATAGGAGAAGCCTATGCTATTTTATCCGATCCAGAAAAACGTCGTCAATATGATCAATTTGGTCATGCGGCTTTTGAAGGAGGAGGTTCTGGTTTCTCTGGATTTAATATGGATGATATTGATTTAAGTAGTATCTTTGATGATTTATTTGGTTCATCCTTTGGTTTTAATTTTGGAGGAAGTACACGTAGTAGAAGAAATAGTCCAAGTAAAGGAAGAGATCGTTTAGTTCAAATGCATTTAACTTTTGAAGAGGCTGTTTTTGGATGTAAAAAAAGTATTCATATTGATTTAAATGAAACCTGTGAAAAATGTAATGGTAAAGGTGGATTTAACGAAAAAGTATGTTCAAAATGTAATGGACGTGGAACCATTGTTATGGAACAAAAATCTATGTTTGGTATTTTTCAAACCCAAACTACTTGTAATGCTTGTGGTGGTAGTGGAAAAACTTTTGAAACCGTTTGTAATGTATGTCGAGGAAATGGTTTTACAAAACAAAATAAAGAAATTGTGGTAACCGTCCCAGAAGGTGTAGATACTGGATATCAACTACGTATTAGTGGTAAAGGAGAAGCTGGAATAAATGGAGGACCAAACGGAGATATCTATATTGAATTTCATGTTAAGAAGCATGAATTCTTTGAAAGAGAGGAAGAAGATATTTATTTAACGGTTCCCTTAACAATTACCGAAGCCTCTCTTGGTTGTAAAAAAGAAATTCCCACTCTTGAAAATAATGTAGTTTTAGAAATTAAACCAGGTGTCTCTACTGGAGATAAATTAAAATTAAAAGGAAAAGGAATTAAAATTCCTAATTCCTCTCGTAAAGGGGATTTATTTGTTCAATTAAAAGTTATTACCCCAACAAAACTTGATCGTAAACAAAAGAAATTATTGGAAGAATTAGATAAATCTGGTTTAGACAATGAAAGTGAATTTAAAAATTTTAAAAAGTACTTAAAAAATTAAGTATTTTTTTTACGTCAACTAAAGAAATGCTAGCATTCCAAAATTGACAAGAAAATAAAATTTTTTTATACTTAGAATAGAATAAGAGGTGGAAAGAATGGCAAATAAATATAAAACGGCGTTACGTTTCATTGGATTTTTGTTAATTCTTTTTATCTTTCTTTTTATTTTTTATCAAAAATATAAAGTGGAATTACAAAAAAGTTCTCCTCTTGTAGTAGTAGAAGATGGTATTTCTATTAATTATTTACAAGGAAATAAAATAGAAACGGAAAAAGAAAAAACTAATTATTCTTTTTCAATTACTAATAACTCAACGACAACAAAATTTTATTATATCTCTTTAAATGATTTTAATACGACCAATCACATTTCTTATCTTTTAACAGAGAAAAAGAATGTTTTTGAAAATCAAGGGGACATTACTACCTCTTCTATAGAATGTGGTAGTTTAATTGCTATTGAACCAAATGCCACCCATTTTTATACCTTAACCATTTTTAATACAGAAAAAAATCATCTTACTTTTGAATTAAAAATAGGGTTAGAAGAAGAACAAGAAGAATATTTTGCTAATATTTTACTTAAAAATAATCCTGCTCAAACAGCTGATACTTTATCGAGTGATGATTTAGGTTTGTTTTTAAAAACGGAAGAGAATGAAACGATTTATTACTTTCGTGGAAATGTTGAAAACAATTATGTTTCTTTTGCTAATTTATTATGGCGTATTGTTAAAATTAATAGTGATGGAAGTGTACGATTAATTTTAAATGACTATGCTGATATTACCTCTAATTTTTATGAAAGTGCTTCTTCCAAATCTATAGAAGAAAAATTAGATTTAAATACAAATGAAATGGCTCTTTATTTAGAGGATTGGTATGAAAGAAATTTAAAAGAATTTGAAAGTCAAATGATTTCGCAAAGATATTGTTTGGAAGAAAAGAGTAATGAAGATGAAACAATTTATCAAAGCATCGAGCGATTAGAGATAGATAAAAATCCAAGAGTTACTTGTCAAAACAGTATTACTAAAAAAATAGGTTTATTAAGTGCTGATGAGGTTTATTTAGCTGGAGGAAGTATTGAGAATACCAATACCAATTTCTATTTGTATTTACCAAATAAAGTTCTTTCTTGGTGGACACTTACACCAAGTAAAAGTAGTAATAATGAAATTATTTATTATGAGGTATCCAATGAAGGAAGACTATTAAAAGAAAGTTATGGATCCTATTTTAAAGGGGTAAGACCTGTTATTAACTTAATTAAACGAACGGAAGTAACGGGAGAAGGGACTTTACAAAATCCTTACACTATAAAGTAAAGAATTGACATTTACATTTGTCAATACTTTACTTTTTTTCTATTTCTATAAAAAAGTATGATAAAATAGTTCTAGGAAGTGGTTGTATGCAATTCTTAAAAGATATTTTTTCTTTTATTCAATCCTTTAGTGAATTAGATTATCTTCTTTATTTTGCTGTTTTAGTTCTTATTATTTTAGTTGTTTCTTTAATTCATATTATTAAAAACGGCGAAGATGAAATAGAAGAAACGAAAGAATCAAATGACCTAAAAGAAATTGCTAACCATTTAGAAACTAAAAAACCTTTAGAAGTAGAATTAACTGACTATGAAATGGAACAAGAAGAAAAAGCGATTATTAGTTATGATGAACTTTTAGAAAAAAGTAAACAAGGAAATATTTTGTATGATGAAGAAAAGAAAAGTGATGATTTAAGTATTAAAAAAATAAACTTAGATGCGTTAACAGAAGAAAGAAAAGAAGAAAAACAAGTTGGATTTTCAAATTACGAACGAGAAGAAGAGTTTTTAAAAACATTAAAAGCATTAAATCAATTATTAAATTAAGAGAATATTCTCTTTTTTCTTTGTTTTATGCTATAATACTAGTCAATTTGGAGGTACTTTATGAAATTTTATATTTTAACCCTTGGTTGTAAAGTCAATGCTTATGAAAGTGAAGCGATGAAAGAAAGCTTAATAAATGAACATTTTATTTATACAGAAAATGAAGATGAGGCAGATATTTACATTGTTAATACTTGTTCTGTAACCAATATGGCTGATAATAAATCAAAGAAAATGGTAAGACATGGCAAAAGAAAAAATAAAATTGTCGTGGTTTGTGGTTGTAGTAGTGAAAATAATCAAGAAATATATAAACAAATGGATATTGATATTTTAATTGGTACGAAAGAAAAAAGTAAAATTGCTTCTATCATAAAAAACTATATCGAAAAAAAACAACAATATATTCATTTTTATCCTAAAGAAGAAAATCTGTTATTTGAAGATATGAAAGTAACCAATTTTGATAGTCATACCCGTGCTTTTGTGAAAATTGAAGATGGTTGTAATAATTTTTGCAGCTATTGTATTATTCCTTATGTAAGACGAAATATACGTTCTAAAGATTTTAATGCTGCTCTTTTAGAAATTAAAAATTTAGTTTTACATGGTCATAAAGAAATTGTTTTAACAGGTATATTAACGGGATCTTATAATTCTAATGGACATAATTTAAGAGATTTAATTCAAGAAATGAGTAAGATAGATGGCTTAGAAAGAATTCGTATTTCTTCTATAGAAATTACAGAATTAGATCATGAAATGTTAGAAGAAATTAAAAACAATAAAAAAATCGTCAATCACTTTCATATCCCTTTACAAGCTGGAAGCAATGAAATTTTAAAACGAATGAATCGTAAATATGATTTAGAAACGTTTAAAAAGAAAATAGAAGAAATACGCTTGATAAAAGAAGATGTTAGTATAACGACAGATGTTATAGTGGGACATCCTTATGAAACGGAAGAATTATTTTTAAAAACCATTGAAACTTGTAAGGAAATTGGATTTTCTAAAATTCATGTTTTTCCTTTTTCGAAAAGAGATGGAACCCCTTCCAGTCGTATGCCAATGCAAGTAAGTGATGAAGAGAAAAAAGAACGAAGTCGACGTTTAAATGCTTTAAGTAAAGAATTAGAAAGTCAATTTTATCAAAAACATAATGGTTCTGTGGTAGAGGTTTTAGTAGAAGAAACCAATGAATTTGAAAGTATAGGATTTACGAGCAATTACTTAAAAGTAAAAATAAAAGAGACATTAAAACATAATGAACTCTATAAAGTAAAAATAGTAGAATATCAAGAAGAAATGTTAATAGGAGAAAGAATTTAACTTTCTTTTTATTTAAAATTTATGTATAATAAAAATATAGTAGGAGGAAAAAATATGAAGAAAAATAAAAACCTCCCAACTCTAGAGTCTAATCTGGGGGGGGGGTATATTAGATAATCACAAACCTAGATTAGAAAGATTTATTAAAAATAAAAAACAGAAAAAAATTTTAATTGGAACAATAATAGGAATCATAGTACTTATTGGTGGTATAACTTTATACCGCACTTTTGCTATGTATGAAACAGAAAAAACATTTAATGTCATAAAAGGTATAGTTCCTAATTTTGGTTTAAAAAAAGGAGATATTACTCTTGTTTATACGGTAGATGGTGTAAAACAATCGGGTACTTTTCCTAAAAAAAACTCAGGATTATATGCAACTGATGTTAATTGTGAGGATGGAGCAAGTGCAAGTTGGAATAATACAGATTGGGGTTTAGTGAATATTGAACCAGGTATTAGCAAAAATATTGTTTGTACAATTTCTTTTAAAAAAATGTCATTTTCAGATTATATTATTAGTTTAGCAGATCAATCCACTGAAAATTTAGAAAAATTTGAACATGGGGATACAAATCAAACAGGAAATAAAGCAAAAATAGATTATCGTTTTGTAGGAGAAAATCCAAATAACTATGTATGCTTAGAAGATGGTGCATGCACAGAAGACAATTTATATCGAATAATAGGAGTTATACCAACTCAAAAAGAAATTAATGGTGAATATGAAAATAGAGTTAAATTAATTAAAGAAAAAAATGATGAAACTAGTGCTTGGACTATGAATTCGACAAACCTAAACTGGGAAACAAGTACGATTTATGCTAATTTAAAAACATTTTATGATTCTTTAGGAGATAAACAAAAATATATAGAAGAAAGTGTTTGGTATATGGGAAGCCCAACAACAGATCAAAATGCCATAACACCTGTTCAATTTTATACACAAGAAAGAGGAAATTCTAAAGGATATGGTTTAAATTATTTATCTATTGTTTCGAATGTTGCTATTATGTATCCAAGTGATTATGGCTTTTCAATGGGTAATACGTATATTAATTCCTCTTTATATACAAATCGAAATACTTTTTTAAAAAGTTGGCTTTATCAATTTAAAAATAAAGCAGAGTGGACAATTAGTCCAGATGATGGTTACTGGACAAGTACAATGGGTTATGCAGTTGGTATTGAAGGTCAATGTTGGGCATCCCGTGTTTATATCGATGGTGTATCATCTATTTTAGGTTATCATCCAACCTTTTATTTAAAAACCAATGTTTTATATCAAAGTGGAAATGGTACAAAAGAAAGTCCATTTAAAATTTCACTTGCAGAATAAAATGTAAAATTTATGTAAATATTAAAATTTTAAAAAAATACAGATTTTTTGAAGAATGGTACAGATTTGGCAAATTTGTAGAGAGATTTGCCTTTTTTGATGCCAAAAATAAAAAATCTGCTAAACAGATTTGCCAAATTTGAATTTTGACTTACAATTTTTTGTATGGTTTTATAGAGTTGTGAGGCGCAGAAAGTCTTGATGTTTGCCACCAAAATATTTATATGGAGGTGGTCGCTATGACCAAGAAGGCTTTTTTAATCACTATCTTACTGGCGATAATAATCTTACTTATTCTTTTTGACTAAAGAAATTTAGTCAAACCAAAAG
>CANRCV010000026.1 GCA_947629205.1 uncultured Bacilli bacterium
TCATAAAATTATTGTAAATAATGTTACTTTTCTAGCATTTAACTATTCTACTGATATTTATATAGGAAATCTTAATTTCCTAGTATTTTCCTAGTAAATTTCCTAATAAACTTTATTTATTTATTTCTTTATAAAAAAATGGTAGAATAACATTTAGAACTTGCATATAAATTGAAATTGTTAGTAGGAGGTAAAAAATATGTCCAAAATAAGTAACGTTCTTACAATGTTAGAATATTTAAGTTCAGGCAGAAAATATAGTATTCAAGAATTAGCTGAAAAACTAGAAGTATCTCCTAGAATGATACGTGTGTTATAATTTGTAAAAAGGATTGAATATATATGACTAATGATATTAAAGAAACAAAAATCACTAAATTTTTAAATAAATATGGTTCTTTATATCCTGATTTTGCAAAAAATGAATTTAAAAATATACTAAACGGATATACAATAAACAATGATTTAATAAATCAAATATATTGTTACTTAAATTTAATTGATATAAAAAATCTGATTATTATATTTTTTATGATTATCTAAAAAGGAATCAGTTTTTAAAAGATAATATGTTAGAAGTAGAATGTGGTGCTATTCCAATATTATCTTACATTATCTTCAAAAATAATTATAAAATAACAGCTTTAGATAAAACCATTGTTATTAAAGATTTTAAATTTCCAATTATTAAGCAAAAAATAGAGAATCATTTTAATTTTTCACAATATAATAGCGTTGTTGCTTTTAGACCTTGTATGGCAACGGAAATTATAATAAAAGAATGTTTAACAAACAAAATCCCATTTTGCATCTATTTATGTAATTGTGCTTTATATCCACAAGAAGACTACCAACTATTTAATGCAATGGATTGGTCAAATAAAAAATGGATTCAATATTTGGAAGATAGGATTAAGAAATATAATATACATCATATGGAAATTAAAATAGACTACCAAACAAATTTATTTGATGAAATGCCAATTATATCCGCAAAATAAATTGCTATAAAAATAAAAATTTTCTTACACAAAAAGAAAAACTTTGCTATAATGTTTTTGGCAAAGAATAGTAGTAAACGACACATGTAGAGCAATCCTGCTCGTAAATCTGATTACGGAAACTAAGGATACTCTATATGTGTTTTTTATTGTCTTAAATAGGAGGTGAAATGTTATGCCATCCAATAAAAAGGAAAGAGCAATTTTTGCTTTTATCACTGTTTTAATTACAGTACACGCTTATGTATTTTATAGTTTGTATGTCATAAATGGTAGTACTTTAATGAATGCAACTGGAGAAAGTAGTGTTTTAATGGCCATCAACCATTTAGGTGGTGTGTATATGTTTGGACGCTATTTACCCATTTGGGCTGTTGTTTTAACAGAATTTTGTTTTGCTTATTGTATGGAAATGCTAATTGGTAGTCCTTTTTCCTTTAAAATGGCTTGTAAAAATTTTGATATCAAAAAAACAGACCCTGTTCAATTTGAAACTGCCATTATTTGTGCAACGGTTGCCATAATGGTACCTGTTATGAGTTTGATTGCAGCATTCTTATATTATCCATACTATGCAGGATTTCATATTATAACTTTACTTGCAAATTGGTTGAAATTAATTTGTTTTAATTTTCCTTTTGCTTATTTTTCTCAACTATTTTTTATTCAACCACTTGTAAGAACTATCTTTAAATTTTTATTCAAAAAGAATAAGTAAATTTGTAGCAAATCATTTTGGTTTGCTTTTTTTACATTCAATTGATTAAATCATTAAAAAAATATTTACAAACATTTTGATCTTTTGATATGATGCTTTTATCAGGAGGGTATGAAATGAATCAAAACAAATTAGAAACCATTTCAAATTTATTTGAAGGTAAAGAAATAAGAAGCATTTGGGATAGTGAAAAAGAAGATTACTTTTTTAGTGTCGTAGATGTAATTGGTATATTAACTGAAAGTAAAATACCAAAAAGATATTGGACGGATTTAAAAAGAAAATTAGAAAAAGAAGGAAGTCAGTTGTACGAAAATATCGTACAACTGAAAATGAAATCTTTTAAAGATGAAAAATTTTATAATACGGATGTGTTAGATACGAAAGGTATTTTTAGACTTATAGAATCAATTCCAAGCCCCAAAGCAGAACCATTTAAACTATGGCTTGCTAGTTTAGGTAGTGAAAGAGTTGATGAGGTATTTGATCCAGAAATTGCGATTAAAAGAGCAATAGATTATTATCGCAAAAGAGGCTATGCGGATAAATGGATTGAATCACGATTAAAAGGAATATTAGATAGAAATAAATTAACAGATGTATGGAAAGATGGAGGAATAACTGAAAATAAAGAATATGCTATTCTAACAAATGAAATTTATAAAGAATGGTCTGGAATGAAAGCACATGAATATAAAACTTTGAAAGGCATAAGAAAAGAATCTTTAAGAGACAATATGACCGATATAGAAATAGCTCTTACTGATTTAGGAGAAATAGCAACTAGAGAACTTGCTAAAAAACATAAGCCTTATGGATTAGAACAAAATAAAGAAATTGCTAAAATGGGTGGACATGCTGCAAAGGTTGCAAAAGATGATATTGAAAAAAATCTAGGCACATCAATAATTAGTAATCAAAATAATCTTCCTTATCAATATTTAAAAGAAGCAAAAACCATAGAAAATAAAAAATGAATGTATCATACAACTCCAACCAATAATATTTTTCTATTTTCTTTTATCATGCTATACTATTACTAGAGTTGGAGGTATACAATGTCAAATGAAATAAATTATCACTTTTTTCCTGCTACTTTAAATAACTATACAACAAAATCATTTAAAGATTTACAAGATGAAATGGATGAATTTGGTTATATCTATTGGAAAATAAGTAACGCACAAGGAAAATATGCCCATAAAGTTAAAAAAAATGATATTTGTTATTTTTATTATTCAGGATTACCTGATCAAAGTAGTAGAATTTTATTTAGAGGAATTGTAGAAGAATCAGATTATGAAAATAAAACGAATGCCAAAAATAAAAAATTGTATATAAAAATAAAACTTTATTGTATCAGTTTAGAAAATAAAGAAACATTTTCTTTAAAAAATTTAAGAGAAAAATATGGAATTGTTGCTAAAAAAGGCCAAATAGGATATCGTACTTTAGATGCTAATACTAAATTAGTCAAAGACTTAGAAAATAATAAAAGTAGAAAACCAATAAAAAGTGCTGTAGATTACTTTAATGATTATTGTTTTTGTGAATTTAAAGGACATGATCAAGTGCGAAAAAACCATAATACGTTTATAGAAATGAATGGTTGCTACTATATAGAAAGACATCATTTAGTAGAAAGAAATTTAATCAAAAAATATAGTAATCGATACAAAGATATTGATAAACTTATCGAAAATGAACAAAATATTTTTAGTCTTTGTCCTAATTGTCATATGGAAATACATCATGGTACAAAAGAAAGAAGACAAGAAAAAATTAAATATTTATATAAAAAACATCAACGTTTTTTTGATGAAAACTTTAAACAATTAAAAGGAAATCAAAAAACAATAGATTGGTTATATGAAATCTATAAATGCCAATAAAAAAAAATTAATTCAGTTGTTTTGAATTAATTTTTTTATTTTATAAATTTATTTTTTTCTTAAATCCTAAGTAAATACCACCACTTAATGAACCTAAAGCAAGTATTGTATAGAAAATAACGTTTATAGATGAGGTTTGAGCATTATTTGTTTGAGTCGTATTTACAGGAGTTTTCATTTCATATCCTGCTGCTAAAACATAAGAAGAAAAATGTTCAAATTCTAGTGTTATATTTCCATGTTCATCTGGTTTTAATTTATCTTTTACAACTTCCATTTGGTTTGTTTCAGGATTGAAATATAATAAAGTAAATTCTGTATTTTTTAAATAGTCTTGTAATTCTTTAATTGCTTTATCAGTACATGCATTATATTCAGCTGAATTATAATCATATTTATCACAACTATATTTATTCATAAATTGTGAATATAAATAATCTTCAATATTAACATTTAATTTATAATTTGTTGGTAATGAACCATGATAAGTAAAATCAATATAGATAGCATCTTTTAAATCAACTAATTCCTCTATTTTTTCTTTATTAATTGAGGTTTCCATAGAGATTTTATGTTCATAGGTAAATCCTTTATCTACTGTATTTTTGATATCTAATCCGTTTAAATAATAACTTTCTTCCCCAATGGCACCATATCCTCTAAAATATAAAGTAATGTCTTTACCTTTTAAAGCATTGATAACTCCAGATAAATCTTCATTTTCTTCTACATAGTAAGAAAAATTATAATTATCCCAGTCATTGGTTCCTTTTTCCGGAATAATATCTTTATATTTATCAAAATTATTTAAAAGTTCAACGAATCCTTGGGCTTTGTTTTTAAAGTCTCCTGTTAATGGCCATGGATCAAAATCACGAACACTAATCGTCCAATCAATATTTATAGGATCTTTATCAGTAGCATTTAAAGTAATTTTGGCTTTTCCTAAATCATGAGCATACGTATAAATTTCAACAGCATTTGTTGGTTTTTGGTCTAAATGATACGCTTCCCACCAAGTTTTTGGTTCTGTTTTATAATCTTCATTATAGTCATCTAATTGATTATTATATTCCCACCAAGTTGGTTTTGTTTCAAATGGTTCTACTTTTTCATCACCATCATTATTATTATAATAATCTAAATATATTTTATTAAATTCATCTAAACTTAATCCATTATACCATTTTACATATTCATTAAATGCATTCTCTTCTTTAGAAAAGTCATAGTCTTTTACCTCAGCGGTTACAATAGAATCATTACTACTTTTTACAGTTACTCCAGTTACTCCAAAGTATAATTCATTATCGGTATACCAAGTTTTATTAAAGGTAAAGGGATCTGTAAAATCACCACAACCACCCACCATAATCGTGTATGCATTTGAGTGACTTTCCCAAGTGGTTGGTCCACCACCACCATAACCACAAGAACTCATCGTAGAAATTGGATTTTTTTCATTGAAATAATCACTCCAATATCCTGCAAAAACATTTGTATTTCCAAAAAGAAATACTGCTACAGTTGCTACAATTGCAACAAAAATTTTTTTCATTTCTCTTCTTCTCCTTTTTATATAAACCATTATACCCCCCCCGAAGCTTTTGTCAATGGGGATAATTTATAAAAAAGGAATCATTTTTATTTTAAATTAAAAACATATCTTTGATTACGTATTGTAATTAATAAATCAACATGTTCTGCTCGAGCTACCTCTTCTTTGGTTTCAAAAACTAAAGTATCTTGCATATATTTCGTTGTTCTATTTTTTAAAGAAACTGTATAATTTTTTCCATCTTTTACATAACGTAAAGATAAGAATTGTTCATAAAATTTTTGATCATCTTTTATATTTTGACTATAAATACTATTATGATCTAAATTAAAATCTGTATTTAGAATAAATAATGTTGTTTTTTCGATATTTCCCCCTACATCTAATGTAATTAAATCATTTACTTTGGTACAATTATTAGCAGAATAACAATAAGGATAACTATATAAATAACGATTACTAAATTGATACTCGTCTACTTTAAATGTTGTATAACCAAGAGTTGTTTCTTTTAAAGTAGCAATCTTATCAAGTGGATAATTAGTCTCCTTCATCGTATCCAGTATAGTAGGATTTAAGATAATATTTTTATACTTGGCAGCAATTTCTCCAACACGATAATCAATACTTTCTAATATTTTAATTGTATAACTACTTGTTAATTCTTCTTCTAGAATTTCATACACTAAAACATAGTAATTTTTTGTTTTACTTTTTATTTTTTCTTCTTTATAAGCAATTCCATAATCGATAAAATATTCTCCACGATCTAAAGTAGGATAAATATCTTTACCATTTAAAACTAAACGAAAATTTGTATAATCAAGTTCATAATCTTTATCCGTTTTATTTTCAATGAGTAATTGTAAAGCTAAATAATACTTTCCATCTACTAATATTGCTCCATTTAATCCTCTATTTGTTACAATGCTATCAATAACTTGAATATTTAAATAATTATGGGTCATTTTATCACTTTCATAATACGTTTTATTATAAACACCATAATTTAAATAAATTAATGTTCCAATACAAATGAAAAAGACAACCAATAAACAAGTAAAAATAAATTTATTTTCTAAAATATAGTATTTCATTTCTCTTATAAATCTTCTAAATGTTCTCTTGGCTTTATATCCTTCAATATTAATATTAAATTCAAATTCTTCATTATCTATATCCGTAATTTCTAAATCTTTTAAATCATTAGCAAAATCAAATTTCTTAATATCAAAACCAATTCCACGAATCAAAGTATAGAGAATAAAAAAGTATTGTGGTAATACAAAGACAACAGAAACATCTCGATAAGCTCTTGCTACTTGAGCTGTAATTAAGTCAAATTCCATATTGGATAAAATATTATACGTTACGGTAATTAAAAAGAATAAAAATATATAATAAAGTAAAGCAAAGAAATAAAGCTTGGTTGATTTTCTTTTTTGGCGCATTAAATAGTATATAGCAACAATCACTCCAATAATAATTAAAACCGCTATATACATAAAAAAGTTAATATATTGTTCAGCAATATTGACCATATTAGTTGAATAATTATGACTTACATAATCACGAAAAAAAGATAAAATAGGATTTGTTTTATTTAATAAGTAAATCATTGGTACTAAAAGTAGTAAATGAATAATACGAAAGTATTTTATTAAAAAAGCATAAGGTTTTCTTAGTATCACTTTATTCAACTCCTCTTAAACCTATTGTAACACAAGATGATGAAATAAACTACTCTAAATGATTCCAAAGAAAAAAAGACATTACGCCTTTTCATTTTTCTTTACTAATATTTGTCCAGCAAGTAAATAAATGGTTTCATTATTATCTAATAGTTGATCTCTTGTTATTTTAAAGGTTGTAGCAACTGTATCTAATGTATCTCCTTCTTTCGTTATATAGTAACTATATCCACTTTTAGGAATCAATATTTCTTGATTTGGATAAATATAATCTTCCATATCGAGTCCATTTAAACTAGCAAGTAATTCAGGATGAATATTATATTTTCTACCTATTTCGTATAAGGTATCTCCTTCTTCGATTACATAATAATTAAAATAATTTTCTTCATTTTTAGGAACAATAACATCCATACCAGCACGGATTTGTTCATCGTAATAAATATTGTTAATACTTTTTAAAACATCGACCTTTGTATTAAATTTCTTAGCTAAAGTTTCTAATGTTTCCCCATTTTTAATAGAATATTTATCGTACATTTTATCACTCCTAGTATAAAGTATGCTAGGCTAAAAAAATGGTTAAAAAATATAAATCATATTTTGATAATTAAAATTCCATTCATTATTTTTTAAAAGTAAAACCTCTCCATTAAATTCATCATAAGAATAAAGTTGATCTTTTACTAAATAATAGACAACATCTTCCTCTTGTTTTATAATCTCTTTAACACTTTGTTCTGTTATTTTTGTTTTGTATTGCCCTTGTACTTTATATAAAGTTTCATTTTCTAATTCATAGTGGGTAGTTGTATCATATGTGAAAGTTTGATTTTTATTTGCTAAAGAAATAAGTGTACTGGTTTCCCATTTGCCATTTTGTAAAATAGATCCTTTCGTAGAGGTACTTATTTCTTTTGTGGTTAACTTTTTAGGAACTAATTCTATTTCTTTTTTATTTTTCTTATCCATAAAATAAACTTTATGTTTGTATTGTCCTAGAAAATAAGCATCAAAAGAAGCAATCTTTTCTAAAGAAAGTTTTTTTATTTGATTTTTTTTCGTATTCATTACATAAAACTGATTAAATTCATATTTTTCATTATAATCAGCCATTACGATATATTGATCGATTTGTATAGATAAAGGAATATTATAAACATCATTTGAAAATAAGGAAATCGTTTTTTGTTCTTCTTCACTAATACAATCAAATCCTTTATAGTTCCATATACAAAATTTATGATGATTTAAGTTATAAAATGTTGTTGTATTGTAGGTTTGTTCATTAGAAGAAAGTTCTTGTTTTTCCCACATAGAAAGAAAGGGTTCTTGATTAATTAAATAAAAACTAATTCCTTCTTGATTTTTTTTACATAATGGATAAAAAGCTACTTTATCACTCTTTGGAAGAATACAGATGGTATCTTCAGTTTGTTTTATTTCTATATCTTTTACTATTTTTTTAAAAACCGAATACTTTCCTTCTAAAGAGGTAAAAAAATCTTCTCCATCTACAGTAAACGTAAAAGAATATCTTTTTTGTTTCTTATGATATTCCTCTGTAATAGAAATACCATTTTTTATATACGTTACTTGGTAATTATGAGCATGAAAAACAATAAAGCAAAAGAAAAACAAGAAGAGAAGGAAAAAAATGATTTTATATTTCTTTTTAAATTTATGCATAGTTTAAACTTTCCTTCATTCTAATAAAAACCAACATACGACCACCTCTTACTTTGTATTTTAAACGTTTTTTATGTGTAGTGCAATAGGTTTATTTTCTTTGTATATTTTATAAAATTTAAATTTGCAAAATATAGAAAAGTATAATATAATCAAAATGTAAGTGTTACCGAATTGGTAACGCTCACTTATGTGGGCGCTATATCATAAGAATTCTTATGATAGGCGTTTTTTTATGTTAAACGTAATATTATTACGAATAACATAGCTATAACAACGAGTAGAATAACATCAAGTAACAAGTGCAGTGTTTCTTTCGTCATAACTACCAACCCTTTCCATTTATAGATTTTTGAGAAATGTATACAGCCAAAACCCCCAAAAAAACATAAAAAGATAAAAATTGTTAGTAAACGCCACCTTTTCTCGGTAACGGTGAGTTATTATAAATCATTTTTTTTCATTTTCAAGCATTTCGACAAAAGTAGACAAAAGTTATTTTATTTTTCTCTTGCGGGAATTCCCACAACTGTTTTATTTTCCCCTACATCTTCAAGGACAACAGCACCTGATCCAACTTTGGCATTTCTTCCTATTGTAATATCCCCTAAAATTTGCGCATGAGCACCAATAATAACGTTATCTTCAATAGTAGGATGACGTTTTTCTTTGGTATTTTTAATTCCTCCTAAAGTAACACCATGATAAAGAGTTACATTATCTTTAATAATAGCCGTCTCTCCAATAACAACTCCTAAACCATGATCAATAAATAAATTTTTACCAATCATTGCCCCAGGATGAATTTCTATTCCTGTTTTTCTTTTTCCTTTTTCACTAAAATAGCGAGCTAAAAAATAGTGTTGATGACAATAAAAAAAATGAGCAATTTTATAATAGATTTGAACAATAAAACTGGGATATAAAAATATTTCTAAAATACTTTTCATAGCAGGATCTTTTTTTCGTATTAACTTGATTTGTTCTTTTATAAATTTCATTTTGATCATCTCAATGTATTTTATGTCAAAAAAAAGAATGGTTTTATGAGTTTAAACCATTCTAATTTTATTTATTTCCTTATAGATATGTTAATAATGTAAATAATAGAACTAATAGAACTAACATAATAAGAACAAATTTCCAAATATGTTTAATCCATTTTGTATAAGGAATGTTTAAATAAGATAGACCTAAAATTAAGAATATACTTGTTGGAGCCACTAAACTAACTAATCCATTGATTGATGAGTAAATGACAATACCAATTCCATACATATCTTGGTAAGTTGTTGTAAGAATATCTCCAAGAGCATAACTTGTTAATCCAAAATAACTATTATGGAAGAAACTAGCTACTGCTGCAGAAAGTGTTGCTAAGAATGGATTAAATCCTGTAGCAAAATGAGTAATCCAATTACAAATAGTTACTGTAAATGGACAAGAATTAATTAATCCAAATACAGAGAATGCTAAAACAACAACAAGTAATGGTTTTACCATTTTTTTCAATCCTTCAATTAAACTATCTATCATTTCATCAAAACTTAAACGATAAATAATAGCAGATAAGATTAAAACAATACTCATGATAATGGCAATAATTGGTAAATCCCAACTACCTAATTCTAAAGCATTATTTCCTAAAATATAAGAAATAACGGTATAATCTCCAATAGCTAATTCCGTTAACCAAGTATGAAATTTTGTAAAGATATCAATTTCAAAATTTCCACTCCAATTCATGTATCCTAAAATTGTACATATAGCAATAACTGCTAAACCAACTGCCATTGGCCATACTTTTACTTTACTACTTTTTTCCGTTTCAAGTGCAAAGGCATCTTCAATAGCGTCTTCATTTTTCTTCTTTGCTTTATTCATATGTAATATAGTAAAGAAATTAAATAAGATGAAAGCTAAAGCTAAAATACCAGCACGTATGGCAACTTCTTCTGTTACCTCTATTGGTGTTTTATAGTAATTTAAGTAATTAATGAAAGCTACAAAACCATCACTACCATAAGTTGCTCCTAATATACCAATGATTATTGAACCAAAAGTACATAAAAAAGCAGTTAACTTATCTAATTTTAATTGTGTTGCAATATGAATAATAAATGGTACAAAAATTAAGATTAAATAAGTTTGAGTTAAGAAACTTGTAAGTAGTGTAATCAATAAAGATGATACAACAACAAATATTTTTTCCTTTCCTTTTAATAGAGTTGCGATTTTATTTACTAATGCTTTATAACCACTAATATGACTTATAATACCATAGAATACACCAACAAATAAAATAAATAGAATTTGTGGTGCAAAGAAATTAGCACCAGATAAAATTGCATAGGCAATATCGCTAAAACCTTGTCTTACTAAGCCATATTTGGTATAAACACCACCAGATAATTGACCAACTGGAATAATCCAAGTAAGTATTATCGTGAATAAAACAGCAATTCCTACTATTTTAAATAGGTCATTTTTTTCAAACATACTTTTTATTTTTTTCATTCTTTTTCCTCCCGAAATTATTATAGCACAATTCCAATAAAAATTAAAATTTTTACATGGTATTGATAGTGTTTCCAAAGTGGGGAGATATAAAAAAGAAAGCTTTATAATCAAATAAAAAGGTAAAAACCTAAAAAAT
>CANRCV010000027.1 GCA_947629205.1 uncultured Bacilli bacterium
CCACTTCGCTATCCCTCCAAAAAATGGTGCCGACTGAGGGAATCGAACCCCCAACCTACTGATTCATACTACTATAGTTTTCACTACCAATTTAATTGTTTGTAGTCTGGACTTTCTCTTAACCATATCAATTTGACTTAGGTCCATCGTATAAAGTCTCTACACTCGAGATTTACTCTCTAGCTCGGGATTGTCATATGAGTATAACTCACTTAGAGTTCCCCGAATTAGCGACGTCCACCTTAAATGTTTCCACTTAAGGGTGCAAGATAGTTCAAAAAGCATATAGCTTCTATCCCACAAGTCAGTTGCGCTACCAATTACGCTAAGTCGGCAAAAAAATAAAATGGTGGGCGCTATAGGACTCGAACCTATGACCCCCTGCTTGTAGGGCAGGTGCTCTAACCAACTGAGCTAAGCGCCCATGTACTGGACATAATCAACTATATCAAAAATGTTAAATTATGTCAATACAAATACTTTAAAATTTTTTAATTTTTTACAAAATAAACATCGTACCAAATTAAAAAAACAAAAATATTATAAATCTTACGACCATTGTTCCTAATATTATTATAGTGATCTTCTAATAATTGGTTAATAAATTTTTGATCAAAAAATTGAGAAACATAAGGTTTATCAAACATTTCTTTAACCATTTTATAATACTTTTCTTCTCTTATCCACTTTGAAAAAGGAACGGGAAACCCTAGTTTTCTTCTTTTTGACCACTCTTCTGGTATCGTTTCATGAGCAATATCTCTAAATATGAATTTTGTTTGTTTATCTTTTACTAAATATTTGGTTGGTATTTGTTTAGCATAAGCAAATAAAACACTATCTAATAAAGGTACTCTTAATTCAATTGAATTTGCCATTGTCATTTTATCTGCTTTTAATAATATGTCTTGGGGAAGCCAGAAATGCATATCAATAAACATTTTCTTTGTAATATCATCTTGATTTTTTACTTGATCATAATAAGGTTTTATGACATCACTGATTGTTTCATTATTACGTAGATTTTCTGCTAATATTTCATTAGCTTCTTCTTCACTTGAAAAAGTACCATGACCAATATAACGTTCATAAAAAGGCCTTCCATAACGTTTTAATGTATTTTGGCCTGGAAAATGTGGTAAAGGAGATACAAGTTTAGCAATTCCTTTTCTTATAAATAAAGGAATTTTAGTATATAAAATTAAAGCTTTTGGTTCATAATATTCATTATAACCAGCAAACATTTCATCACTACCCTCCCCTGATAAAACAACTTTGACTTGTTCATGAGCAAGACCAGATAAAAAATACAAAGGAACAGTAGAAAGATTAGCATGTGGTTCATCTGTATAGTACATAATGGTTGGTAAAATAGCAAAAAATTCATCACTACTAATTTTCTTTTGATCATTTTTGATATGTAGCATTTTTGATAAATCTTTGGCATACATAGTTTCATCAAATCCAGGTAAATCAAACCCTACTGAAAAAGTTTTATCCGGTTTAGCAACACTTACAACATAAGAAGAATCCACTCCTCCTGATAAGTAAGATCCTACCTCAACATCACTTGTTGTTTGATGATAATAAATAGAATCTTTTAAAATATCTTTTAATTCTTTTTTATAGGTTTCATAAGATTTAGAACTTTTTTTATAATCGACTTGAAAATAGCTTTTAATTTGTAAATTTCCATCTTTATATTTAAAATAATGTCCTGGTTTTAATTTAAATACATTTTTAAAAAACGTTTCTTCATGAACTGAATATTGAAAAATTAAATACATTTTTAAAGCATCTGTATTTACTTGTTTTTGAAAATCAGGATGTTCTAAAAAAGATTTAATTTCGGAAGAAAAGAAAAACGTATCTTTATTTTTATAATAATAGAATGGTTTAATACCAAAATGGTCTCTTACACCAATTAATTCTTTTTTATTTCTATCATAAAGAACAAAAGCAAACATACCACGAAGACGAGGAAATAATTTTTCTTGATATTCTTCATAACCATGTAATAATACCTCTGTATCGGTTTTTGTTTTAAAAACATGTCCTTTTTTGATTAATTCTTCTTTTAAACTTTCATAGTTATAAATTTCACCATTAAAAATAACAACTAAGGTTTTATCTTCATTAAAAAGAGGTTGAGCTCCACTTTTTGATAAATCTAGAATAGAAAGTCTACGATGACCTAAAGCAATATCTTCTTCTACAAAATACCCTTCATCATCTGGTCCACGATGTTTAATTCGATCCGCCATTTTTTTAATAATTTCTTTTTTTTCTTTTTTATCTCTTTTGTCTATAAAACCGACTATTCCACACATATTTATACCCTCCAATAACTATTTTTATATTCTAAATAATAATGTAACCATCTTTTTCTTAACATTAAAAATCTTTTGATACTTTTATCACATTTTGGAGCCATTGGTTTTATAACATGACGCCAATTTTTTAAAGCTATTTTTTTAAATTCTTTATTTTGAATATATTTTTTTACAATTCCTTTTGGTACAAAAGAAAGGATGACAAAATCTTTTAAAAATGTATAGGTATGCTTTTTATGTTCAAGTACATCTTCAACTAATGTCGTTACTAAATTTTTTCCAAGAGCAGTGACATAATAACTACATCTTCCTTGTCTAGCATTAATTTCTAAAACTTTAAAAGTATTATCTCTTATATCATATTTCATATCTACCTCAGCAAATCCTTGGTAATCAATACTTTCCATAAATTTTTTAATACTCTCTACTTGTTTTTCAACATCTCCTTTTGTAGTATTGATACCATTCATTAAAACCGCAGCATTTCCTACCATAGATTTTGTTCTTTCTTGTAATCCTATTTGAGCAAAACTAATAAATTCTACTTCTTTATTGGTATTTACATAAACAACAGCATCAAAAAGATTTGAATCATCTCCCGGAATAAATTCTTGTAAAATCAGTTTATCTTGATAGCCATTTTCTTTAATTTGTTTTATTACTTTTACCAGTTCTTCATCTTTTTCAATTTTATAAATTTTATGTTTTTCGGGAAATTTTAAATGATTGTATTCTACCACATTGGCTGGTTTTAAAACTAAAGGAAATGATAGTTTAGGAATTTTTTCGCCTTTTTTTTGACAATCATAATAATAGGTTTTAGGAAATACAAGGCCTTTATTGGCATATGTTTTATAAAAAAGCTCCTTATTGGTTAAACTTTTAATAATTTCTTTTGATGGAGAATTAAAAACAAAATGTTTGTCTAACGCCTCTTTTTCTTCACTTATAAACTGAGAATACGTTTCATTGGTACTAATTAATAAAATTATTTTATTAGCGTGTTTTTGAGCAAAAGTATTTAAAACCGTAATAAAATTCTTTTTATCCCATAAATCTTCATATTGAACATGTAAAATAGTTGAAAATTTAGTAAAAGCAAGTCTTTCTTTACCAATCATATACGCTTTTTTGTGATAAGCTTCATAACAACATCTAGCCATATAATAAGCATTGGCATCTGTTCCTAAAATTAATATTTCAAAATCCATATTGTTTCCTCCTAGTATTTTATTTCAACCTCATCTTGGGCATCGACATGTACTCTTACAACACGACTTGTAATTTGATTAAATAAATGATAACTATTTGTGTTTACTCTTTGACAAACCTCACGAATCGAAATCGTGTTACCAAATAATTCTACTTGATCTTTTAACTTTACTTTTTCATCTACGAAAACCATAATCATATCCATCGTATCAGCAAGAATAGGATACTTTTTTTTATGAATAGATACATAACCAAATTCTTTAGTTATACCATCTGCATACCCAATGGGTAAAGTGGCAATATAACCATCTTGTTCAATTACTTTGGTAGTATAACCAACAACCTCTCCTTTTTTAACTGGTCGTAAAGACATCACCGTTGTATACAAAGAAAAAGCTGTATGAACTTGTAAATCATTTTCATAAAAAGAAAGCGATAAATGATTTTTCTTACGATACCAATTTTCTTTTATAGTTCTTAATTTGCCTTTTAAACTCGTATCAGGTTTTAAACTATTATTAAAACCATATAAAACAATTCCTAATCTTACTCCATTGACAAAATCTAATTTTTCATGACTTACAAATGTAGCACTACGATCAAGATGCACAATAGGAATTTTAGTTAAATCAATCGAAGCCGTTAGAGTTTTAAAACGATTAATTTGTTGATCATAATATTTATCTTTTTTACCACTCGTTGCGAAATGAGAATAAATTCCTTCTAAAATAATTTTTTTATTCTCTTTTATTAATTCAAAGGCTTTTACAACTTCTTTTTCCTCTTTTAATCCTAAACGATTCATTCCTGTATCTAACTTTAAATGAATTTTTACCTCATAAGAAAGAGGAAGAGCTATTACTTGTTTTAAATAAGAAAGACTTTCTACTGTTAAAGTAATGTTATTATTTATAGCATCATCTATATACTCTAAATCAATGGGTTCTAAAACTAAAATGGGAGTAGTACGAGTATATTTTCGTACTTGCAAGGCTTCCTCTAAAGAAGATACCGCCAAATAATTAATTCCTCCTTTTACTAAGTTTTTTACAATATGCATTCCATGTCCATAAGCATTATTTTTAACAACACCAAAATAATATTGATATTGATTATATTTCTTTTTAATTTCTTTTACATTATTTTCAAGTATTTTTCCATCTATTTTTGCATACGTTTTACGATACATTCTTCATCAATCCTTCTTTTTTTATTATACCTAAAATAAGACAAAAAAGAAATATTTGTTTTCAACAGAAAATTCGACAAAAAAAGAATTTTTTTTCTTTATAATAGAAACCTATGGAAAAAGATTTTTTTATTATTAATGGTTATCCTTTAGATGAACAACAAAAAAATGCCATTTTAACCTCTCAAAAGTATTCTCTAATCGTTGCTGGAGCAGGTTCGGGAAAAACATTAACGATGATTGGAAAAGTAAAATATTTACTGGAAATTAAAAAAATAAAACCAGAGGAAATATTATGTATTTCTTTTACGAATGAATCAACAAATAGTTTAAAAGAAAAACTAAAAAATCCTCTTATTCATGTTTTTACCTTTCATAAATTAGCTTTACATATTCTAAAAGATGAAGATCAATTCTTTGAACTAGCCAGTGATGATTATTTAGAACAAATTGTTTTACAATTTTTTAAAACGCAAGTATGGGAAAATTCTTTTTTAAAAAAACAATTTTTTAAGTGCTATAAAACCTTTTTTTGGACGAAAAAACAATATAATCAATTTTTAACAACAGAGAAACATAAAAAAAATTGTACCCTTATTTTAACCTTTATTCATTTATTTACTACGAATAATTTAACAAAAGATGATTTTAAATCCTTTTTTAAGAATCATACCAATAATCCCCTACTTTTCCTTATCTATGCTATTTTAAATCAGTATGAAAAAGAAAAAGAAATCAATCATTACTATGATTTTGATGATTTAATTAAAGAAGCCATAAAAATTTGTCAAAAGAAAAAAATATGTCACTATAAAGAAATTATTATTGATGAATTTCAAGATACTTCAAAACTTCGTCTTGATTTAATTAAAAGTGTGGTTTTAAATAGTGATGCCAATTTAACAGTTGTTGGGGATGATTTTCAATCCATTTATAAATTTTCAGGATGTAATTTAAATATTTTTTTAAATTTTCAAGAATATTTTCCTAATGCTCAAACTTTTAAAATTGAACATACTTATCGTAATAGTCAAGAACTTATTAAGATAGCAGGAGATTTTGTTATGAAAAATCAAAAACAAATAAAAAAAGATTTAAAGTCTTCAAAACACTTAGAAAAACCATTAAAACTCATTTATTATTGGAATCCTTTTAAAGCCTTATTAAAAGCCATTAAAAAAATAGAAACCGAAGAAATCTTAATATTGGGAAGAAATAATTTTGATTTATATTCTTTTATTCCCAAAGAAAAAATTAATTGGAGCGAAAACGGATATTTTACATTACCAAATTGTTCCAAAAATTTACGTTATTTAACCATTCATAAATCCAAAGGTTTAGAAAGTGAAACCGTTATTTTAATTAATCTCGTCGATAGTGAAATTGGTCTACCTGCTAAAAGAAAAAGCCCTTCTCTTACTTATCTTTTACAAGAGAAGGAAAGTTTTTTATACGAAGAAGAAAGAAGACTTTTTTATGTTGCTTTAACTAGAACTAAAAATGCATGCTACTTACTCATTCCCTACTTTCATCCTTCTATTTTTATTAAAGAAATAAAAAAATATTCAAAATACATTGAATACTTTTATACTATTTGGTTTTTGCTTTTTTATTTGCTTCACTAATAGCATCTAAAATTTCAGCTTTGGTATTACTTGTATAAGCAACTACTAATACAACACCAATTGTTGTAATAATCAAATTAGAAACAATAATAGGTGCCATACTTGTTTTATTTCCAGATTCTTCTTTTTTATTCATTTCTTCAAAGATATCATAACGATTATTACTTTCATATAACTTTTTAATAGCAGCTTTTATAGCTTCATTATCACTACTACCATAACCTAAGAAATGTTCTTCTCCAATAATGATTAATGGTACAGCACCAATATCATTTGGATCTGTAATTCCTAAAAAGGAATCTACCTCTTTTAATAATTTGGCATTACTACTATCCTTATACGTTTCAAAAGATACCACTTTAAAATATTGTCCATACTCTTTTACTAAATCATTTCCTAAATAATTTAAGAAGGCTTCACAATATCCACAAGAGTTTCCTCTAAACACATAAATGGTTACTTGATCATCGGTTTCCTTATAATTTGTTAAATCATAAGTAAAATCTTTATCAAATTGTTGCTCTGCTTGTAGAGTTCCTGCTAAATTTAAAGTATTATAATCATTTAAATCAATCTTTTCAGCAAAAACATGTAATGGTGCTATTAAAGCTAATAATAAACCAATTAAAAGCTTTCTTTTCATAACTGCTCCTCTTTTCTAATGACTATAATAGCACAATTATAGTCTTTTTTCAAAAATTTTTTTATATAATAAAATAAAAAGTACTTTCTTTCTTAGTATTGAAACAAAGTACTTGAAACTGAATTTTATTTATTCAGTACATTTCGTATGGTGCCCAAGGCCGGACTTGAACCGGCACGGGCTTTAACACCCGCAGGATTTTAAGTCCTGTGCGTCTACCTATTCCGCCACTTGGGCATGGCACTTGTCTTAATTAAATAAGACTCTTTAAGTATAATATTATTTTTTAAAATAATCAAGTCTTTTTTGCAATAATCCAATAAAAATGCCATTTTTCTAGTTGACACATAAAAATAGACTATGATATAATCAATTTGTTGTTGGAGGAATACCCAAGTCTGGTTGAAGGGACTGGTCTTGAAAACCAGGAGGTCGCGTGAGCGGCGCAGGGGTTCGAATCCCTTTTCCTCCGCCATTTAATTTTTACTTATCGCGGGATGGAGCAGCTTGGTAGCTCGTCGGGCTCATAACCCGAAGGTCGTAGGTTCAAATCCTTCTCCCGCAACCATTTGGTTCCGTAGTGTAGGGGTCTATCACGTCTGCCTGTCACGCAGAAGATCGAGGGTTCAAATCCCTTCGGAACCGCCATTTTTTTTGGCTTCATAGCTCAGTCGGTAGAGCAGAGGACTGAAAATCCTTGTGTCGCTGGTTCAATTCCCGCTGGAGCCACCATTTAGATACTAAACTCGAGCTTTTATGGTTCGAGTTTTAATATGAATTAATTTATGATAAAATGATTTTAATGATTAAGGGGAAAAATATGAATAATATATTTAAATATTTTATAGATGTTTGTAATAATTAAAATTTCATTTTTTTAAACTTAATGTTAATATATTTATATGAGGTAAAAATTTATGAAAAAGAAAATAATATTCAGTTTATTTATTTTATTAAGTTTATTTTTGATAACAGGTTGTAATAAAGGTGAAAAAGAAGATAGTACTACAACCCTTAATGAAAAGGTAGAAAAAAAGTATTATGAAAATGGAACAGAAATCTATTTTAATCCCGAAACAGGTACAAAATGTTCTAAAACGGAATCAATCAGCACTACTGAAATAAAAAATGGATGCATGAAATGGTATGCTTTTAATGATAATAATGAATCTAATACTTTAAACTTATTATTAGATCATAATACAACTGCAGATGTTGCATGGAACTCTCAAAATACCAATAGCACCATGAAAGAAGTAGAAGAAGCTTTAAAAAGTGATATTCAATCTTGGAAAGAAGATATTCAAGCAACTGCGAGATTAATTACAGCAACAGAAATTGCAACTATAGTAGGAAATTCTACTTTTAGTCCTGAATCGAATTCTTTTATTTGGTTTGATGAAAATATAAAAGCTAAAAATGTTACGAAAGGAGAAAATAAATATGGATGGTTATTCGATTATACACAAGATTGCATTAAATCTGGATGTAATGTTGAAGATAATAACAAATATTCCATCTATAAACAAGCAAGCATGTTTTCAAGTAGTTATACAAGCGATTACACAGTGGGTTACTGGACATCAACAAAAGTTACAAATGATTCTAGTTTAGTCTGGCGTGTGGGAAGAAGTGGTCAACTTTATGGAATTACTGCAGGAATGGCCTATCTTGGAATACGTCCAGTTATCACAATACCTAAAGCATTAATTCAATAAAATAGAAAAGAAACCATACAGCATTGGTTTCTTTTTATTATTTTCCTAAATAAGTAATTTTAGCATAACCATTTCCTTGTTTAGCATATTCACTTGTTGCTTCCTCACTTACATTAGTTGTTGTTTTCGTTTTTGTTTTTTCATCTTCACTTTCTGTACAATTATAACACCACATAATTTTATTTGTTAAAAGTTCATTTCCTATATAACCAGAACCTCCTCCACCACTTGCATGTGCACGAGAACCTCCACCGCCACCATAGAAGCCACCGCCTCCTCCGGCACCACCATAGCCACCATTACAAAAGTTTCCACCTTGTCCAAAACTACCTAATCCACACTCTCTATATGATCTATCTCCACCGCCTTGTGTTTGCGTGGCACCTGATCCTGAAAAGTCACTTCCACCACCTCGATTGGAACCATTGACTCCCATATAACCTCCTCCTGATCCTGGAAGAACATCACTCACTATAGATCCTACACCTGCTCCGCCACCTCCAGCAACAATTAAAACACTGTCCGTTTTAGTTTTTAAAGATGCTAATAAACCTGTTTCAGTAGCAATGTGGGTAGCTCCGCCTCCACCATAGTTCCATTGATTATTACCAACTCCACCATTGCCTCCACCGTTATAACCACCTATTGTTCCAGTAGGAATACCTCCTACATTTACATACAAAGTTTGGTTTTGCGTTAAATTAATTTCTCCCACTGCATAACCACCATAACCAGCAGTTCCTTCTACCATTGTACCTCCACTTGCTCCCCATACCTCTAATTTATATTTACCACTTAATTTAGCAGTAAAGGTTTGTTCCTTACCTACATATTCATATTCTTGTCCATGAACAAAATCTATGGTACATATAACTTTTTTGGCATTATTAGAATTATTGATATTTGTTAAACTCCAACTTATATTATCCCAATCAGCAGTTATTCCATTATTACATGTTATTTTATTAACAATATAACCACTATTTTTATTAGGAAACTTTGTAGATTCCATTCCATCTGTTGTAAATGCAAGCATAATATCTCCATCACTTACACTAAAATCAGGTACTTTTCCTTTGATAACATTATATGTTTTATTATTTTCATACAATGCAAAAGTGCGGTATAGTGTTATACCACCAATTACTACTACAAGTCCTATAATTGTACTAATTAAAATTTGTTTTTGTTTTTTATTTTTGATAAATCTTTCTAATCTAGGTTTATGATTATTTAATGTACCCCCCCCCCCAGACTAGATTTGCTGGTTGGGAGGTTTATTTTTTTCTTTTTCATATTTCTTTTCCTCCTATTATTAATTCCATTATAAACGATTTTTGAGAAGAAAAAAAGATTAATTTTTTGTATACTTGTTATGATCCTAAATACGTAATCTTAGCATAACCATTACCAGTATTTCCTATCATTGTTTTTTCTGTTCCATCGTGTGTAGGCATATCGATTTTTTCCTTTTTCTCAGTTGTCCAATAATATCCAGCACCATCAATCATTTTAGTGTTAGTAAATTTGTATCCAGAAAAATGAATAGATGTACCAGTATGTATGATATTTTCAAGAGTTGACTCTTTAGATATTGCATCACATCCTTCATGACCTGAAATGAAGGATGAGCCTCCACCACCAGAACCACCATTACAATGGGCACGGCCACTACCACCCCCACCATAGTAACCAGATCCTCCTGGATAATTTCCACTAACATACTGTGGAGCACCACCAGTACCAAAGCCCCCTGAATATCCACTACCTTCTCCTCCATATCCATAAAGGCCTCCACTTGTTTGTGTTCCTCCTTGCGCTTCTCTAGTCATTTTAGCATCAATAGCTCCTGATGCACCACTATACCCTATTAAACCTCCTGCTGCTCCACCTACTGCTGTATCTAAACCGTCACCACATTCATTAATTCTATGTTCTCCACCACCACTTGCTGCAACCATAATTCTTGATAATAAACTAGAATCTGTACGTACATCTGTTGCTTGTCCTTGATTTCCTACATTAATGAGAAAAGCCTCACCTTTTTTAAGATTAATTTCTCCAGAAACATAAGCACCTAAACCACCAAGTGTTCCTACACCTTGAGCTCCCCATAACTCAATTTTATAATTGCCATCTAACGGAGCAGTAAATTTTTGTTCTTCTCCAGTATAATCATATTCCCAGTCTTTAAAGTCGATAGTACATTTAATCATATTGGCTTGATTTGGATTTTGTATATTGATTAATCCCCAAACGGTGACATCAAAATCTGCTGTTACTCCATCTTCACAAGTTACTTGATT
>CANRCV010000028.1 GCA_947629205.1 uncultured Bacilli bacterium
TCCTCTCGCTTTTTTCATTATAATACTTTTTTTCTTAAATTAAAAGACCATTGACTCTTTTTGTCAACAGCCTGAAATCTGCTTAGCAGATTTTTTATTTTTGGCATCAAAAAAGGCAAATTTATAGACAAATTTGCCAAATCTGTATCATTCTTTAAAAAATCTGTATTTTTTTAAAATCTTTAATATTTACATAATTTTTACATTTTTATTCTGCAAGTGAAATTTTATATGGTTCTGTTTGTGTACCTTTTCACTTTGATATAAAGCATTAGCTTTTTATTTTTTAAGTAAATAGAGATTTTACAATATCAAAAAGTTCAGTTATTCCTGAAGACATAAAAGCTTCTACTTTTCCTCCAATAAAAATTGCTGCATCCGTCGTATGATTACTATAATCATTTTTTTCTTCATAAACATAGGTATTAACATCAATTGGTTTGCCTTCTTTTATGTCTTCTTCAAATTTTTCAATACTTTCTTCTGTCATAGCTGTTTTTTTAGATAACTTAGCTTCATAATAACCACTTTCTAAAGCAATATATAAACTAATAAAAATTAAAAATAAAAGACTTAATAGTTTAAAAAATGGATTTTTTTCTTTCTTTTTCATTCCTGTTCTCCTTTCACATATTCTAAAATAGCATCTGCAAGGATAGGAAGAGTATTATTAATTTCCATAATCGTATTATATTGTCCTCCTATTTCTATTAATATGGCATTAGGACTTATATTTTGATTATAAATTCCATTTACTCCACTACCTCCTTTTAAAGAAATACCTCTTGTTAAATTAGGATTTACTTTTTTTAAAGAAGCATCAATACTTTCTGCCATTTTTAAATTTTGTTCATAATTAGGATTATCTTTTCCAATGACAAATAAAACTTTAGCATAGTTTTTATTATTAAAAGTGGTTGTAGTAATTTCATAAGACATAGAATCTCGATGTAAATCAATAAAATAAGATAAAGTAGGATTTTTTTCTATAGCATCTTCTAAAAGAATTTTACTTGCTGCATAAGAATAAGAATATTTCCAACTATGAATCCGTAAAAGTTCTGTAATATCATTGGTTTCTACTAAAGTAGGAACTCCTAAATCATTTAAAGATTCTCTTAAAATATAGGAAGCCATTAATACACTAGGCGTAATGTTATAAGAAGCATTATTACTTTTTTGGTAGCCTTCAGTTTGATGGGTATTGTATAAATAAACGATTGGTTCTTTACTATCATTTTTGTATGGATCTTCTATGTAGGATGCCTCTATTCCAGTTATATCTTCATCCTCTTCTTTTAAAGAATCTAAACCTAAAGAATATTTTAATAAAAAATGAGTACTATCTAAATTTAAAACATCATAGAATAAATGATGCGTATTTTTAGTATTTAAATTATATTCCACCAAATAAGTAATGAAAGAATCATTTGTAAAAGTATGAAAAAAACGTTTTACAAAATAACGAAAAGCAACTGTAAAAGAAAAAAGCATAATCAATATACTAAATAAAATTTTATATTTCCATTTTAATTTTTTCTTTGTTTTTAATTTTTTTGCCATATCCATTCTTCCTTTTTTTTAAGTATAAAAAAAAGAAAAGAAAAAAAATGTCAAAAAACTTACTCTATTATTATTTTAAAAATAAATGATTTAAACTGGTAGAAAGAATAGTACTTAAACTCTTTAATACCTCATGAATGAAAACGGAGGTAAAAAATTGATTTTCCATTTCTAAACATAAGGGAGAACCAATGGATAAAATAGGAATATGAAAAGTTTTTTGATTGATTTCTTTACAAGAATGGATAGCAGAGCCAGGAATAAAACCTGTATCATTTATTTCAATCGCTTGATTTAAATATTCTTTATTTTTAGTAGCTAAAGAATCAATTAAAATAATTAGATCTGGTTTTAAATCATGAACCACCATTTCAATTAATTTAAAAGAAGAAATTCCGGTTTTTTCTGTTACAGAAGGATTTAATAAAGCTATTTTAGGTAACGTTAAAAAATCTTGATATTGATTGGTTGCAATTAAAGCATCCGTTGTTAAAACCCCTAAAGCATCACCATCCACATTTTTATTACCTAGTCCCACAATTAAAACTTTTTTTGTTTTCGGGTATTTTTTTAAAAATAATTTTAAAATACGTTCTAATTCTTTTTCCAGTATCATTTGTCTGGTCATTAAAGTTTCATATTGAAACTCTAAAACATAGTAATCTCCACATTCTTTTTTAATTTCTTTTTTCTGTTCTTTTTCTACAATAAAATGAGTTGTTTTATATAAAGATGTCTTTTTTTCATCTTTTTTATACTGATTTTGAATTTCTTCTTTACCAATATCTAAAAATAGTTTTTGCATCATTTCGTCTCACCTATTCTTAGTATGAAACATATTTTTAAATTTATTGCATAGGTTTTTAGTAAATACTTGCAAAATGGCTTTAGTTTTGGTAGAATTGTTAATGAATTTAGGAAAGGAGATTTGTATGCCTAATATTAAAAGTTCTAAAAAAGCAGTGAAAGTCATTGCCAAAAAAACAGAAAACAACCACGAACTTAAAGCAAGAGTAAAAAATTTAATTAAAAATACAGATCTTGCTATTAAAGCAGGAGAAAAAGATAAAGCGGACTCTTTATTTAAGGATATGAAAAAAAATATCGACCATGCTGTTGCGAAAGGACTTATAAAAGCCAATACAGCAGATCGTCAAAAAGCAAGATTAGCAAGTAAATTAAAAGAAATGAAGTAATCAAAAAACTTGAGTGCTTCATTTTTTAATGGTACAATAAAAAAGGTGATGAAATGAAAAAATGTCTAATTCCTATTTTTTGTTTTTTATTTTTAGGAATCACTTTTTATTTTTCTGGGGATATAAGTGATTATATTTCTCGTGCTTTAGAAAAAAATCCTCGAGTGGTACTAGATTCTCCCAATATTTATAAAAAAGAAGAAGATTTTATTTATGTTCAAAATACAACTGATTTTATTCCTTTAAGTTATAGTGATTTATTAAATATTTATTATACGGTTATTAATAGTGGATATGAAAATTTTACGTTTTATTGTCCAAGTGAATATAAAAATTGTACAAAAGATGTAGAAAAAATTAGTAATGATCCAGAAATATTATCTTATATTAATAACTTTGTTCATCCATACAATAGTTTTTCAAAAATACATACCTCGATTTCAGAGTCTGGTGAAATGAATATTACGGTAGAATATTTATATACAGAAGAAGAAATCACAACTTTAAATTCTAAAATTACTGAAATTTATAAAGAAATTATAAAAGGAAATATGAAGGAAGAAGAAAAAATAAAAGCTATCCATGATTATATTATTAATCATACCAAATATGACATTGCAACTGAACAAGCCAAAAAAGAAGAAGATAAAAATCCAAATTCTTATAAAGCAACAGGTCCTTTAGTTTATGGATTAGCAACTTGTAGTGGTTATACTGATGCTATGGCACTCTTTTTAGAGAGATTAGAAATTAAAAACTTTAAAGTAGCTACCAAATTAATTCAACAAAATGTAACTGGTCATATATGGAATGCTGTATATACGAATGGTAAATGGGTTCATTTAGATTTAACTTGGGATGATCCAGTTGAAAATCCAACTACTGGAAATGGAAAAGATTACTTACAACATACTTACTTTTTAATTACGACAAGTGAACTAGAAAAAATTGATCAAAAAGGAGATATTTTAGTAAAAGATCATATCTTTAGTGAACGTATTTATCCGGAACTAAAAAAGGACGTCTAGACTGACGTTCTTTCTTTTTCAATATAATCTTTTATTTCGTTTATTGTTTTAGAAAAATCTTCATAATGAACAGTAAACCAAGTAATATTCATTTGATTTTTAAACCAAGTATATTGTCTTTTGGCGTATTTTCTCGAATTTCTTTGACATTCTTCAATTACTTCTTCTAATGTTTTTTCACCCCTAAAATACGGATAAAATTCTTTATACCCTATTCCCGTTTGTAATGGTTTTGTATAGATAGAGTGATCATAAAAGTATTTTACCTCTTTCATAAGAGGATTTACCATTTCTAAAAAACGTTCATTAATTTTTTGATACAAAATTTCTCTTGGAGCAGTAAGACCAATAAAAATAGTATCTGGATATAATAAGGTAGAACTTTTAGTAAAATTCGTATCTCCATTTTCTAAACGATTTAAAATACGTTGCATTCGTTTTTTATTTTTTTTATCATAAGAAATATCGATAGGATATGCATCTATTTTTTGAATTAATTCTTCTTCTGTTAAATCAATATTTTGATTTATGTTTTCTTCTTTTTGAAAATGATAATCATATAAAGCTGCTTTTAAATAGTAGCCAGTTCCTCCTACAAAAATAGGAACTTTTCCTCGGGCTTTAATTTCTTCTATTTTTTTTCGAGCCTCTTTTTGATAATCATATACTGTATAGTTTTCTTCTACATTTTTAATACTTAATAAATGATGGGGTATATTATCCATTTCTTCTGGTTTTATTTTTGCAGTACCAATATCTAAACCTTTATAAATTTGCATCGAATCAGCATTAATAATTTCTCCATTATATTGTTTTGCTAGTTCAATACTTAATTTGGTTTTTCCAACTCCTGTTGGACCTACAATAGCTAGAATCAAACAATCACCTACTTTTTTAAACTTTTTACTTGTGCTTCTATATAATCTTCAAATGTTTCTGCATCGATTCCATTATGGTATAATTCATTTTTAAAATTTTCTTCTAAAGGTTTATGATAAAATTCTTTGACTCTTTTTCCATAAACAATTAATTTTTCTTGATAATCTTTTAATCTTTGTTTGATAATTTCATTATTTTGTTCTAATTGATCCGTAGAATTCATTTCAGGTGTTTCATGTGCTAATTCTTTTAAGTTTTGTAAATACTCTTTTTCTGTCTCTAAATCTTTTTCAAAAAAGAAAACTTGTATTTCCGTATTAGAAAGTTCTTGTTTGGTTTTTTTATAATTAAAATATTCTTTTAAAGTTGTAAATAAACCTGTTGTCATTCCTAAAATAAGACCAAGTAAAAACATAACATTTTTATAATAAATACTAGGAACAATTCCATGACTGCCAATTCCTAAAACTAAACCCAAAACCATTCCACAAACAATTTGGGTTGGTAAAGAGAAAATAGCACTTTTTTTATATTGTGATACATAGCGTTTTAAGAAAGGAATTTCTCCTTTTAATTTAAATAGTTCTTTATTCATTTCTTCTATTTTATTTTCTTGCTCTATAATATCTTCCATTACAATCGAATACTCTTCCCTTTTATTATCCCCTATATTCATGATGAAACCTCCTTAATCAAGTAAAGTTTATTATAAACATAATTTAGTTTTAAGTCAATTTAATTCCTTGATAATATTTTCCATATTTTAGACTCGCTGTTTCTCCTTTATTGACCAAAAAGTCATTAAAAGAAATGGTTGTTTCCTCTACACGTATTTCTTCCTTTTCTTTAAAACATTTTTTCCCTTTTAAACTTCCACTTTCTTTTTTTAAAACTTCTAAAGTATCTTTAGCATTTATTTTGACAATTCCATCTAATTCTTCTGTATCAAAATCAAATTCTTTCATCGTTCCTGTAAATAAACAAGCATACACATTTGCAAAGGCACGATCTTTAAATATAGAACCATCCTCTTCTTCTCTATCCATCACAAACTTATTAATTTCAATTAACTTAGCTTCATTATAATTAACAGCATAACCAATTTCTTCTTTTATTTCACGCCCAAAAGCTTCTTTAATGGTTTCTCCTGCCTTTACGTGACCACTTGCGGTTGTATATAGTTTTTTCTTGTCTTTACGAATTTGAAAATAGATATTTCCTTCCTTATCAAATAACCAACAATGCACTGTATTATGCCACAAAGCATCACGATGAACAATTTTACGATCCTCTTTTCCTAAAAAATTTCCATTTTCATCATAAATATCTAAATATTCCATTTTCTATCCTTCTTTCATACCAATTATAGCAAAGAAAAAGGGATTATGCTATAATTTAGTTGGAGGTTGTTATGATTAAAGAATTTAAAGAATTTATATCACGTGGAAATGTTGTTGACTTAGCGGTTGGTGTCATTATTGGTGGGGCTTTTAGTACGATTGTATCAAGTTTAGTGGATGATATTTTAATGCCTATTATTGGAATGATTTTAGGTGGTATCAACTTTAGTAGTTTGTCTATACGCTTAGGTGAAGCAAGAATTATGTATGGAGCATTCATTCAAAATGTTATTGATTTTTTAATTGTTGCTTTTTGTGTTTTTCTATTTGTTAAATTTATTAATGAATTATCAAAAATTGGACATCGTCATAAAAAAGAAGAACAAGAAGAAGTCGTTGAAACCGAGTTATCTTTATTAAAAGAAATACGTGATGAATTAAAGTCTAAGAAGAACAAATAAGTTCTTTTTTTTAGTCATTTTATTTTCATATTCATTTTGGTATAATACATATAGTGGTAGTATGAAAAAGAAAAGCAGTTTTCAAGATTTATTTTATATTTTCATCATTAGTTCAATTTTTGGATGGCTCGCCGAATTTTTATTTTTCTATGTTCGTAAAGGAATTTTTGTAAATCATTCCTCTTTAGTTATTGGCCCATTTTGTTTAGCATATGGATTTGGTGGAGTTGCTTTAACTTTACTTTTAGAACGTTTCGATAAAAAAAGTTGGTGGCAAATCTTTTTAATTTCCTATTTAAGTGGAACTGTTTTAGAATATATTATGAGTTTTGGAATGGAACTGGTGATGGGATTCTGTGCTTGGGATTACTCCAATCTTCCTTTTAATATCAATGGTCGTGTATGTCTTTTATATAGTTTGTTTTGGGGCGTTTTAGGACTTATTTGGATAAAACTAATCTACCCGATTTTTAAAAGAATTACCAATAAATTAACCAATCAATTTGGAAAAATTTGTATGTACTTTTTACTGGTATTTTTACTATTTGATACTATTCTAACGATTTGTGCTTTTCATCGTGTAAAACAATATACAAAAGGTCTTCCTCCTAAAAATAAGTATGAAGAATTTTTAGATACGCATTTTGGTTATGATTATTTAAATGATATGTATATTCATTTAGACAAGTTAGAAGGTGAAGATTAGTGAAAGTCTTAGTTCTTAGTTGTTCTACCGGTGGAGGGCATAATACGGCTGCAAAAAATATTGTAAAGGGTTTAAATCAGTCTAACATAGATGCTCACTTTCAAGACTATTTAAGTCTATTTGACCCCAAAAAGAAAAAGATTGTAGAACAATTCTACTATAAATCCTTACTTGGAAAAGGAAAACTTTTTGAAGGAATCTATAAACTTGGTGAACTTTATAATAAAACGAAGTTAACCTCACCGGTTTATATCTTAAATAAGTATGGAAAAGAGCGCGTAAAAGAATTAATCTTAAAAGAACACTATGATTTATGTATTTGTACTCATTTATACCCTGCTCTTGCTCTTACGGAACTCAAAAAAGAAATGAGTATTCCCTTTTTCTTTGTTGGAACGGATTATAAATGTATTCCATTTACCAATGAAATAAAGGCAGATTATTATGTAATTCCTACCAAGGATTTAGAAAGTGATTATTTACGTATGATGCTTCCTAAAGAAAAACTCTTACCCTTTGGTATTCCTATCTTTATTCCCGAACTGAATCAAGACGTTTTACGAAAAAAACTAAATATTTCTTATAAACAAACTATTTTAATGATGAGTGGCTCTATGGGATTTGGTCCTATACCTAAAGTCGTAAAAGATTTATTAAAAAAAATGGATAATGATACGGGATTAATCGTTATATGTGGTCAAAATGAAAAATTGTATCAAAAACTTTCTACCTTAAAGGATGAACGTTTACAAGTTTTAAAATTTATTCCCAATGTTTTAGAATATGTTTCCGTTGCAGATATTGTTTTAACAAAACCAGGAGGCCTTACAACAACAGAGGTTTCTGTTTTAAGAAAACCAATCCTTCATATCTTTCCTATACCAGGAGTTGAGACTTACAACGCGAAATATTTTAGTGAAAATAATTTGTCATTAATAGAAACAAATAAAAAGAAAGTAGCAGATACTGCCCTCTTCCTTTTAAACAATAAAGAATTACAAAAGACTCTTACGAATCATTTAGAAGCAAAAATACCAAGTCATTCTTTAGAGGAACTTTGTACTTTTATTTGTAAGAATTTTAAGTAATTCTTTTTTAATGTTCTTTATTTTTAATCACGTTTTCTAAAAATATTTTCTTATCAAAAGCACTTTTTTAATTGAAAAGTTCTATTATTTTAAAATGGCTTACAATAACGTTATCCTCATCTTTAAAATTGTTGTTATCATCACATAAGTTTTTAATATCCTTATATAATTTTATTTCTTCATGAGTAAATTCTATAAACATTTTAAAATTGTCCTCTTTATCTACTATCAAAGCTTGATATTCTTTTGGTTTATATATTTTAGGTCCACTATATTCTGGAAACCATTTTAGTTCCTTAAAATCCTTTTCACCTTTTCTTATTTTATCTAAAGTAAAATCACTAAATTTGTATATAAGAGCATTTTCATATTTAGAATGTATTTCATTATGATATCGATTTGTAGAAAAATTATCCGCAGTTATATCTTTCATCCCAATAAATGCTAAATATTTTTGAATTCTTCTTAAATACTCAAGCTCTTGTTGGCTATAAAATTGTTCTTCCTCTTTTGCGATATAAAAAGATTCCGGAGAATTGTAAAGACTAACAACTACATCTTCAAAAGAATGTGTATGATTATGACCAACAATGAATTTCTTAACTATTTTTCCATTCTTATCTTTTTGTTGTATTAAATGTCTATCCGTAAAAGGATAATAAAAACCAGTAAAAGCAATTTCTCCTAAAGCAGTAGAAAGTTTTGAATGAACTTCCAGTTGATTTTTTGATTTTTTAGCGTTCAAAATTGATTTTCCATTATAAAAATAGACATATTCTTTTACTTGTCTTTCTTCATCCCAAAAAGGAGTTGGTAAATTGTTTTTCTTAAATTTATCATATCTTTTACAAAATTTCTTATAATCAGTCTCATTCATATTTAATTCTCCTAAAAGAATTATAAAATAAACGAATAACAAAGTAAATGCTTTAAATTCAGCAATTGTTGATACTAGTAATGCACTAATAAAAATGATAGAATATTTATAGAAAGAATGATACATATGTTATTACAAGAAAAAAACAATATAAAATTTATAGTTAATGAAAAAATGGAATTTTTATTTGCATTGTTTGCCATTATCAAAAAGAAAAAAAATATAACTATAGATTGGATAGAAATACCAAATATTCCTTATACTGATGAAATTATAAAGTTAATCTCTATAGAAGAAAAATTAGTTTATTATTTGGAAAAATTAAAAGATAGCTATTGTATTCATACACTAGCTATTTCTTTAAAAGATGATTTTACCATTACTAATTTACAATTTAAAAAAGAACTAGAAAAATTCCTTTCTTGTGGAGAAATTGAAGAATTTTTATCTAGTTTAAAAAATATGTACCATAAAATAAATTGGCAAGCTTTTTTATTAAAACATAAATCACTTTTTACAGAATTAATAGCTATTCTAAACTTACCTCAAAATTTTAATATAAAGGATTTACAAAAATTTTATGGGTATTCTTTTGAAAACTATTACTATATAGTTTCTCCCCTTATAAATGGTGGTTTTGGGCATCATAACTCACAAGATATATATTGCATAAGAGGATTTCAATATAATGAAAAACTACAAAAGTTTGAAGAAGATAGCAATTATTTAATCGAAAATATGTTTCATGAATATTCCCATGCTTATATTAATCCACTAATTGATAAGTACTATAACTTATTTGAAAATAAAGAGCAATTTTTAAATACAGCTTTAAAAAATCATTTGCCTACTATTTATCAAAATGAAAAAGCACTTCTTTATAAATATTTTGTTAGATCCATTGCTAAAATTTTATCTTTTCCCTATACAAAAGAAATGGATTTTGCTTGGATTACAAAAAATGGATTTATCTATTTAGAAAAATTAACAAAGTATATAATGCAAAAAAAAGTGAACTATAAAAGTTTTGAAAAACTTTTTGTAAGTGACCTTATTCCTTTTATCAACCAATTATGATTAAACCGTTGAAAAAGTACCTAAAAATATGAAATTGCCAATAAATTGAAAAATGACATAATTTTGGTACGCCATTATTAACTATATTATTACTTTTTTATATTACAAAACTATTAAATAGGGTACTAAATCAATCCATATTTTGTATTTAGCAAACAATTCCATCAAAATGTTTAAATCAAATATTGATAAAGACTTTTCATTGTACTTAAAAATAAAAAATAAATTTAATATATTAGAAAGAAGAAAAATTTGTTAGTTGTGTGTTAGTTGTAGGTCTTAAACGACCCTACAAAGAAAAAAATCCCATAAATAAGGGATTTTCAATAGCATAAATGGTGCGGGTAAAGGGACTTGAACCCCCATGGATTTCTCCGCTAGATCCTAAGTCTAGTGCGTC
>CANRCV010000029.1 GCA_947629205.1 uncultured Bacilli bacterium
GGCTACTATGGTGGAGGAGCTGTGAATGTTATTTCACAATCTTCTGGAACTGGAGGTTCATCCTTTATTTCAGGACATGAAGGTTGTGATGCAATCACAAAAGAATCAACAGTAGATCATATAGTACACACTGGATTGCCTACTCACTATTCAGGTTTAACATTTACAAATACAACTATGACAGCTAATACACGTTCAGGTAGTGGTTATGCTAAAATTACGTATTTAGGAAGCTAATCTTCCTTTTTTTGTTCTATCAAATTTTCTTGATTTATAAAATAGAATATGGTATTCTTATTAATAGAATAAAAGGTGGTGGAAGAGATGGAATTTTTAAATAGATTGTATAGTAATGAATATTTTGGAATTGGTCTATTTATTGTAATCTCTGTATTAGCATTATTATTTCTAATTATTTTATTTTTTGGTAAAAAAGATGAAAAGAAAAGATTAGAATTAGAAAGATTAAATTTAGAAACAGAAGATAAAACAAAACCAAAAGAAGAGGAAGAATTAACAACTTTAGAACCGATTGTTTTACATAAAGAAGAACAAGAGCAAAAACAAGAAAAAGAAATAGAACCATTAACAATGAATCAAGAAGAAAATATAGAAACTCTTGAAGAAATAAAAGAAACTCCAAAAGAAGAGTTTGATCCATTTGTAACGAGTAATCTTGTTTTAAATACGGATTATATTGTTCCAGAAGAGGAAAGCATACCAAATAAAACGGAAGAAAATACTTATAATTTTGATTCTATTATTAATCAAGAGGAAGAACCAGAAATAGATGAAAGTATTGATGAGGTTTTAAATAAATATGATGCTATTGAAGAATCTTTAAAAAGAGAAGAAAATATAGAACCACTAACTCCAATTATTGAAGAGGAAAAAACAGAACCGATTTTTACTCCAAAAGAACCAAAAAGAGAAGCCCCATTTAGTTCTGTTTATTTAGAACAAGAAAAAACAAAATTAGAAGAACCAAAACCTAAGTTTGAATTGCCAAAAAGAGCAAATTTAGAAAAGAAAGATATAGATACAACGATTATGAATGATCAAATTCTTTCTTCACTACAAAATCATAAAGAAGAGTAATTAGTTTCTAACGAAACTAATTTTTTTTACAAAAATTGGTTGTAAAAAAATGTAAAGAGCATTTACTTTTGTTACAGAAAAACTTATAATAAAAAACATCAAATCAAATGGGAGATGATGTAGTTTGAAAAATTCCTTGCCAGTCTTACTTTTAAAAAACTTAATTCTTCTTCCTAACCAAGAGGTAAAATTAGAACTTACCAATCCTTTAAGTAAAAATGTTGTTTTTTTAGCAGGAGAAAATTATAATAATGAATTAATGATTTTATCTTTAAAAAATCAAATGGAAGAAATTCCTGATGTTAGTGATCTACCTACTATTGGAGTGGTTGCTAAAATTAAAAGTAAATTGGAATTACCTAATGGTAATTTAAGAGTAACCTTACGAGGACTTTTTCGTGCTAAAGAAGAAAGCTTTTCCAATCATAAAACTCAAAAAGATACTTTAGAGTGTATGTATCAAAAATTAACTATTCCCAGTTTTGATGAAATGGAAGCCTTAGCTGTTAAAAGAAAAGTAGAAGAATTATTACAAGAATATTGTCAAAGTGATGGTGTATCCAATAGTATTTTAAATGTTGTAAAAGATGTAAAAGATTTAAATAAATATACGGATTATGTTGCTTCCTTTTTATCTTTACCTTTTGCCAAAAAATTAGAATATGTTGAAGAAATGAATCCGGTGGTAAGAGGACATAATTTAATTCGTGATTTACATTTGGAATTACAAGTAATTGATTTAGAAAAAAAATTAGATGAAAAATTACAACAAGGATTAGAAGAAAGTCAAAAAGAATTTATTTTAAAAGAAAAATTAAGAGAAATAGAAGAAGAACTAGGAGATACGTATTCAAAAAGAGAAGAAGTTCGTTCGTATGAAGAAAAGTTAGAAAGTTTACAAATTCCTTCTTTGAAAGTTGTTCAAAAGATTAAAGAAGAGATTCAAAAGTTTGAACGAATGAGTGATGCCAGTCCTGAAATAGCCAGTGTTCGTAATTATTTAGATTGGATATTAAATTTACCTTGGAGCTATTCTACAACGGATGAATGTGATTTAGAAAAAATAGAAAAAAATTTAGATAAAAATCATTTTGGAATGGAAAAAGCTAAAGAAAAAGTCTTAGAATATATTGCAGCGAGAAATCGAAATCCAGATATTACGAGTCCTATTTTATGTTTAGTCGGTCCTCCTGGTGTTGGAAAAACAACTTTTGCAAAATCAATTGCAGATAGTTTAAATAAAGAATTTTATAAAATAAGTGTAGGAGGTTTAAATGATAGTGCCATTTTAAATGGGTATCGAAGAACTTATTTAGGATCAAGTCCTGGTAAAATTATAGAAGGTTTAAAGCGTTGTGGGTGTAAAAATCCTGTCTTCTTAATTGATGAGGTTGATAAAATGGTTAAAGATTATAAAGGAGACCCCGCTAGTACGTTATTAGATATTTTAGATAAAACCCAAAATAATGCTTTTGTTGATAATTATATAGAAGAAGAGTTTGATTTATCACAAGTATTTTTTATCTTAACAGCAAATTATAAAGAAGAGATTCCTTATGAACTTTATAATCGTTTAGAAATTGTAGAACTTTCTAGCTATACGGTTTTAGAAAAAATAATGATTGCTAAAAAATATCTTTTACCAAGAATTTATAAAGAACATAAAATTTCCAATCGTAATATTAAATTTATGGATGCCGCTTTAAAAGAAATTATTATGCATTATACTTATGAAGCAGGAGTAAGAGACTTAGAAAAAGTATTAACGAGTCTAGTACGAAAATGTATTATCAAAAATAAGTTAGAAAATTGTAAAATAACACCTGAATTGGTTTTAGAACTTTTAGGGCCTTCTAATCATCCAAATTCTATTGCTTTTGATATGAATCCTGGAATGGTTAATGGTCTGGCTGTTGGATTAAATGGGGGAGTTGTTAGTCCTATTGAAAGTTGTTTTTATGATGGAAATGGTAAAATAGAAATGACGGGTTCTTTATCAAAAGTGATGGAAGAAAGTATTAAAGTATCGATGAGTTATTTATGGAGTCATCAAAAAGAACTAGGATTTGATGGTGAGGTGTTTCAACAAAAAAATGGGCATATTCATTTATTAGAAGCAGCAGTGAAAAAAGATGGACCAAGTGCTGGTATTGCTATTACGACCTCTATTTTAAGTTTAATTAAAAATAAAAGTATAGCTAAAACAATTGCCATGACTGGAGAAATTACTTTACAAGGGAACGTAAAAAAGATTGGGTCTTTAAAAGAAAAGATAGTAGGAGCTTATAACGAAGGTATAAAAAAAGTATATATTCCCAAAGAAAATCATAATGATTTAGTAGAAATTCCTAAAGAAATAGTAGAAAAAATTCAAATTGTAGAAGTTTCCAATTATCAAGAAATTTATCAAGAATTATTTTCATAAATAAGTGCTTAGAAAAAAGCATTTATTTTTTTGTTTTAAAATAGTTATTTCTTTCATACGATTAAATAAGAAAGGATATGAGAATATGAAAAGTATAGTTCCCTATACAAAAGCAATTGAATTTAATACCAAGATTGCAGAAATTTGTAGTATTTCCTTAGAACATGAATTAAATATTGGAGAAAACGAAATTGAAGGTAATTTTATTATATCTGGAGATTATAAAAGTCATGAGGTAAGTGTCAATAAAGAACCTTTCCATTATACTTTACCTTTTTCTTTAGAAGTAACAGAAAATATTGATAAAGAAACAATTGATTTTGAAATTACGGATTTTACTTATGAAATTGAAGGAGACTCTACCTTAAAAGTCAATATTGAATTTTGTCTTACGGCAGATGAATTAGAAGAAGAAAAACAAAAAGAGGAAGAAAATCGAAAAGAAATAGCCATGGAAGAAATAGAAGAGTTATTTAATGAACCGACTGGTGAAGAAAGTGATATAGAAGAAGATCGAGTTGATCAAGAAAGTGAAGCCATTATTTTAAATTCTATTCAAGAAAAAGAAGAGGAATTTGCCTCCTACCATATTCATATTGTAAATAATACAGATTCTTTAGAAAGTATTTGTGCAAAATACAATACCGATATGAATACGTTAAAAGAGTATAATACAATTGATACCATTTCTATAGGAGATAAGTTAATTATTCCATTTATAGATGAATAAATCATTAGAAGTTTTAAAAAATATATATAAACCCTATCGTTATACTATTTTAGGAAAAGTAACTATTTTAAATACAACATCAGGAGATTTTGTTATAAAAGAAAAAAGTGAAAAGGATATAAAAGAATTATATGCTTATTTACAAAGTCGTAGTTTTCTTCATTTTCCTAATTTAATTGATGAATCAAGAAAAGATGTAAATGTTTATGAATATATAGAAGGGGTTTCAATGCCAAAAGAACAAAAAGCTCTTGATATGATTGAAATCGTCAGTCAATTACATAATAAAACAACATTCTATAAAACAGTTACAGAAGATGAATTTAAAAAAATATATGACAAAATAAAAGGCTATATAGTTTATTTAAAAGAAGAATATACAAAACTATATGAAGAAATAAAAAAAGAAATATATATGTCTCCTTCTCATTATTCATTAATTCGCACTATTTATAAAGTATTTGCTTCTCTTGATTTTTCCAGTAGTGAACTGGATCAGTGGTTTGATTTAGTAAAAAATCAAACCAAAAAAAGAGTCTGTTTTATTCATAACAAACTTTCTTTAGATCATTTTGTAAAAGCCCAAGATTCTTATCTTATTAGTTGGGAAGATTATCGAATTGATACACCAATAATGGATTTAGTTCACTTTTATCAAAATGAATATTTTACCATTCATTTTGATGTTATTTTATCTAAGTATTTTGAAAAAGTACAATTAACCGAAGATGAAAAAAAATTATTTTTCTTATTAATTTCTCTTCCTAAAAAACCTGTTTTTTCTAATACCGAATTTAAATCTTGTCAAAAAGTAAGAGAAGATTTGGACTATTTATTTATGACAGAAGATTTAGTGCGGCCATATTACACGGTAGAGCAAAAAAATTAATATAAAAACCTCAATGAATAGAATAAAAACATTAAAACGAAAAGGTAAAATTAAAGTAATAATTAATTGATAAAAAATTAAAATACATAAACAGAATATGGCAATAATTGAAAAGAAACCTCCTCCATTACGACGAGGTGGAGGACAATTGCTGTTAAACATAGGATCACCTATTTTATTGTATGAAAAGGTAATATAGAAAGTGATACAGTTTAAAAAACATCTCTTGAAAAAATATATAAACTATTATGTAATTATAATGATTCTTTTTTGAAATACAATAGATTCGACAAAATAGGTCAAAACTTTTTTAAAATTTAAAAAAAGTTAAAAAAATACAGATTTTTTAAAGAATGGTACAGATTTGGCAAATCTCTCTACAGATTTGTCATTTTTGATGCAAAAAACAAAAAATCTGCTTAGCAGATTTGCCAAATTTGTAATTTGACACCTCTTTTTTTCTTTGTTAAAGTGCAGAGCAGAAAGGAGGTATTTTATGAATCAAGTGGTTTTGGTTGGAAGGTTATGTCAAGATCCTGAGGTTGTTAGTACAGAAAAAGAAAATCAAAGAAGTGTTATTACTTTAGCTGTCAATCGACCATTTAAAAATAGTGATGGTATTTATGAAACAGATTTTATTCGTTGTATATTATGGAATAATATTGCTTTAAATACATTTGAATACTGTCATACAGGAGACGTTATTGGAATAAAAGGACGTCTTCAAACAAGAAATTATGAAGACGAAAATAAAAATAAAAAGTTTATTATGGAAGTAATTGCTGAAAAAGTTACATTTTTATCTTCAAATAATAAAAATTTGGAAAAAGAAGAAAAAGAGTAACATATAGTTAATTAGGTGATTTTTGTGAAAAAATTATACAAGCCCTTAGGAATAGTAGCCATCATGCTTTTTAGTTTTTATTATACAGAAAAAATTGCTATTTTAATGCAAAATAAAAGTCCTATTATGCAAAGTATTAATCAAATAGAAGAGGATTATAAAGTTGCTGCTGTTAATGCAACAATAGAAGATAATTATATCATTCCAGGTATAATGGGAAGAATGATTAATAAAACAAAAAGCTTTGTTAATATGAAAGCTTTTGGTGTCTTTAATGAATACTACTTAATTTTTGATGATGTAAAACCAGATATTTCTCTTGAAGAAAATAAAGATAAAATTATTAAAGAGGGAAATAAAAATAAAAAAGCCGTTGCTTTTTTAGTAGAAGATGGCAATGATGCAATAAAAAATTACTTACAAGAAAATAAAATAAAAGCTAGTTTATTGATTACAGAATCTACTTATACAAATAAAAATTATTTTGAACAAGTGAATAACGATAAAGAAAAATATACAAATGTAGAAAGTTTGTTAAATAAGAATAATCAAAATAAAAATATTTGTTATATTAAACAAATGGGAAAAGATATTTGTCAAAAAGAAGGAAAGTATTTAGTAGAAGAAACTTTTAGTTTAAATAGTAGTAATATTATTGAAGCCAAAAAGAATTTAGAGAGTGGATCTATTATTTATATTAAAAATAATGTTTCTTTAGAGCATTTAAAACTGTTATTAAAAGAAATTCATTTTAAAGGGTATTCTATAGTAACAGTAAGTGAATTAATTAGTGAATAATTCATATTTAGGCATTTCAAGTTGAAATGCCCCTTTTTTTTTGCTATAATGAATTTGCTGCAAAAAACTTTAAAAAAATTTTAAATTAGAAAAGGAAAGATTCATTATGAGTAAAATTAAAATCTTTAGTCTTGGTGGACTAGATGAAAATGGAAAGAATACGTATGTCTTAGAAATAGACAAGAGTATATTTGTTTTTGATTGTGGTTTAAAATATGCATCAGGAAATATGTTAGGAATTGATTATATTATTCCTGATTATGAATATTTAGTTAAAAATAGAAAGAGAATTAAAGGCGTTTTTATTACCCATGGACATTATGAAAACATGGGTGGAGCAGCAGATTTAGTCAAAAATATTCCTGAAATTCGTTTATTTGCTACTAAATATACAAAATATGAATTATTATCTTCAGGAGTTCCTGAGAAAAATATTATGGAAATTACACCACATAAAAAGTTAAACTTTGGTAGTGTAAGTATTTTTCCTATTACCGTTTCTCATAGTTGTCCTGATTCTGTTATGTATGTCATTAATACAAAAGATGGAGCTATTTGTTATACGGGAGATTTTATTATTGATTCCAAAATGACTGGACATTATGATATGGATTTAGGTCGTATTGCTTATGTAGGAAAGCAAGGGGTATTATGTTTACTTGCTGAATCTATGTTTTCGGATCATCCTGGACATACATCTCCTAATCATCGTTTAGAAGAATATTTTAAAGATATAGTCAATAAATATGAACAACGTTTATTATATTTAGTTTTACCAACTCATCTTTATACCATCCAAGATATTTTTAATAGTGCTTTAAATAAACATCGTAAAGTTGTTTTAATGGGAAAAAGATTACAAAATGTAGTGGCATTTGCTAAAAAAGAAGGGTATATTACATTTCCTGATGATTTATTAGGAGATTTATCTAATATTGAAGATGAAGATGCTATCTTACTTTTATGTGATGATAAAGAAAATCCTTATGCTTCTATTAGTAAAGTATTAAGTGGATATGATAAATATATTACTTTAAAACCAACCGATACCGTTATTTTTGCAGAACCTAGATATGATAGTAATGAAAAATTACTCGTTAAAATTGAAAATGATCTAGCGATGTTTGGTTGTCGTATTATTTCAATTCCTAAAGATAAAAGTATTTTACATCATGCTTCTAGTGAAGATTTAATGCTTATGTTAAAACTTACGAATCCTAAATATTACATGCCTGTAAAAGGGGAATATCGTTCTATGGTTTTAAATGCGGATTTAGCTAGTTCCTTAGGAATGCCAAAAGAAAATATTATTTTAAAACAAAATGGGGATGTTGTACTAATTGAAGATGGTATTTTAAAAGAAAGTACGGAACACTATAAAGTAAATGATTGCTTAATTGATGGAAAATCAAGTGATGATGTTGGAGACTTAGTTATTAAAGATCGTGAAATGTTAAGTGAAAATGGTATTGTTTTAATTAGTGCTACTTTAAGTAAAAAAACAAAAGAATTATTAGTAGGACCAGAGGTAACCACAAGAGGATTTATTTATGTAAAAGATTCAAAAGAAATAGTAAGTGGTATTAAAAAAATTAGTGAAGAGGTAATTACTCGAAATATTGTAGATCATTTTGTTGATTTTAATAAAATTAAAACAGAAATACGTACAGAATTAAGTAAATATTTGTATGAAGAAACCGAATGTAAACCAATGATTATTGCTGTTGTGCAAGAGGTATAAACGGATAAAAATCACACATATTAAAAATGGGTGATTTTTTAATGAAAGAAAATAAAAATATAACATTTTTAAATTCTATTTATCAAATTAGTGAAATGGGAGTTATAGGGATTAACGATGTTATTGATAAAATAAAAAAACAAAAGTTTCGTGAATTTTTAGAAGAACAACGAAAAGAATTTGATGAAATAGTAAATGAATGTGAACAGTTATTTATCTCTTACGGAGCCAAAGAACAAGAAATTGGTAAAATGACTCGAATGAGTAGTAAAATGATGGCGCAAATGCGTCTTATGAATAAAAAAGAAGATGAGGTTATTGCTCAAATGATGTCTAAAGGACTTACAAAAGGAATTACAAAATTAGAAGAGGCAATGAACAAATATAATGATGAAGATGAAGAAGCTTTACTTTTAGCAGATAAGTTAAGACAAACCCTTAAGAATAATTTAGAAGGTTTAAAAATATATTTATAATGAAAAACATTAAATTTAAAACTATTTAATGTTTTTTCTTTCTTTGTTTGTTATAATGAAAAAAAGAAAGGAATAAGAATATGAAAAAGTATATTCCCAATATATTAACTATTTCAAGAATTTTAGCATCTCCTATTCTTCTTTTTTTAGGAATTCATAGACAAATTCTTTTAGTAATCCTTTTAACCATCTTTATTGCTCTTACGGATTTTTTAGATGGTAAATTGGCTAGAAAGTGGCAAGTTACTAGTCCTATGGGTGCTAAATTAGATACCATTGCAGATAAAGTTTTAGCATTTTCTTTACTTTCTATATTAATTTTTCATTATCATGCTTTTTTCTATCTTTTTCTATTTGAATTTTTAATTGCTTTATTTAATGGTATTATCTATATAAAAGAAAAAATAGTTCGTTCTTTAATGATAGGAAAAATTAAAAATTGGATTATGATGATTACTATTATTTTAGGGTATTGTACTATTTTCTTTACCAAACTAAATTTATCAATCAAACCTTTTATATGGATTACAATTCTTTTTCAAATAGCTAGTTTAATTCAATATATTAATGCATATTTAGATTATCGTCATCGTCATAGAAAAAAATATCTTCAAGATAAAAATTATTATGCAATTGTAAAACCAATTTTAGAACATGAAGAATTTCTTAAAAGAAAAGAATATATGCAACATCATAAAGAAAGTGTTTATCATCATGTCTTACGTGTTTCTTATGATTGTTATCGTTTAGGCAAAAAATTAAAACTTGATTATGAATCTTTAGCAATTGCTGGACTTTTACATGATTTTTATGAAAAACCTTGGCAACTAGAAAAAGAAAAGAAACCTTTTTTTCAAAAACATGGATTTACCCATGCTAAAAATGCTGCTTTAAATGCTCAAAAATATTTTCCTGAACTTTTAAATGAAAAAAGAAAGAGTATGATTAAAACTCATATGTTTCCTTTAAATATCACTATACCAAAATACAAAGAAAGTTGGTTACTTACTATTATTGATAAATTAGATTCTATTGAATTTTTATTTCATCCTCAATGGATGCTTCCTAAAAAGAAAGAAGTTAGTGTAGAAAAAGTGTGGAGATTTTAAAACCTAAAAAAAGGATTTATAATTTAATTAAATTTTAAAATAAGAT
>CANRCV010000030.1 GCA_947629205.1 uncultured Bacilli bacterium
TAGAGTTTTTTATAAAAAACAGGTCAAAAAAAGTGATATATTCTTTTTGAATATACCACTTTGTCAACAAACTGAAAGAAAATGAATTTTCTTTTTTTTTTTTGAATAAAAAAGAGAATGGACTTTAAAGATTCAATTTGTTAAAATAATAAAAGAAAGGATTTGATAATATATATGGAAAAAGCAAAAGTTTATTTTACAAAAGAAATTACTCCAAGTGCATTAGTGAAATTATATGAAAAGGTTGGACTATCTTTACCTGGTCGTGTGGCTGTAAAACTTCATTCAGGAGAAGAAGGAAATCAAAACTATTTAAGACCAGAGTTTGTAAGTGAAATCGTAAAACACGTAAATGGAACGGTGGTTGAGTGTAACACTGCTTATGAAGGAGCAAGGAATACAACTGAAAAACATAAAGCATTAATGGAAAGTCATGGATGGAGCAAATATTTTGATGTAGATATCTTAGATAGTGAAGGAGAAGATATTTTAGAAAATCCAAATGGAACCATTATCAAAAAGAATTTTGTTGGATCTCACATGAAAAACTATGATTCTATGTTAATGCTTAGTCATTTTAAAGGACATCCCATGGGAGGATTTGGAGGTTCTATTAAGAATTTATCCATAGGACTAGCATCTAGTAGAGGGAAAGGTTTTATCCATTCTGGAGGAAATGAAAATGCAAACTTTGATCTTATGAATGGAGACCACGATTCTTTCTTAAAAGCAATGGCTGATGCTGCGAAAACAATTACAGACTTTTATAAAGATAAAATTGTGTATATCAACGCAATGGTCAATATGTCTGTGGATTGTGATTGTTGTAATGTAGCAGAAGATCCTTGCATGAAAGATATTGGTATTTTAGCTTCTTTAGATCCGGTTGCTTTAGACCAAGCGTGTATTGATTTGGTTTATAACTCTACTGACCCAGGAAGAGATCATTTAGTAGAGCGAATAGAATCTAGAAATGGAATACTCACAATTAAAAGTGCTGATGAACAAAATATAGGTACACGTGAATATGAACTTATAAGTATTGATTAACGTTTTATGTCCCCGTAGTTTATTTGGATAAAACAAGGCCCTCCTAAGGCTTAGAGGACAGTTCGAATCTGTCCGGGGATACCAGATAAGTATTAAAACTCGAACTTTTATGGCTCGAGTTTTATAATTATTAAATAATGAAAATTTAATTTTACGGAATTCCGTGAAATTAATAATGAAGTTGTATATCCACTATTTATTTTAAGATTCTAAAGAAAGATTAGTAAGACTTAATGATTGTACTAGAAATCAAATGAAAATCTTAAAAAATAATAATGGAATACAAGAATTAGAAAATATAAATATTTAATTGACAAATATTAGGTTAAATGGTAATGTTTAGTTATGTGAGTGAGTAGTTCGCTGAGTTACTGGAGGAGATTGCTAAATGCTTTCCCAGCAAGCATTGACTTGTGGGATCCTCTAGTCAGGGGAAAACTCACTTTTTATTTCTTCTAAGAAAATAATTAAGTCATTAAATTCTTTAGAATATTGAACAATAATGATAAAATATTGATAAGTTAAAATGTATATTAAGCAGATTGTTAATGAGAATAGGCATAGATATAGATGGAGTATTAAATTCCCAATATAATTTTTGCATCGATTATGGTTCAAAATTTTGTTATGAATTAGCAAACTTAAATATGTACCCCCCTTTATTTGATTACTCCTTTTATAAATGATATAAATACCAATTCCTATTTTGCTAATTCTACTGTTACTCTTTTTATAGAATATTTAGATTCATAACGATTATTTTTCAACAAAATGCAGTTTTTAGGGCTGCATTTTAAGCAATTGACTTTTTCTAGGAAAAAATATATAATTTTCCTAGAAAAAGGAAATGATTTTATGAATAATTATAATAAAATTTTAAATTTTATGAAAAAAAATAATGGTTATATTACAAATAAAGAAGCAACAAAAATAAATAGTAATAAAACATTTTTATATAATTTAGTTAAACAAAACAAAATTGAAAAAGTGGGAGTGGGAATTTATAAATTACCTGAATATCCTCTTGATAATTTTTATATTCTTTCAAAAAGTAGTAAAAATATGTGTTATTCCTATTCTACAAGTTTATATTTGCAAAATTTGTCGACCAGAATCCCCTTGATATATGATATTACTGTCCCTTATAATTATAGTGGAAATCTTTTAAAAGACGAAAATATTTCTTTGCGATATACCAATAAATCTATTTTTACTCTGGGAATGATAGATGTAAAAACAATTAATGGTTTTTTAGTTCCTTGTTATGATATTGAAAGAACTTTATGTGATATGATTAAAGATAAAAAAAATATGGATAAAGAAATTTATGCAGCAGCTTTAAAAGCATATGCTCAAAGTAAAAATAAAGATATTTTAAAACTTATTGAATACGCAAAAAAATTAAATATTGAAAAAGAGGTTGTAGAAATTATGGAGGTTTTGTTATAAGTGAATGGGGATAAATTAAATGATATTATTAAGAAAAAATCAATGGGAAATAATAATATAGCTCATCATCTACATCAAATGTTTTTCTTTGAACATATCTTAATGAGACTTGAAAAGAGCAAGTATAAAAATAATATTATTTTAAAAGGTGGAGTCTTGCTTTCTTCTATTATTGGGGAGGATTTACGAACTACAAAAGATATTGATGCTACTTTAAAAAGTTTACCATTAAATAAAGAAACGATTGAAACCATATTCTTAGAAATTTTATCTATTCCTATTGAAGATAATGTTTCTTTTGAAATTGAAAGTATTAAAGATATTCGTATGGGAGATATTTATGGAGGATTTAGAATTAATATAAATGGAAAATTTGATAAAATAAAAACAAATTTCTTTTTTGAAATTACAACTGGTGATGTTATTACTCCAAGAGAAATTAAATATAAGTATCACTCTATTTTTGAAAATCAAACCATAAATATTATGGCCTATACAACAGAAACAATTATTGCTGAAAAATTTGAAAGTATTATAAGTAAAAATATTGCAACAACAAGAGCAAAAGATTTTTATGATATTTATATGTTAATAAATAATAATGAAATTATAAATGAAGAATGCTTATTTCAAGCCATTCATAATACTTTTAAAAAAAGGAATACTTCTTTTGATATTGATTATTTTAAAAAGACGATTCGTTTAATTAAAGAAAGTGACTTAATAAAAAAAGTCTATGAAAATTATCAAAAACAGTTAAAATATACTCAAAATGTACAATTTAAGGATACACTTCAAGCTATAGAAAAAATTGTAACCATTTTAGAACAATATTGGATTAAAAGTTAATTTCTTAAAGGAGCAATGAACCTTTTTTTCTTTTAAACATACACTATAAAGGTAGGCGAAAAAACTACTTGCAATTTTTTTTACTTTGCATTAAAATGTTAATGGTTCGCCTACGAACTAAAGGGTGAAAGAAAATGCAAAGTGAATTTAGTAAAGTATTAAAAGATATTAATCTTGCTTTATTTAAAGTAATAACCAAACATAATAAAAAATTAGGAATTAGTATTACACCAATCCAAGGAACCATTATTTTAGGGATTGCCCATCAAGAAGAAGAGTTATGTCAAAAAGAAATTGAACAATTTGTTTCTTGTAATAAATCCACGTTATCTACTATATTAGATACCATGGAAAAAAATGAGTTGATTAAAAGAACAACCTCTTCTTTTGATACAAGAAAAAAAGTAATTACCTTAACTGAAAAAGCAAAAAAGTTAGTTACACAAATTGAGCTGGATCGAAAACATACAGATTCTTTATTAATGCAAGGTTTAACAAAAGAAGAAGAAAGTCTTCTACTTTCCTATTTAAATAAGATATTACAAAATTTAGAAAGGATGTAAAAAAATGCTAAAGTTATTTAAAAATTTAACTAAAAAAGATTTTACTTATATTCTAACTTGTACTATTTTAATTGTATTTCAAGTTTGGCTTGAATTAAGAATGCCTGATTATATGAGTACAATTACACGTTTAGTTGAAACAGAAGGAAGCCGTATTACCGATATTTTAATTAATGGTGGGTATATGATGCTTTGTGCTTTTGGTAGTTTAATTTCTGCTATCATTGTTGGTTATTTTTCAACGCATTTAGCTTCAAATTTTTCAAAAAATTTACGAAATAAATTATTTTCAAAAGTTTTAAAGTTAAGTACCAAAGAGATAAAAGAATTTTCAACAAGTAGTTTAATTACCAGAACAACCAATGATATTACCCAAGTAGAAATGTTACTTTCTATGGGTTTACAAATGATTATTAAAGCACCAATTATGGCTGTTTGGGCGATTTTTAAAATTATCAATAAAGGATTAGAATGGAGTATTCTAACAGGAGTTTGTGTTCTTATTTTATTAAGTACTATTGGTATTTTAATGAAGATTGTCATTCCTAGATTTGCTCGTGTTCAAAAGTTAATTGATCAAATAAATGGAGTAACGAGAGAAAATTTAACAGGAATTCGTGTTATTCGTGCTTTTAATGCAGAAAGTTTTCAAAAGAGTCGTTTTGAACAAACCAATAGTGATTTAACCAGTATGCAACTTTTTAATCAAAGATGTTTTGCCATTATGCAACCCGTTATGATGTTGATTATGAATGGACTTACGCTTGGAATTTACTTTATTGGAGCTTTTTTAATCGAAGAAGCTTTAATTAGTACCAAGATTACGTTATTTAGTAATATGGTAGTATTTTCCAGTTATGGTATGCAAGTGATTTCTTCTTTTCTAATGCTTGCTATGATTTTTATGATTTTGCCTCGTGCTAGTATCTCTGCGAATCGTATTAATGAGGTTTTATTAACAGATGAAACGATTAAAGAAGGAGATTTTGATGGAAATACGAAAGAGGAAGGAACGGTTGAATTTAAAAACGTATCCTTTAAATACCCAGATGCCGATGAATATTTACTTAAAAATATAACATTTAAAGTAAACAAAGGAGAAACCATTGCTTTTATTGGTTCTACGGGTAGTGGAAAATCAACCCTGATTAATTTAGTTCCAAGGTTTTATGATGCTACAGATGGAGAGGTTTTAATTGATGGCGTAAACGTAAAAGACTATAAAAGTGAAGCTCTAAACAATAAACTGGGATATGTTTCGCAAAAAGCGGTTCTTTTTACGGGTTCTGTTTATGACAATGTTAGTTTTGGAGAGAATGGAAAAGAAAAAATTTCTTTAGAACAAGTAAAAGAAGCGGTACGTGTTGCTCAAGGAAGCGAATTTGTTGAGAAGATGGCTGATACGTATGACGCTCATATCGCTCGTGGTGGTACGAACATCTCCGGTGGTCAAAAACAAAGACTTTCCATTGCTCGTGCTATTGCTAGAAAACCAGAAATCTATATTTTTGATGATGCTTTTTCAGCCCTTGATTATAAAACGGATGCTACTTTACGTAAGGAACTAAAAAACTATACGAAAGATGCTACCATTTTAATTGTTGCGCAAAGAATAGGAACCATTTTAAATGCTGATAAGATTGTTGTTTTAGATCATGGAGAAATGGTAGGAGTAGGAACCCATAAAGAATTATTAAAAACGTGTGCTGTTTATAAAGAAATTGCTTTATCACAACTTTCAAAGGAGGAGTTAGAAAATGCCTAGACCAAATAGAGGAATGCAAACAGAAAAATCAAAAGATTTTGTTGGTTCTATGAAACGTTTACTAAAAAATTTAAATCCTTGGAAATTTTTACTGACTTTATCTATCTGTCTTGCTATTTTTAGTGCCATTATTGCTCTTATTACTCCTAATCAATTATCAAAATTAACAGATACAATTACTAAAGGAATTACACCTCAAACGGATAAATTACAAATGATTCGTGAACAAATTCCTAAACAATTAAAACAAAGTACGATAGAAGAAAAAATGTATACGATTGCTACTTCTTTAGAAATAGAAAATGAAGATAAAATGGCTTTTAGTCGTATCTTAGAAAAAATGGAACAAACAGCAGATGATCAAACTTTATTTGCTTTAATGATACAAATTCCAGATTCTGTTTTAAGAGTACTATTAGAAGATATTACAGTTGAAAAGACAATTATTTCAGTAGAAGATCAAATTACATTTTTAAATTTATTAAAAGAAACCAATAATGAAAATGATTTAGAAAAACTAGATAGTTTACCACCATCCATTTATCAACTTGTAAAACCAAGTATTCCTATCAATGAGGTAAAAATACTTGCTATCTTTATTGGAACTTTATATTTAATAAGTGCACTATTTCATTATATTGAAAGTTTTTCTTTAACAACGATTTCGAATAAATTTGCTAAAAAATTAAGAACGAGTATTAGTGATAAAATTAATGTATTACCTTTAAAATATTTTGATAATCATGAAACAGGAGATGTTTTATCAAGAGTTACGAATGACGTAGATATGATTGCTCAAAACTTAAACAATAGCTTAGCAACATTAGTTACCTCTCTTACTTTATTTATTGGTTCTATTATAATGATGTTTACAACAAGTGGTATCCTTGCTATAACCGCTATTTTCTCTAGTTTAATTGGATTTGTCTTTATGAGTCTTATTTTAAGTCATAGTCAAAAATACTTTTCTAGACGTCAAAAAGAATTAGGAAATATGAATGGGTATATAGAAGAGATGTATTCAGGACTTACGATTGTAAAAACGTATAATGGTACTAAAAAAGCTATACAAGAATTTAATACATTAAATGATAAATTATATGATGCGAATTGCAAAAGTCAATTCTTATCTGGTTTAATGATGCCCATTATGAATTTTGTAGGAAATTTGGGGTATGTGGCGGTTTGTTTAGTTGGGGCATTACTTGTTCAAAAAAATCTTATTACTTTTGGAGTTATCATTGCTTTTATTATCTATGTTCGTATGTTTACCAATCCTTTATCACAAATTGCTCAAGCAATGAGTGCCTTACAATCAACTGCAGCAGCAGGGGAAAGAGTTTTTGAATTCTTAGATGAAGAAGAATTAACTAGTGAAAAACAAATTACCAACTATTTAGATAAAAATAAAGTAAAAGGAACAATTGAATTTAAAAATGTTCGTTTTGGTTATACAGATAAGAAAACCATTATAAATAACTTTAATGCAAAAGTACATCCTGGAGAAAAAATTGCCATTGTTGGTCCTACTGGGGCAGGTAAAACAACGATGGTGAATTTACTGATGAAATTCTATGAAATTAATGAAGGAGATATTTTAATTGATGGTGTATCGATTCACAACTTAACGAGAGAAAATATTCATACTTTATTCTGTATGGTTTTACAAGATACTTGGTTATTTGATGGAACCATTCAAGAAAATATTCGTTTTAATCAAGAAAATGTCAGTGATGAAGAAATTTGGAATGCTTGTAAATATGTAGGAATAGATCATTTTATTAAAACGTTACCAGGTGGCTTAAATGCCAAACTAAGTGATAATGATACGGTTAGTAGTGGTCAAAAACAATTGTTTACGATAGCAAGAGGAATGCTTGAACACGCTCCATTCTTAATTTTAGATGAAGCAACTAGTAATGTTGATACCAGAACAGAAGAATTAGTAAGTAGTGCAATGGATAAACTAATGAAAGGAAAAACATCTTTTATTATTGCACACCGTTTAAGTACGATTAAAAATGCGGATTTAATATTAGTTATGAATGAAGGAAATATTATTGAAACAGGAACCCATGAAGAATTAATGAAACAAAAAGGTTTCTATGAAAAACTATACAATAGTCAATTTGAAAGTATATCTTAAAATAAAAAATGTTACTCAATTTGAATAACATTTTTTGATTGCATGCTTTGTGCAACTCCATCTCCGGTATTCGGGTGTTTTGAAGAATAAGCAAAATCAAATATATAAAATATGGATAAAACAACACATAAACTTATTTTGATTACTTTAGGAATTTTTGCATACAAACTATCGAGTAGGGGAGCCAAATAGTAAATGAAAAGTATTCCTCCAACACCAAAAGCAAGTAATCCTTCTAAACAAATTCGTCCGTGTAGATTTAAGAAGAATCCATCGTAATCCCACCATCTGGCATGCTTAAATGTTTCTAAATACCAAGCCGTTCCATATTCAAGGGCACCACATAAAACCATTACCAGAACAAAGGTTAAAACCGGTTGCTTACGAAAACGTTTTAAAGAAATTAAAATAAGAAGTAATCCCCATCCGTAAATGTGAAGCCAAGGACCATGTAGTGTTCCACGATTAGCAAAGAAACCATATTGAAATAAATTTAAACCAACTTCCCATAACCAACCAATAATCGATGCGGTGAAAAACATAAGGATGTAAGAGGATAAACTATAATTTCGATTGAAATCTGTTTTTAACCATTTTTTAGTACTTTTAATAGGATATAAATAGTTTTGATTGGAATAGTGATCTTCTTCTTTTAATAATTCCTTATCACATAAGAATTGATAATTTAAAACTTTCTTTTTAATACCTTTGGCACGAATTTGAAAGTAGTAATTCGCAAGACAACATTCTTTATAAGGTCTTACATATAATACTCCTAAAAAGTGAAGAGTACAAATATCTAGAATTTTCCAACCGATAAAGGATAGATCAAACTTAAAAATTTCCCACTTGTGTCCTTTCATTAAGTCTTTGGATAACTGAATAGCATCTTTTCCATAAATACCTGGATTTTCTGCTAAAATATAAGGAACTAAAAGATAGGCATAATGGATATAAAATCCACCAAAAATGGTTAAATAAGAAAGCCACTCAACAATGGTTTTATAAAACATGGTAAGACTGATATTTTTCAATTTTTTAATACGATAAGGTAAAAAAATTTTTGTAAAATAGGTTTTTTTATGGTTTTGATTTTCAATATAAAATCTTTTTTCTCCTACTTGTAGCACATTACGAATAAAAAACCAATATAAAAAAGAAAGAATGGCCCCTAAAAGGATAAGTAAACTTTCCCAAATACGTTCATGAAATAAAAGTTGATTTAAAGAATTTAATCCTCCAAAAATAAAACTACCTGAACTCGTGATATTATTAAAAATATTAGCAAGTATTCCTCTAGTTGGTTTATAGGTATTAAAAGAAAAATGTCCTAATTTTTCAACAGTTTCTCTTAAAATATCCGCATTAAAAGAATAATGAAAGGGAGTTTGGATTGAAAAAGAAGGAATCGTAATACGACTTTTAAAAATATGAATAGAACCCAAAGCAACCATAATAAAAAAGGCAACTGCTATAATACGATAATAATTCTTTTTTAAAACTTGTCTTGCTTCTTTTTTAACATTTTGAATACTATCCATAAAAAACCTCTATAAACCTTTCAAAATTTATAAAATTAGTATAACATTTTTTCAAGGAATTGTAAATTTTTGCATCTACTATAGTAAAGGAATGTGTGTGCGTTTATAATAGAAACATGACAAAAGGGTATAAACGCACAGTGTAGGTTTGTCAAACCAATCCAACTGAATTT
>CANRCV010000031.1 GCA_947629205.1 uncultured Bacilli bacterium
CATTATTGTTTTACTGTTAGTAGTTGTTATACTATTAATTTTAAAATAAAAAAGCGCTAACCAAAAATAGATTTATCCATTTATGGTATAGCACCATTACTCAACAGTAGGCGTTATCCAATCTTGGTAACACTTACATTTTGATTATATAATAGTTTATTTATTTTTTCAAGGGGAGGTTTTATTTGATAAAACCATTTTGAACTGTCTTAGTTTCATTTACCACTATAAAAGCATTTTTATCATAATGTTTTATTAAATGTATTAATTTTTTTAAACTACGACTATTGACTTGAAAATATAGCATATCTCTTTGATTTCCTTCATAATCATCTTTTAAGTCAATAACAGATACAGCAAATCCTTGTCTTCTTATTTGATTTAATAAGGGACGATTGTTTTTCTTAACAACAACTTGTACTCCTACTATTCCTTTAATAAAGGTATTAGAAATAAACGTTCCTAAAAGAGTACCTGTTGCATACCCTAAAGAATAAGAAATAGGAATACATATATTTTTTACATCTGTAATTAAAGCTTCTCTTGCAACAATAAACCAAATAAAGACCTCTAAAAAAGCTAAAGTAACCATAATAAATGTTTTTCCTTTCATCATTAACATTGTTCTAATGGTACCAATGGTTACATCTAAAATACGTGCAAAAAAGATTTTAATACATAAAAAAAATAGTCCCATGTGTATCACCTAGAACTATTTTTCCCTAATTCTTATAAAAATAAACGAAAAGAATAACTAAAAGCAAGAGAAAGAAAACTCCTAAGATAAGAAAGAGAAAATAATTGGATTTCTTTTTAGTTTCTCGTGCTTCAAAAATTTGCTTTTTATGTCCATATTTTTCACTTACAAGTTCTATTCTTTGAGGTTGATTTTTTAAATTTTCTTTTTGCATTTCTATTTGTTCTTGACTCATCATCGCTCCACAATGATTACAAATATAACCCGTTGCTGGTAATGGAGCATGACATCTTTTACAATTCACTTGCATCACCTATTTTTATTTTACTTTCTTTTTGTTCTTTAGACAAGTTTTTGTTTTAAAATCATTTCTTACGTTATTATTTAAATTAGATAGATAATAAGACTTAAAAAGACTATATTAAACATTTCTTTTTTCATTTAAATTTCTTTTTATGCTACACTAGTTGCGGTTTTATTTTTTTTAAAGGAGTATGTAAAATGATTAACTTTATTTTGTATGATGCAAATACGGATTGGATAGTAAAATACAAAGAAATAATTTCTTCTCTTTCTTTAGAAGAAAATCAATATAAAATTATAACAATTTTTAACTACAACAAAGAAACAAGACAAAAAATAGAAAATTTAATGGGCAAAAATATTTATCTTTTAGCCATTGATCATCCCCAAAAAAGTGGTTTAGAAATTGCTAAAAAAATAAGGGATCAAGGAGATTGGATGAGCCAAATACTTTTATTAACTCCTCATATTGTTTTTATGAAAAATTTATGTAAACTCTATTTTTTTGATATTGTATTTAAAAGAAAAAATAAAGAAAGTAAAATAAAAGAAGCTATTTTAATTGCTTTACGTATTTTAAAAAGACATAGTTCTTTTTTATTTATGTATCATAAAGATTTATATCAAATTCCTTATCATGCTATTTTATATTTTGAAAAAGATTTAAATAATGATTATACATTAATTGTTACGAAATATAAAACGTATAAATTTAAAAAAAGTATTAAAAATATTGAATTTGATTTACTTCCTTTTTCTAATTTTTTTAAAACCCATCAAAGTTGTATTGTAAATTTAAATCGAATTGAAAGAATTGATTTTAAAAACAATAGAATTTATTTTCCTATGCATAGTACAAATTTACTTTCTCGTAATAAGAAAAAAGAATTAAAAGAAAAATTAGAAAAAGAATTTTATTGGTAACCAAATTTCTTTAAAAGAGGACCAAATATCTTTTTTTAACTGTTTTTTAAATCTATTTATGATAAAGTAGACAAAGTGAAAGTGAGGTGTAAGGGGTTGCGTAGTAGAGTGAAATGGTTTAAAGATGAAAAAGGCTATGGATTCTTAAACTATACAGAAAATGAAGATATTTTTGTTCATTATTCTGCTATTCTTTTTGATGGATATAAAACATTACAAAAAGATGAAGAAGTCGAGTTTGATTTAATCGAAACACCAAAAGGCTATCAAGCTATACATATAAAAAAAGTAGAACAATCATAAATATTGTTCTATTTTTTATGCATACTTTCTTCCCAAGACCAATTTACAACCTCTGGCATATCTATACCATATTCTTTAATATAGTCTTCATGTTTTTTTAGCATTTCTATACAATAGTTTTTTACTTTTTCTGTATCAAATTCATTTAAATGTTTTAAAGCAAGTAAAACTAAATGAAAACGATCTACTTCATTTAAAACACGCATATCAAAAGGTGTTGTAATACTTCCTTCCTCTTTATAACCACGAACATGTAAATTTTTATTTTCTCTTCGATACGTTAGTTCATGAATTAAATTAGGATATCCATGAAAAGCAAAAATAATGGGTTTATCTTTTGTAAAAATTGTATTGTAATCTTCATCACTTAAACCATGTGGATGTAAAGACTGAGATTGGATTTTCATTAAATCAACTACATTGACAAAACGCACCTTTAGACTAGGAAGAAACTCTCTTAAAATACTTACAGCTGCTAAACCTTCTAGAGTTGCCATATCTCCACAAGTAGCTAAAACAACATCCGGGGATGATCCATAATCATTACTAGCAAATCCCCAAATACCAATTCCTTTTGTACAATGTTCTGTTGCTTCTTCCATCGTTAACCATTGAGGTTTTGGATGTTTACTAGCAATTAAAACATTTACATAATTTTTAGATTTCATAATATGATCAAAACAAGAAATCAAAGTATTAGCATCAGGTGGAAGATAGGCACGTACAATACTTGCTTTTTTTGTCATAATATGATTTAAAAAACCAGGATCTTGATGGGTATAGCCATTATGATCTTGTTGCCATACATGACTTGTTAAAAGTAAATTTAAAGAAGAAATAGGTTTACGCCAAGAAACATCTTTAGCCATTTTTAACCATTTAGCATGTTGACTCACCATAGAATCTACTACCCGAATAAAAGCTTCATAACTATCAAAAAAGCCATGTCTTCCCGTAAGTAAATAGCCTTCTAACCAGCCCTCACATGCATGCTCCGATAAATAAGAATCCATAATAATTCCATCATTCGATAAATATTCATCTTGTTTTAGTATTTTAGCATTCCATTTTCGATCTGTAACTAAAAACATACTATTTAAACGATTGGATAAGGCTTCATCTGGACTAAAAATTCTTAAATTGTGTTTTTCTAAATTTAGGGAAATTAAATCTTTTATATACTTTCCTAACTCACTCATATCTTGAGCAATTGTACTCCCTCTTGTTTTTATCGTAACTCCATACTTTTTAAAATCAGGAAAAGAAAGGGAAACACTTAATAAACCACCATTGGCATGAGGATTGGCACCCATTCTTTGATACCCTAAAGGTGCTAAATCTTTATAGAATTTTTTTAATTTTCCACTACTGGTAAATAATTCTTCTGGATGATAACTTTTTAACCAATCTTCTAATCTTTTTAAACTTTCGGGATGTTCTTTTGTTACCTCAATAGGAATTTGATGAGCACGAAAACTTCCCTCTATAGGTTTACCATCAATTTCTTTGGGTCCTGTCCATCCTTTAGGGGTTCTAAGTACGAGCATGGGCCATATAACTCTTTCGGTTTTATTATTTTTTCGAGCTTCTTTTTGAATATATTTAATTTTTTCAATAATGGTATCTAATACTGTTGCCATATCTTCATGCATTTTTAAAGAATCTGTTCCACTAACATAAAAAGGTTCCCATCCACAACCACGTAAAAAGGCATCTAATTCGGTATCACTAATTCTAGAAAGTACAGTAGGATTGGATATTTTATACCCATTTAAATGAAGTATAGGAAGAACAGCTCCATCTATAACTGGATTTAAAAATTTATTAGAATGCCAACTTGTAGCAAGAGCACCTGTTTCAGCTTCTCCATCTCCAATGACACAAGTAGCAATTAAACTAGGATTATCAAATACAGCACCAAAAGCGTGTAAAAGACTATAACCAAGTTCTCCACCTTCATTTATAGATCCGGGAGTTTCTGGTGTAGCATGGCTTCCTATTCCTTTAGGAAAACTAAATTGTTTACATAATTTTTTTAGTCCTTCTTTATCCTCTGTAATTTCTGGATAGAATTCACTATAGCTTCCTTCTAAATAAGTATTAGATACAACAGCTTGTCCTCCATGACCAGGTCCACAAACATAAATCATATTTAAATTATATTTGCGAATAATACGATTTAAATGGGCATAAATAAAATTTTGACCAGGAACAGTACCCCAATGTCCTACTAATTTTGATTTAATATCATCAAACGTTAATTCTCTTTCTAAAAGGGGATTGTCTTTTAAATACAATTGTGCCACACTTAAATAATTGGCAGCACGAAAATAACCATCTATTCTTTTAAGCATTTCTTTGGTTAATGTTTTATCACGCATAATCCCACCCTATTCTCTATATATTAGTATAACGTAAACTTTAAAAAAAAAGAAGCCTAATTTTGTATTTTTAAAGGAAATTAGAAAAAGAACTATAACTAGTCCTTAATCTTTAATTGGATAGCATCAATTTCACGACCTAAAATACCAGCATAACCATTATTTGTATCATCCCATTTATCTATCCAAGAAAGCCATTTTCCATTTTTTAAATGCACACGATAAAGTATTTTTACCGTATCACTTTCTACTTGTAATCCATCAATTGTTTTTCCTAAATTACCAGCATAGTCATCACGATTATTAACAGTTGGTAGCCATTTATTATTCTTTTCATGTACACGATATTTTACATTTCCTTCTGTCAAATGAATATACACTCCACTTACAGCATTTCCTAAGTTTCCAGCATAATCACTATCATTTTTAACATTAGGAAGCCATCTTTTTTTAGTGGTATCATACGTTTGATAAATAATATCTACCTTTTCTTTCATATTCGGTAAATCTTTATCTAAATAAGGGGTAGGATTTACTCTTACATCATTTTTATTTCTAAGTTCAAAGTGTAGATGGCTTCCTGTAGATCGTCCTGTATTTCCCATAGGTCCTAAAATGTCTCCCCTTTTTACTTGAGCATTTTTCTTAACATTAACACTTTTTAAATGGGCATATAAAGTATAATACCCATCACTATGTTTTAATTTTACATAATTTCCATAAGTAGCATTACCTGTAGCATTAGGATTATTTTGTTGTCCTGTTTGTACAGCAACAACCACTCCATCACTATGTGCAATTACATCTGCCACTTTATTTTTTTCTTTAACTAAATCCACCCCTTTATGTGAAATTCCATTATATTTTTGGGTAATTTGGTTATTCGCATTTAATAAAACTCGACTCAAAAAAAATTCCTCCTTTTACTATAAAATATGAAGGAACTCATTTTTCGTATTTGCATACGCACAAAAAAACATTCCTTTTAGAATGCTATCTTCTACGAGTAGTAGTTGTATCATAAGAAATATGATTTTTAAATGTTTCATAATAAGCATTATATTTGATAAAGACTTGTTTTAATATTTCTTTGGCTTCTTTTTCACTCATTCCATATGCTTCACTTACTTTTTCTAAGGATACTCCATCCATTGCTAGTAAATTACATAAAGCTCTTTCCGTTCCATTTAAAACACCATTAGGAAGAACCATATAATTTCCTGTTTTAATAATCATTTTTACTTGATAATTAAATTGATCATTGATATCGAATGTTTGCATTATACATTCCCTTTCCTGTTTAAAAAAACTCCATAAATGGAGTAATATTTAAAATGGTCGGGAAGACAGGATTTGAACCTGCAACCCCTTGGTCCCAAACCAAGTGCTCTACCAAGTTGAGCCACTTCCCGATTTCTTATTATATTATAGCATTTATTTTTAAAAATGCTACATAATTTTACTAATTTACATCAGTACAGAAATTATCTTAACATAAATTTCTGGATTTGTGAACCTTTTTTGCTTAATTTTTATTTTTTTTAGTAATCCCCTTGTAATCGATTGGTAATAATTCTTTTTTTCTTATACGTTTCTTCTTGTAAATCTTCTATAGTAAAATCGAGTAAATCTTTTAGGTGTAATAACTCAACCACTAATCTTTTTAAAACATTTTTATCAAGAGTTTTACTAAATTCAACTCCAAGGGAATATAGTTGTAAAAAAGTATCTACCATATTTTGATTTTGAGAAAGAGGAAATTCTTCTTCTAAAGAAACATTCAAAATATTACAAAAATAAAGGAGCATAAATAAACAATCAATGTATTCTTCTAAAATCACATCTTTTTCACTAGGACCCTTATTAGACCAAAACTTAAAACATCTTGTTTCATTGGCAAGTTCTCCTAGTTCTACTAAAAGTTCTAATGTATATTTTCTTATGTTTTCTGGTGATTTAATATCATATTGTTGTGCAAATAAAGTATCAATATATTTACTTTGTTTATAAATTTCTTCTAATTCTTTCATATAACAAAACCCTTTCTTAATAGTCGTTTATTGTATAAATAAGCCTAGATAAAAATTAACAATTTCTTCTTTAAATAGAAATAAAAGGATAATAAAAAATAGTAGTATTAAAAAAGATTTTGGACTATAATTATCTTCATGATTCTTACCACGAATTAAAACAAAACCAATTTCATCTAAAAATAATCCCATACTAATTGCTAATAAATAAATGTTTTTATAGATTCCTGCTATACCAAAAAGTATTAATGTAAATAATAGACCATACATCCAATGATGTGTTCTAAAATTTTTTATAGTAGGGCTAGGTTTAGGAAATAAATAAACCCATATTCTAGTACAAAAAATCATTAGAGTAGTAAATAAAAAATATTGGTCATATAGAGTCATACTATCACCATTTAAATTATAGCATATAATTTTTAATATGAAATTAATTTTTTACTTTAGTAAGATTCTTCATTTCCCATTGCCTACTATAAATAAAATAATTTTTCTCATAAAAAATGAAAAAGTTAATTTGATAGTTGTGTGTTAGTTGTAGGTCTAATTTTAAACAAACCTACAAAGAAAAAATCCCGTATTTACGGGAATTCTAAAACAAAAATGGTGCGCCCAAAGGGAGTCGAACCCCTAACCTTTAGATCCGTAGTCTAACGCTCTATCCAATTGAGCTATGGGCGCATTTTTTTAAACGCAATTTCATTATAGTATAGGCCACTTAAAAAATCAAGTTATTTTACTTGATTCTTACCCTTTTTTTGCTTTTTTATGTACTTTTCCATTGCTTTAATAGCTTTTTCTTCTTCGACTTTTAAATCATAATCATTCGTATTTTCATCTAAATGTAAAGTATTCCCTAAACACTTAATTTTTACTTTCATTTTACCATCTTGTGACTTTACCTCTACAATTTCTTTATGTTCTAATACAATAGAGGTTTTATTCTTTTGGGTTACAATTTTCATTTGTCATTCCTTTCGATATCATCAAATAATGGATCAGCAAAGAATTCTTCTAAAGTGATTCCTAATCCTTCACATATTTTTGTAATCGTTGCCAATTTAGGACTTTCTGGTTTTTCTTGAATTAATCCTTGAATGGTACTTTGAGTAACACAACAAATAGTTGCTAGCTTGTTGATAGAAAGATTTTTTTCATCACATATTTTTAATATTTTTTGAGACACTGCTTTTGATAATTTCATTTTTGATCACCTTATGTTTTTAGTATATCAATTTATTTGCAAAAACTATTAACGGCACGCCGATAATTTTTGCTTAACATAAGTATATTATTTACTGCTTGCAAATGGTGTAGAATGGTGTCGATAAAAAAATTACCAAAAATTGGCAATAAAAAGTTATAGTTCTTTACATTTTAATGTTTCTTTAAAAGGTAAAAATTGATGTTTTGTATATAAATTTTTGGCTTTTACATTTAAAGAACAAACATTGACATTTACATAACTAACCTTATTGTCTTTTAACCATTTTTTAAATTCTATAATTAAGGCATCAGCATAATGTTTGCCTCTTTCTTCTTCTAAAATATATAAAGCATCTAATTGGGCTTCTTGTTTTAATAGGGTTGCATCCACATCTTTTATAAAACCATACAGATAACCAACAATTTCTTCCCCAACTGTAGCAACTAAAATACATTTTTGAGGATCTTCTATATAATTTTCATACATATTTGTCACAACAAAATTTTCATCTATACTTTCATCATATTGTTTTTCATCTTGAATTAATAAAGTTAATAAATGATTTAATGTATTAACATCTTTTGGTATTGCTTTTCTTATTTGCATGTTTTATCACCTAACTTAATTATAATATAAAAAATAACATAAGAAAACCCAAACCAAAGTTTGAGTTTATTTACTAAATGGTGACCCGCTTGGGATTCGAACCCAAGACCCTTTGATTAAAAGTCAAATGCTCTACCTACTGAGCTAGCGGATCAAATTAAATGGCTGCCTCGGGTGGGTTCGAACCACCGGAATGTCAGAGTCAAAGTCTGATGCCTTACCACTTGGCTACGAGGCAATAAACAGAAATGGTGGAGGGACATGGATTTGAACCATGGAACCCGAAGGAACAGATTTACAGTCTGCCGCGTTTGACCACTTCGCTATCCCTCCAAAA
>CANRCV010000032.1 GCA_947629205.1 uncultured Bacilli bacterium
GTGATTATTTTAACAAATTAAAATAATCTATCGTTGGTTTGTCGTGACTCTGTCACTTTTGTTTGACAAACCTACATTTCAAAGAGTAAAAGTAACTCTTTTTTTCTTTTCATTTCATAAAAAAAGTGATATAGTAGGTATTAGTTTGGAGGGTTTTGGATTATGAATTTAGATAAGTTAGAACAACAACTTTATGAAATAGAACAACAATTAAAAGGTGCAGATTCAAAAAATATAGAAAATATCCAAAATAAATTACAAAAAAAGTTAAAATATTTAAAACGTAGAAAATCAAAATTTAAAAAGGAAGAAGCAGAATATAACAAAATTAAACAAGATATTGCTTTTATTCATAGATTACAAAAAACAATTGCTAGGAAAAAATGTCCTATGTATAGTCTAGATAATTTTTCTTTATATCATTTAGAAGGTAATAAAGTTATGGATACTTTTGATACAATTGTCCATGCTAATCTTCCCAAAGAAGAAAAAATTTATTTTTTACAACTAAAAATATATGCGTTAGAAGAACAAATTGAAAAAGTATCCAAACAACTTATTTTTTTACAAAAAAGAAAAAAAGAGGAATTGGAAATAAAGGATTATCCTCAAGTACATAAAATAGAACAAATGATAAAAGAAAATAAAAAAAATACATATGAATTAAAAGAATTAATGCAAAAAGGTAAAAGTGCTATTATTTCTTTAAAAGAAGTAAAAGCAAATTATAAACATCAAAAACGTAGTAAAGTAAAAAGAATAGAAATAGAAGAACAAAAAGAGTATTATCAAATTTTACTTGATCTTTTTGATAATGAAGAAAATTATTATTTTATTAAAAATTTAATTGCTCACAATAAAAAGTTTTTAAATGCTCGAAAAGAGAATCAATCCATTATTTTAGAAATTTTAGATCGTTTTATTTTAAATAGTAAAAAAGCCTTAATGAATCAAAAATTAGATCATCAAAACCCTGACTTTTATTTTGGACTATTTAAAGAATTTTTAAAACATTATCCAAATCTTACCTCTTTAGAAAGAGATTGTATTAACGAAAGAATGAAAGAATTTCTTTGTTATGTAAATAAAAAAAGATATAAAAATCGTGTAGAGTTAAAAAATGATTTATATAGCTTAATGCCAAATCCTACGAATACTTTAGAATTTCATTCTTACTTTGATGCTCGTTATATTGATCCATTTAAAAATGATGTTCTTCGTTATAATCGTGTAAATTTAACAAAAGAGTATTTAGAAAAATTACATAAACAAATTGAAGAAATGCAAGAAGAATACTATCAAAAGTATCAAATTGTTTTAAAAGAGGAAGAGTTAGCCAATTATTTTCAATGTCCTATTTATGATATTCAAAATAGTCAATATATTGCATCAACCTTTTGTTTAGAAGGACAAAAATATGCATTTAGTTATGGTTATGATCATGAGTATAATACTTACTTACGTATTCATGTATTTGATACGACATTTATTAGTGAAGATAGTGATTTATATCGTGAAATGCAAAATCATAAAAAAGGAAAATCAAAAGCCGTTCATTATATCTTATCCTTTAAAAAAGGAGAAAGAACGCCTGCTTTTACTTATCAATTAAAAATTTTAAAAAATGGTTGTGTTTCTTCTTTTAAAATGTATGAAAGTACGATTAAAGTCGATCGTGTCATTAAAAATAAAGAATGGCTTCGTTATAGAGAAGATGCTACTTTAAAACAATTTGTGGGTATACTAAATCAATTGGCAATCGAATACAATTTAGAAGAACCGTTTTTAAATCATCAAAGTATGGAACAAATGATTGATGCTGTTTTAAATATAGAAATTAAAAGATTAATTGAAAAAGTTGATTTACCAACTCTTTACCAAATTCATAAAGATCGTAATGAAGAAGATATGATAAAAGAATATAGTAAAGTTTGTCATTATTTGAAAAATTTGACTAAGAGTGAAGTAGAAGAATTTTACAATTTATTTCTTCATTCTAAAACGTATCAATTTTATGCAACCACTCCAATGTATGAAAGTCATATCTTTTTAGATACAAGTAGTTTTTTAGGTTATTTAGAATTACAAGTTTTAGCATCTTATAGTAAAAATGTACCAGTTACAGAAATTACGAAAAAATATTTATCTACTTTTAAAGAATTAGAACAAAATTTAAATGAAGAAGACGTTTATATGAGTTATAAAACTCAAAAGTATTTAGAAAAGGTGCGTTAGTATGAATGCAAATCAAAAGAAAATGTATTTACTAGCAACAAAAATAAGAAAACTTTATCTTACTATTGCAAGTGAAGAAGGAAATTTCAAAAAACATTTGGCCGATTTACAGTTCTTATTAGCAGAAGAAAATAAACTATACTCCTCTATGTCCATGGTCGAATTAAGTGAAGCTATTAATAAGTTAGATTATACGGATGTGGATGGAACCGATATTTATGGTATCATGCTGGGAGACTATTGGTTTGATCCAGGAATTCGTATTATCAATAAATTACAATATTTTTTGCAAATAAAAGGTATGTTTTCAGAAGCATTAGAAATAAGTGAAATTCCTACAAATACTTTATATAATGTAAGATGGTGCTATTTATATAATGAGCATTTGTTTTACTATCTTTTCTATTACTATCGTACGTTTTTAGGAATAAGAAAACAAGTCCAAACTCCTATCTTTTTATCTTTATTAAATACAACGTATTCTTATTCACTTTTAGAAAAAATGTTACTTTCTTTTTATGAAGGAAAAGAAAATCGTATTAGTTTATATCATGAAAAATTTAGTGGTATACAAAATGCTTATGATGAAGTTAGTAAATTTTTGGCAGAAAATTTAAATGACTTTTTATGTGATTTTTTAAATAGTGAATTTCCTCTTCCTTTTTTAAATGAACAAGATGCGGATAAGAGTATTACAGAAATATTTTTATTAAGTTTATATAATGGTATTCAAAATCCAGAAATAAAAGAGAGGATAAAACAAAATTTTTCTCCACAAAATATACCTAATTTGCCTTTATTCTATACTTTATTTTTAACGGAATTACAACAATTTTTCCAATTAAGTGATCAAGATATGCAATTAAAAAGAATTTAGGATAAAGGTTGTGTTATAATGAAAGAATAGGAAAGGAGGATTTTATGAACTTACCTAATTTAAAAGAAGCCCGTAAAAGAACGGAAAAACAAGTAGAAGAAAAACAAGTGGATTATAATTTAAAAGAGACTTTTAAAAATAAGAAATATTTTTTAAGAACGTATGGTTGTCAAATGAATATGCATGACTCAGAAGAAATAAAAAAATTTTTAGAAATGCTTGGATTTGTCGAAACAAACGTGTTAGAAGAAAGTGATTTGGTTCTTTTAAATACTTGTGCGATTCGAGAAAATGTACATGATAAAGTATTTGGTTATTTAGGAAGATGTAAACATTTAAAAAGAGAAAAACCAGATCTTATAATTGCGATTGGTGGATGTATGAGTCAAGAAGAAAATGTTATAAATGAAATAAAAGAAAAACATCCTTATGTCGATATTGTTTTTGGAACCCATAATATTAGTGATTTACCAAGACTTTTATTAGAAAAGAAAGAAAAACAAGAAATAGATGTCTATAGTATTGAAGGAGATATTTATGAAAATATTTTGTACAGTAGAGATTCTAAAATTACTGCTTGGGTAAATATTATGTATGGTTGTGATAAATTTTGTACCTATTGTATTGTTCCTTATACAAGAGGAAAACAAAGAAGTAGAAGATTAGAAAATATTGTAAAAGAAGTAGAAGAGTTAAAAAAAGAAGGGTATAAAGAAGTCACTTTACTTGGTCAAAATGTAAATGCCTATGGAAAAGATTTACAACTGGGGTATGATTTTAAAGATTTATTAGAACAAGTAGCCAAAACAAATATCGATCGAATTCGTTTTGTGACGAGTCATCCTTGGGATTTTACCGATGAAATGATTGATATCATTGCTCATTATAAAAACATTATGCCTTATATTCATTTGCCACTACAAAGTGGAAGCAGTCGTATTTTAAAACAAATGGGCAGAAGATATACTAAAGAAGAATATATCGAATTAGTCAATAAAATAAAAGAAAAAATTCCTAATGTTAGTTTAACAACCGATATTATTGTAGGATTTCCAAATGAAACGGAAGAAGATTTTCAAGAAACTTTAGAAGTTGTCCATACTTGTCAATATGATTCAGCCTTTACATTTATTTACAGTCCTAGAGAAGGAACTCCTGCTAGTCTCATTCCAGATAATGTTACAATAGAAGAGAAAGAGGAACGATTACAAAGATTAAATACAATTATTAATCAATACTCTTTAGAAAAAAATAAACAATTAGAAGGAAAAATAGTTCCTGTTTTAATACTAGGAGAAAATGAAAAAGATAAAAATAAAGTTTATGGGTATACTGATACTATGAAATTAGTAAATATTCCAAAGAAAGAAGATTGTATTGGTAAAATTCTACCCGTAAAAATAATAGAAGCCAAAAGTTTTAGTTTGGATGGAGAACTAGTCATGGAGGGTGTTAAAAATGGATAAGAAAAAGAAAACAGAATTGAATATAGAAGGCGTAAATGAGGTTGTTAGCTTATCAAGAAAAATTTTACATATTTTATATGTAACCATGATGATAGCAGTTGTTCTTATTGTAACCATTTTAATTAAAGAATGGGGAATTTTAACTTTTTTATTTAATATTTTAAAAGTATTATCTCCTTTATTTATTGGTTTTGTTATTGCTTGGTTATTTAATCCTTTAGTAAAAAAATTAGAAGATAAAAATATTCCTAGAATAGCTGGTTCTTTAATTGTCTATGCACTATTTTTAATTATTGTAGTTCTTTTTCTAAAAGTATTGGTTCCAACGGTTTATGTTCAAGTAAATGAATTAATTGGTAATTTACCAGAAATCTTTAATAGTGTCAAAACAACGATGAATGATTTCTTTTCTAGATTATCCAATGTAGAAGGCATTGATATGGAATTTATTCGTTTGAATGTAATAAGTACTTTAGAAGGTAAGTTAACAGACTTTACAACCACATTCCCAACCACTTTATTAAATATTATTGTAAATTTCTTTTCCAGTATGGTAACGATTGGTCTTGGTTTATTTGTTGGTCTTTACATGTTATTTGATTTTGATTCCATTAGTAAACATTTTTTAAGTTTATTACCAGAAAAAAGAAGATATGAAGCCTCTGTATTAATGAATAATATTGGAGGAGAGGTAAGAAAAAGTGTCAATGGTACTTTATTAATTGCTACAATGGTCTTTGTATGTGATTCCATTGGTTTTGCTATTATTGGTTTACAAGCTCCTGTTCTTTTTGGACTTTTCTGTGGAATTACGGATTTAATTCCTTATATTGGTCCTTATATAGGTGGTGCACTTGCTGTTATTATTGGATTTAGCCAAGGAACTTTTATTGGTATTATGACATTAATTATTTGTGTAGTTGTTCAATGTGTTGAAAACTTTATTTTACAACCAGTTGTTATGAGTAAAACCATGAAATTACATCCAGTTACGATTATTATTGGTCTTTTGCTTTTTAATAATTTATTTGGTATAATTGGTATGGTTTTAGCCACTCCTTGTATTGCTTTATTAAAAGTAATATGGGAATTTATTGTGAATAAATATAATCTATTTCAAAAATAATCGTTGATGATAAGAAAGTATAAATGGAGTCATTGATAGAGAGTCTTTTCATGGTGGAAGAAAGATAATAAAACATTTAGAACTGCTGCTTATTGGAGATTAATCGGGGAAAACTCGTTATAAAAATTAAGTAAACTAAAGGATGGTACCGCAGAATTGCTCCTTAAAAAGCATTTTGTGGTCTTTTTTATGAGAGGATGGGTGTTGAATGCAAGTTTTATTAATTGCTGGAAAAAGTGGTAGTGGAAAAACATGTTTAGGACAAGAAATAGAAAAACTATTAAATAGTAAGAAGAAAAGAGTTTTACGAACAGAATATAGTAAGTATATTAAGATGTATGCAAAAGAAATTTTAGGAATAGAGGTGAATTCTCAAAATAAACCACGAAAATTTTTACAAGATGTTGGTAGTCTTATTCGAGAAGACTTTCATGATGAATTGTTTTTCATACGTCGTATGTTAGAAGATTTTCGTCTTTATGAACAATATTTTGATGTTGTTATTATTAGTGATGTTCGTTTAAAAAAAGAAATTGAAGAAATGAAAAAAAGTAAGTATAGTACCAAAAGTATTTATATTGCGAATGATACAGAAAATAATCTAACAGAAGAAGAAAGAAAGCATATTACAGAAACAGAACTAGACTTTTATGAATCATTTGATTATAAAAGAAAAGTACAGGATATAGAAGAATTAAAAGCATTTGCTAAACAAATTATAGAAGGAGTGAATTAAAATGAATTTAAAAGATTTATACATTAATTTTTTTATAGAGAAAGGACATAAACAAATACCAAGTGCTCCAGTGGTTCCTGAAAATGATCCATCTGTATTATTTAATACAGCTGGTATGCAACCATTAATTCCTTATTTAATGGGACAAACCCATCCTTATGGTACTAGACTTTGTGATTATCAAAAATGTATTCGAACCAATGATTTAGATAGTATTGGAGATACTACTCATCATACATTTTTTGAAATGTTAGGAAATTGGAGTTTAGGAGATTATTTTAAAAAAGAAAGTATTACTTGGAGTTTTGAATTTTTAACTCAAGTATTACAAATTCCTAAAGAGCGCTTAGCTGTGACGGTATTTAAAGGGGATGAAACGGTTCCTTTTGATGAAGAAAGTTATACCTTATGGAAAAGTTTAGGAATTCAAGAAGATAGAATTGCAAAAACAGTAAAAGATAATTTTTGGATTGCTGGAGAAACAGGGCCTTGTGGACCAGATACAGAAATCTTTTATTTCCGTAGTGAAGAAGAAATTCCTGCTGTTTTTGATCCTGAAGATGATCGTTGGGTAGAAATTTGGAACAATGTATTTATGCAATACTATAAAGATAGTGAGGGAAAAATTACAGAACTTCCTAAAAAAAATGTAGATACCGGTATGGGAGTAGAAAGAACCACTGCTATTTTAGAAGGAGTGAATGATAACTATGCTTCTAGTATTTGGAAAGATGTTATTGATTTAATTTCACAAATTTCTCATTTACCATATGAAGGCAATGAAAAGTCGATGCGTATTATTGCAGACCATTTAAGAACTGCTGTCTTTATTAGTGCAGATCCATCAGGTATTAAACCATGTAATACAGATCAAGGCTATATTTTAAGAAGATTAATAAGAAGAGCGATTCGTCATGCTAAAAGATTAAATATAGATATAAATAGTAATTGGGAAGAACAAATTGCTACATTAATTTTAAAAAAATATCAACCTTACTATCAAGAATTAATAGATAATTCAACGACTGTAGTAGAAGTTTTAAAAGCCGAAAAAGAAAAATTCAATCGTACTTTAGAAAAAGGATTAAAAGAATTTGAAAAAGTAACAAAAAATCAAAAGACAATTGATGGAACAACAGCATTTCGCCTATATGATACCTTTGGTTTTCCTATAGAACTTACTATAGAACTTGCAAGTGAAATTGGTCTTACAGTGGACGAGGAAGGCTTTAGGGAAAGATTTAAAAAACATCAAGAATTATCAAGAACAGCTTCTCAAGGAAAATTTAAGGGAGGACTTGCTGGTAATAGTGAAATAGAAACGAAATACCATACAGCAACGCATTTGTTAAACGCTGCTTTAAAAAATGTAGTGGGTCCTACTGTTCATCAAAAGGGAAGTAATATTACAAGTGAAAGAATGCGTTTTGATTTCTCATGTGATCATAAACTAAGTGAAGAAGAAAAACAACAAGTAGAAAAATTAGTCAATGATTGGATTCAAGAAGGAATTGATGTAACGGTTCAAGAAATGAAAAAAGAAGAAGCTATTGCATCAGGTGCAGAGTGTATGTTTATTGAAAAATATCCAGATATTGTTACTGTTTATTCTATTGGAGATATTTCTAAAGAACTTTGTGGTGGACCTCATGTTAAAAATACCTCTGTTTTAGGAAAATTTAAAATTATAAAAGAAGAAGCAAGTAGTGCAGGAGTAAGAAGAATTAAAGCTATATTAGAAGAGATGTAAGTAATCTCTTTTTTTCATCTTGTAAAGTACAACAAATTCATGATAAAATGAATATAGAAAAATAGAGGAGGAAAGAAAAATGAAGAAGAAAAATAAAAACCTCCCAACCAGCAATTCTAGTCTGGGGGGGGGGTATATTAGATAATCATAAACCTAGATTAGAAAGATATATCAAAAATAAAAAGCAAAAACAAATTTTAATAGGAACAATTATAGGAATCATAGCACTTATTGGTGGTATAACACTATACCGCACTTTTGCTATGTATAAAACCGAAAAGTCTTTTGA
>CANRCV010000033.1 GCA_947629205.1 uncultured Bacilli bacterium
AATGATGCAACTGGAACATGGGATGAAGAAAATTGGACCTTAGTTTTATCAAATTTAAAACAAGTTCCCACCTCATGTAGTGTTAATTTTGTTTTAAATACAGGATTTTCATGGACATTTGCTTATACTGGAAATGAACAATCTTTTATAGTACCTAGTACTGGTAAGTATAAAATAGAATTATGGGGAGCCGATGGTGGAATAGGTAGAGCTGAATGGAGTACTTTAATAAATGGTGGAAAAGGCGGATACACTGCTGGAGAAATCAATTTAGAAGCTGGTCAAAGTTTATATGTATATGTTGGAGAAAAAGGAGGACTAGGTGGTCTAACGGCAAGTAGTTCTTATAAATATACAGGTGGATTAGGTGGCTATAATGGCGGAGGAAAAGGTGGAGATGATAGTAATCATGATACATCTCCTGAACCAGCTGGAGGTGGTGGAGGAGCCACCGATATTCGCCTTGTAAATGGGGATTGGAATAATTTTGATAGCTTAAAATCAAGAATTATGGTTGCTGGTGCCGGAGGCGGTGGTGCTGAATATCAAGTTGGTTATGTAGGGGGTAGTAATACAGTAACAGAAAATGTGTATCAGTTTGGACTTGGTGGTTCTGGTGTTGCTGGAAACGGAGGCGGTGGCGCCGGAGGTGGTGGCTATATGGGAGGAAAAAGTAATGGTGCACATCTTGGTGGTTCTGGTGGAACTTCTTATATTTCAGGTCATGAAGGCTGCAAAACGATTGATCAAAATGCTACAAATGAAAATTTAGTTTTTACCGAACAATCACAACATTATAGTGGACTTTATTTTACGCATACGCAAATGATTGATGGATCTGGTTTTGCTTGGACCAGTGAAAAGCAAGATACTGCTATTGGATTACCAACACCTGAAGATACTAGTGGCAATGGTTATGCTAAAATTACATATTTAGGCAAATAAAATAGAAATCTTTTTTCGATTTCTATTTTTCATTATCTGTAATAAGTCCTTTATGGTATTTCCAAGCTAAAACTCTTAAAGCAACTCGATTGATTAAATCATCTGCTATTTCTTTGTTATTAACTGCTGCTTTAATCTCTGAAAAACTTGATGCATAATCGGTTGTGATAATCATATCATTTCCAGAAAGAATTGCTTGTACAGCACGATTTTTAATATTTTTAGTGGCTCCCATATCCAAGTCATCGGTAAGAATGATTCCACTAAATTCTAAACGATTTCGTAGTAAGTTATGAAGACTGACCGATAAAGAAGCAGGATTTTTTTCATCTATATTTTTAATAATATTATGACTCATTAATACCGCTTCTGCACCAGATTTTATTCCTGCATCAAAGGGAATCAAATCATTTTGAATAATAGTTTCATAGTCTCTTGTATCCACGACACTTTCATTATGGGTATCTTTATTATTTCCATAACCAGGAAAATGTTTTAAGGTATAAGATACACTTGTGTTTTTACTGGCTTCAATTACGGTTTTAGCATATTGGGCAGTCAAATCTTTGTCTTTTCCAAAGCTTCTTTCATACATATAGTCACTTTCATTAGTAGAAATATCTACAACAGGTGCTAAGTTTAGATTAATACCAAGCATAGATAAAATTTGACTTTTATTGATTGTATCTTCTTTAATAGCATCAAAACCATTTTGTTGATATAACTCTTTGGAAGAAAGAAAAGGAGAGGGTACTAAATTAGGATTGAAACTAATACGAACAACTTTTCCTCCTTCTTCATCAACAGCCGTTAGAAGGGGTATTTTAGATTGTTCTTGTAAAGTAGACATCATGTTTACAACATCTGCTTTTGTTTTATTTTTAAAATCTTTTTCAAAGAAAACAAATCCTCCAAAATGATACGTTTTTAAATCTTCTAAAGCTTTATCTTCATCATAACGAACAAGTAATAATTGTCCTATTTTTTCATCTAAAGAAAGTGTTTTTAGTTTTTGATAAGCTTTTTCTAATTCGTCTTTAAATATGCCTTCTTCTTGCCATTCAACTGGTAATAATTCTTCTTGAATGGAACTAGTGTTGTATTCTAAAATTTCTCCTTGTTGTTGTTCTTGTTCTTCATTTAACAAACCAGAATAGACAAGAACAATTTTATCTCCAATTGTAAAATCATCTTCCTGAGTAGGAAAGGTATAGATACTTTGATTGGTACTTTGGACAGTAATAGAACCATTTTCTGCTTTTAAAATTGTTCCAGTTATTTGTGTTGTTTCTTCCTTTGGCTTTTTAGAAAAGAAAAGTAGACTTATACCACATAAGAATATACAAAATAAAGTTATACTTATTATTTTTGTTTTCATTTTTAATCATCCTTCTATTTAAAAATATATGTAAAATAAGATAAAATTATAAGTCTTTTTTTTGCATTAAAAATATGGTATGATATTGAAAGAATAGGGTGACTAGTTATGTTTGGAAAAATTCTTAAAATTGAAAATAAATTATTACAAATGGAAAACTTGTCTAAAAAAATACAATCAAATCTTATAAATTATCATGTTATTTTTGAAGATCAATCTTATAAAATTGTAGGAGAAATTCTAGGAATGACAGAAGAGATTATTACCATTTTATTAATAGGACAAATTGAAAATAATTGTTTTATTGAAGGAGATATAAAGTTTCCTACTACAAATAGTCAATGTCGTATTATTTATAAACAAGAACTTGAAATGATTATTGGAAAACAAGATTATACCCAAATCGATAATGTTTTAATTGGTTCTTCTGCCTTATATAACGGCTATTATGTTACAGCTAAGATTAATGATTTATTAACCAAACATTTAGCTATTATAGGAAATTCTGGTTGTGGTAAATCTTGTGGAGTCGCTAGTATAATTCAAAATTTATTTTATTATAATCAAAAACCACCCAAAAACGTTCATATGGTTATATTTGATGTTTATGGAGAATACCATACGGCTTTAACCAAAATCAATGCTATGTCTGGAATTAATGTCAAATACTATACAACAAAAACCCAATTAGTCGAAGATACAACGGAAATTGTATCCATTCCTGCTTACTTTTTAGAGGTAGATGATTTAGCTCTTTTATTAAATGTAAATGATCATACTTTATTACCAATATTAGAAAAGACACTACAATATGTTAAAATTTTTAAAAGTGCTGGAGGAAAATCAATTGAATATAAAAATTCAATTATTGCAAATACTTTATTAGATATTATTGGAAGTGGTAAATCCTCTGTTCAATTAGCAGATCAAATTATTTCTATCTTAAATCAATTTAATACCCCAGATTTAAATTTAGAAAGCCCTATTGTACAACCTGGTTATACAAGAACTTTAAAACAATGTTTAAATATTGATGCTAATGGCAAAATGGGGGCTTTACAATTTATTATTGAGTTTTTAAATGGTTTTGTTCGTATACAAAATTTTGAGGTAGACAATGAAGAAATTGCTTATGATTTAGAAGATATATACGATGCTTTAGAGTTTGCTTTAATGAGTGAAGGGATGTTAAATAATGTCTCTTTATATGAAAAAGCCAATGATTTAAGAGTAAGATTACATTCGATTTTAAATAGTGGAGAACGAAAATATTTTGAATATAAGGGTTCCTATATTCAAAAAGAACAATTTGTTAAAAGTATGTTTTTAACATCAATGAATGAGTATGCCCAACTTTTAAATATGAATTTTAATTATGTAGATGATCGTTTTGCAAAAATATTAACGAAATTGTATATGAAATTGTTTTTTAATTTTGCTACTTCTTTAAAAGATCGTGCTAGTTTTCCTATCCATGTTATTTTAGAAGAAGCTCATCGTTATGTACAAAATGATAATGATATTGATATTCTTGGTTATAATATTTTTGATCGTATTACTAAAGAAGGAAGAAAGTATGGTTTAATATTATGTTTTGTTACGCAAAGACCAAGTGAACTTTCAACTACGAGTTTATCACAATGTTCCAATTTTATTATTTTCCGTACTTTTTATCCAGAAGATTTAAATGTAGTTATTTCTATGTCTAGTAATTTATCAGAACAACAAATGGATAAGTTAAAAACATTACAACCAGGAACAGCTTTAGTATTTGGTAGTGCTTTTCAAACCCCTTTATTAACCAAATTTCGCTTACCAGATCCATTACCAAAAAGTACGAATGTAAATTTAGAATCTATTTGGTATGAAGATTAAAAAAAAAGTAGTTATAAAGCTACTATTTTAATTGTTCATAAATTTCTTGTACATCTTTTACTTTTTCTTTACTACTAGGTACAATATGTAAGTGAAAATGTTTAATTTCTTGGGTATCTAAGTAATTGGTATTGATACAGAATCCAGAAGCATTTAATCTTTCTTCTAAAAGCGTTACAATATTTTTAGCAACCATATGAATATGGAGTAAAGTCTCACTATCTAATTGGGTAAAATCAGTAATATGCTTTTTTGGAATAACTAGCGTATGTCCATTACTTTTGGGATGAATATCTAAAAAAGCAATCACTTTCTCATCTTCATAAATTTTAAAACAAGGTATTTCTCCTTTTATAATTTTACAAAATAAACAATCCATGTTCTCACTCTCCTAAAACTATCTTAACACAAAATCTCTCTTTTTTTCAAAATTTGTAGGAATATCTTCTAAATAAAGGTATGGATTTTCATTTTCTTTGGGACTATATAAATTTAAAAATATTTGATATAAAGGTTCTGGTAATCCTTGTTCTTTTAAAGAATAGAGGGTTTGATAAAATGCATTACTACTTAGTTTCGTTATATCGACTTTAAAAAGCGTTTTAAAAATCATCACGCAGTAGCAATAAAGGTCACTATTTTCATTAGGAATACATAAATAATGATAAAAAGGATATTTATGTTGTAAACGTTGTGTGACTTCCAGATAGGTTTTTAAAAATTGTAAATACTTTGTTAAAAAAGGATTATTATTTCCAATTTTACAACTGTCTAAGTCACAAATTTGAATTTCGTGATTTTTTCCTACTAATATATTACTTTCGTGTAAATCTCCAATAAAGAAGTCCGTTAAAATTCCTTCTTGCTTACGTAAGATACTTAATTTTTTTAAAACAAGTCCAATATTTTTTAACACAACAATATGGTCGTTATAAGAAGTTGTTTGTAATTTACAATAATTTTGGAAATTGATTTCATAGCCTTTTTCCATTAGTATACCAAGAATGGTGTAGTAGTCGACAACGATTTTTTGAAAGAGTAACAATTCTTTTACTTGTTCAAATTCTTTTTCTCTTTTTTCTAATTCATAAAGTGTATTGATTTTATTTTCACTTATATAATAAAAATGTTTAATAATTTGGTTTTCAAAACGATAAAGTATGGCTTCATTTGTTCTTTTTTTATAATAAAGTGGAAGTTGTGCTAACGTTTCTTCTTTCATTTGCAATCTTTCCATTTCTAGTTTCCCCCTGTAATTTCTTATTTATCCTACCATAAATAAAAGAAAAATACAATTCTAAAGTGAACAAATGCCCTTTAGTTGCATACATTAAATTAGAGGAGGGTTACAAATGTCTAATTATAAAGAAATTGTTACAAAAGCTATTATTGGAAAAACCAAAAAAACAAGTACCAATGAATTTATGATTACTCCAGAATTAAAACCAGATACGATACTTGGTTGTTGGGTGATTAATCATCGATTTAATGGAAAAAATAATGGTGGTATTGTAAATATTGATGGATCTTTTGATGTCAATGTTTGGTATTCTTATGATAATGATACAAAAACAGCAGTTAGTACACAAGTATTTAATTATCAAGATAAAATGCCTGTTCATTTAAAAGACAATTCAACACTTACGAATAATGAAGAAATTATTGTAAGGAGTTTAAAACAACCAACCGTAACAAATGTGAGTATACAAGATGGTGTTGTTAAATTAAATGTAGAAAAAGAATTAGGAGTTGAAATTGTGGGAGATACCAAAATTAAAGTAAGTATTGAAGAAGAGGAAGATGATTATGAGGTTGTTACAGAAGAGGAGAGTATGACAGAAGAAGATGAACAACAAATTGATGAAATTGATGAGGATTATTTAAAGTAGTGTCAACATAAATTAGTTGACACTACTCTTTTACTATGTTATACTAATTTCGAAATAAAGGAGGATTAGAACTATGGCAGTTAAATTAAGATTAAAAAGAATGGGAGCTAAACAAAGACCTTTTTATCGTATTGTTGCTGCGGATTCTAGAAGTCCAAGAGATGGAAGATTTTTAGAGGTTATTGGTACTTATAATCCAATTACCAATCCAGCAGAAACTAAAATTGATGAAGAAAAAACAATGTATTGGTTAAATAATGGAGCAATCCCAACAGAAACTGTAAGAAATATTCTTTCTAAAGAAGGAATTATGAAAAAATATGCAGAATCAAAAGTAAAAAAAGCAGGTAAATAGTATGGATATAGTAGAATATACACTTTTTCTGGTAAAAAGCATTTGCAAAGAAGAAGATATGGTCAGTGTCAAAGAAATTGGTAGTGATGAAGATAGCATTCAACTTGAGGTTTTAGTAAAAGAAAGTGATATGGGTGCTGTTATTGGAAAATCAGGAAGAACTGCCACTGCTCTTCGAACTATGGTCCAAGCTTATTCTTATATGCATGAAAAGAAAAAAGTAAAATTAAACATTGAATCATTCTAAATGATTCTTTTTTTATTGTAAAAAACAATAGATGTGGTGTATAATAGTTATAGAAAATAAGGAGGAAAGTTATGAAAAAGAAAAATAAAAACCTCCCATCTCTAGAAGCTAGTC
>CANRCV010000034.1 GCA_947629205.1 uncultured Bacilli bacterium
GGTTAAAATATGCAGAAGAAGCTGATATTCTTAATGTAATACTGTTTCATACTACTGCTAAGAAATGGCGAGAATTAAATCCAGAGTTAGCAAAAAGTTCCAATGTGAGAGATTATGCTTCCATAAATGAATTAACTGTTTTATCTAATTTAGAATCACATAATGCTGAGTTAATTAAAGAAGGAAAATCAAAAGAAGAGAGATTTGAAATACTAAGTGATATATGTAAATATCAATTAGATATTCTAAATAATGCAGAAAAAATTAAATTATTAAATGAAAAAGGTAGTGATTAAAATGTCAAATGAAGAAAAAAATTTTCAAAAAACAAATATCAACTGGTACCCAGGTCATATGGCCAAAACCAAAAGACTCATAAGTGAAAAATATGCACTAATCGATATTGTGTATGAATTAATTGATGCCCGTATTCCTTATTCTTCTAAAATTAAGGATATTTATGATTTAATTCGTAATAAACCAAAACTTTTAATTATGACAAAAAAAGATTTATGTGATTTAAAAGTAACGGAAAAATGGGTAAAATATTATGAAAATCTTGGTTCTAAAGTACTACTTGTTGATTTAAATAGTGCCAGTGATTATAAAAAAATAGTGGAAGAAACTTATAAAATGATGAATGAAATTCAATTAAAACGTAATGAAAAAGGTATGAAAGAAAAAGAAATTCATGCTTTAGTCGTTGGAATTCCTAATGTAGGAAAAAGTACTTTAATTAATAAAATGGCAGGTAGACATGTTGCAGATGTTGGTAATACTCCAGGAGTGACCAAACAAGTAAAATGGTTAAAAACCCCTTATCCTATCTCTCTTTTAGATACACCAGGGATTTTATGGCCAAAGTTAAAAGAAGAAAAAGTTGCCCTAAACCTTGCTTCTTTTTCCAGTATAAAACAAGAAATTCTTCCTTTAGATGATGTAGCCATCTACATATTAAAAACATTAAAAGAATATTATCCAGACATTTTAAAAGAAAGATTTAAAATAGATACAATAGAGGATTTAGAATTGGTTTATGAAACCATTGGTCAAAATATGGGAGCCATCCGTAATGGAGAGGTTGACTATGATCGTGTCAATAAAAAAATTATTGATGATATCCGTTTAGAGTATATTAAAGGGATTACCTTTGATCGCTAAAAGTAAAGTTTTTTACTTTTTTTTCTTTTTCCCAAAAATCTTATGGAACCATTTTAAAAATTTGTGATAAAATGTCTTATGAGGAGTAAGTAGTTATTATGCAAATAAAGGTTGATTTATTAAAATATGAAAAAGAACTTTATAAAAAAAATATAAATGTAATAGCAGGAGTAGATGAAGTTGGAAGAGGTCCTTTGGTTGGTCCGGTTGTTGCTGCTGCTGTTATTTTACCCAAAAATTATAAATTAGAAGGTTTAACGGATTCAAAAAAGTTAAGTGAGAAAAAAAGAAATCAATATTATGAAATATTAAAAAAAGAAGCTTTAGCTATTGGAGTAGGTGTTATTGATGCCAAAACAATTGATGAAATTAATATTTATGAAGCAAGTAAATTAGCTATGAAAGAAGCTTTAAAAAATTTAAGTATTACTCCAGAACATGTTTTAATTGATGCTATGAAACTTGATATTAACATTCCTTCTACAAGTATTATTCATGGAGATGCCTTATCTTTATCCATTGCTGCTGCTAGTGTCATTGCTAAAGTGACGCGAGATGAAATGATGTATGAATTACATAAAAAATATCCAGAGTATCATTTTGACCAACATAAAGGATATCCTACAAAGCTTCATATAGAATGTTTAAAAAAATATGGTCCACTTAAAAATTATAGGTTTACATATAAACCAGTTCGTGATTTAATAGAGAAAGGTGAAGAAGTTTATGAAAAACAAACTGTTTAAAAATTATATTTCATTTTTAATTCCTATGTTTGTCATTGAAATATTATTTCGTATTTTAGAAAAGATGCCAATTTTGGATTGGGCAGTCTTTCGTATTTTTATTAGTTGTAATTTAGTTGCCCTTCTAATTAGTCTTTTAACCTCTTTTATGAAAGATAAAATAGGAAATATTGTTAGTTCTCTTATTCTATTTGTGATTACTGTTTATACAATCTTACAAGCAGGATTTCAAAATTTTTTAGGTGTATATATGTCTTTTGGAACAAGTAGTCAATTAGGAGCAGTAAAAGAATATATTGGAGATTATTTTGCTTCTTTTGATCCGGTTTTTTGGACTATGCTTATTCCGTTTATTTTATATATTGTCTATAAAATCTTTTTAGAACCAAGAATATTTACGAAATTCTATAAAGAAGAAAAAAGTTTATTCCAAAGAAAAAGAAAAATCAAAATGGGAATTGTTTTTGCTATTGGACTTGTTGGATTAGCATTTGTATATGAAAAAACATTAAGTCTATCCTTTATGCAAAATGCCCTACAACTAGAAAGTACCAAATCTTTATTTAAGAAACCAGAAAATCCTAACATTAGTGTCAATCAATTTGGAACGAGTGTCTTTGGATTTTTGGATGTAAAAACGACTTTATTTAAAACAAATGATGAAGAATTGTATATATTTGATACCAATGAAACAGAAAAAGAAGTTACTAACTATACTAGAGTAATTGATGATACTGCTTGGGAAACTTTAAATAATGAAACAACCAATTCCAATTATAAAACCTTAAATAGTTATTTTATGAATCAACAAATCACCGATAAAAATGATTATACGGGATTATTTAAAGGTAAGAACTTAATTATGATTATGATGGAAAGTGTTGATGAAATCTTTATTAATCCAGAATATTATCCTAATTTTTATAAAATGTATAGTGAAGGATATAGTTTTACCAATAACTATTCTCCAAGAAATGCTTGTGCTACTGGAAATAATGAAATGAGTGGTATGGTAAGTTTATTTAGTATATATCGTACTTGTACAGCAAATAAATATATGAATAATATTTATCCAGAAAGTATTTTTGGTTTATTTAATAATGCTGGTTATACAACAAGTTCTTTTCATAATTATACGGAAACTTACTATTATCGTTCTACAATACATAAGAATATGGGTAGTGGTACTTACTATGGTGTACAAGATTTAAAAATACCATTTAGTTGGGAATATAAAGAATGGCCAAGTGATATTTCTCTTATGGAAGAAGCTATCAAACGAATTGATACCTCAAAACCATTTATGACATGGCTTACGACGGTTACATCTCATCAACCTTATTATGTTTCTAGTGAATATGGAGATAAATATTTAAGTTTATTTAAAGATACAAAGTATTCTACTGGTTTAAAACGTTATATGTCTAAATTAAAAGAACTTGATTTAGCTTTAGGTCGTTTACTTAGTCTTTTAGAAGAAAAAGGAATACTTGAAGATACAGTCATTGTGATGTATGGAGATCATTATCCTTATGGATTACATGATAGTGATGTTCAATCTGTTTTACCTGATGCATTAGAAAGAAATAATATTGAACAAACACCACTGGTTATTTATAATCCTACTTTAGAAGCTAAAACATTTACTCAATATACCTCATATATGAATCTAGTACCAACAGTAGCCAATTTATTTGATTTAGACTACGATCCAAGATTATATGTAGGAGAAGATATTTTTGCACCAGATTATAGTACATCTTATAAAAATAGAGTTATTTTTGCAGATGGTTCTTGGGAAACAAGTATAGGGTATTATAATGCAACTACTGGAAAAATGACTTATTTTGGAAATCAACAATATACCAATGATGAAATTATTATGTATAATAAAGATATTAATAATAAAATTAAAATGAGTAATTTAGCCATTACCTCAAACTATTTTAAATATTTAAGTGAAGGATTAGAAAAATATAAAGTACAAAATGAATTTGATACAAATACAGAAATCAACCAATAGAAAGGAAAAATATGAAAAAATTAGTGATTGTGGAATCTCCTGCAAAGAGTAAAACCATAGAAAAATATTTAGGTAGTGATTATAAAGTCGTATCCAGTAAAGGGCATATTCGTGATTTAGCAACAACTGGTAAATTTGGACTTGGTGTCGATGTTGAACATGATTTTCAACCTAATTATGTTCCTATTAAAGGAAAAGCAAAAGATATTAATATGCTAAAAAAAGAAGTAAAAAATTCTAGTTTTGTGTATTTAGCAACTGATCCAGACCGTGAAGGAGAGGCGATTTCTTGGCATTTAAAAGATACTTTGGATATAGATGATAATTACAGTCGTGTTGTTTTTAATGAAATTACCAAAGATGTTGTACTTGATTCTATTCTTCATCCGCGAAAAATTGATGAAAATTTAGTAAAAAGTCAAGAAACAAGAAGAATACTTGATCGTATTATAGGATTTCGTTTAAGTAAGTTAATGCAATCAAAAACTGGAGGAAAGAGTGCTGGAAGAGTACAAAGTGTGGCTTTAAAACTAATTGTTGATCGTGAACGTGAAATTGATGCCTTTCAACCAGAAGAATATTGGACTATTATAGCTGATTTTAAAGATTTTACAGCTGATTTAGAAAAATATCATGGTAAAAAAGTAGAGATAAAAAGTGAGGTAGAAGCTAATGATATCTTAAATCGTTTAACTCTTGCTTTTAAAATAGAAGATGTGAAACAAAGTGATGTTTTAAAAAATGCCAAACCAGTTTTTAAAACCTCTACTTTACAAAGAATGGCTGCCAATAAAATTAATTTTGCTCCTTCTAAAACAATGCGTATTGCGCAAAAACTTTATGAAGGTGTAGATATAGGAAGCGAAACGGTTGGTTTAATTACCTACATGCGTACAGATTCGGAAAGAGTATCCAATACTTTTGTAGAAGAAACATATAACTATATTAAGAAAAACTTTGGACCAGAATATATTGGTAGTGTTAAAATGGGTAAAAAAGATAAAACGATGCAAGATGCCCATGAAGGTATTCGTCCCACTAGTATTATGCGTACTCCACAAAGTATGAAAAAATATTTAACAGCTGATGAATATAAACTATATAATTTAATTTATGTTCGAGCTTTATCTTCTTTAATGGCAAGTGCAAAATTTAAAACAACTTCTGTCATATTAGAAAATAATGGTTATACGTTTAAAACCACAGGAAGTATGTTAGTATTTGATGGTTATTTAAAAGTATATGAAGATTATGAAGAACAAAAAGATACGATTCTTCCTGATTTTCAAAATTATAAAAGTAATACTGTAATTGCTAATGAAATAGTAAAAGAACAACATTTTACCAAACCACTTCCAAGATATACAGAAAGTAGTTTAATTAAAGAAATGGAAAATTTAGGAATAGGAAGACCAAGTACCTATGCAACCATTTTATCTACTATTAAAGATCGTGGTTATGTCAATTTAGAAGATAAAAAATTAATACCAACAGAAATTGGTATGGAAACAACAGATAAATTACAAGAATTCTTTAGTGATATTGTAAATGTTGAATATACAAGTGCTATGGAAACCGATTTAGATGAAATAGCAGAACATGAAAAAGACAATGTAAAAGTATTAAAAGATTTTTATAATAAATTTGAACCTATGGTAGAAGAAGCATTTGATAAAATGGAGAAAAAAGAAGCGGAAAAAACTGGAGAAATTTGTCCAGAATGTGGCAGTGACTTAGTGATTCGTAATGGAAAATTTGGTAAATTTACTGCTTGTTCCAATTATCCAACATGTAAATATATAAAAAAGGAAGAAAGACAAGTAAAAGAATTAGCTGACTGTCCTAAATGTAATGGAAAAATTGTAGAAAAAAGAACCAGAAAAGGAAAAAATTTTTATGGATGTTCCAATTATCCAAAATGTGATTTTGCTTCTTGGTATAAACCAACTGGAGAAAAATGTCCAAATTGTGAGAGTTTATTAGTAGAAAAGAAAGACAAAATTGTTTGTGCTAATTGTGATTATGAAAAGGAAGAGTAATCTTTCTTTTTCTATTGTAAAAAACAATAGATGTGGTGTATAATAGTTATAGAAAAATAGGAGGAAAAGAAATATGAAAAAGAAAAATAAAAACCTCCCAACTCTAGATTCTAGTCTGGGGGGGGGTATATTAAATAATCATAAACCTAGATTAGAAAAGAGGATAATAACGAGTATAGTAAGTATACTGATACTTGTACTTATCATCGGTATAAGTTATGCTTATATAAGAACTACAAAAGAAGAAAAAGGAATCAATGTATTAGGAACAGATTGTATTAAATTAGAAATTGAAGAAGAAAGTGATGCCATCACTTTACATCATGCCTATCCAATAACAGATGATGTAGGTAAACAATCAACTCCGTATAC
>CANRCV010000035.1 GCA_947629205.1 uncultured Bacilli bacterium
CATTATTGTTTTACTGTTAGTAGTTGTTATACTATTAATTTTAAAATAAAAAAGCGCTAACCAAAAATAGATTTATCTATTTATGGTATAGCGTCCACTATTTATAGTAGGCGTTATCCAATCTTGGTAACACTTACATTTTGATTATATAATAGTTTATATATTTTTTCAAGAGAAGGTTTTTTTTATAAAATTTAAAAAGGCTTTACAACCGATTTCTATTTCTTGATAGGATGTTTCAAAGTCTCTTGTATACCAAGGATCTTCAATATCTTTTGGTTCATTGGTAAAATCAAGTAAACAATACAAATGACGATTTCGACCAAATAAGTATTCTATATCCATTAAATTTCTCTTTTCCATTCCAATAATATAATCATAACTATCATACTCTTCTTGCGTCATTCTTTTGGCTTTGTGAGAAGAAAAAGGAATATGATGTTTTTTTAATGTTTCTTGAGCTAACCAATAAATAGGATTGTCTATCTCTTCTGTACTTGTTGCAGAAGAAGAAATACAAAATCGTTTATTTAATCCTTCTTCCTCTATTAATTTTTTTAAAATAAATTCTGCCATAGGAGAACGACATATATTTCCATAACAAACAAATAAAACTTTTATCATGTAATCACCAACAACATTATACTAAAAAAATACGAAATTTTTTCGTATTTTAAGTTTTTAACAAATTTTTTAAATTCTTAATAACCTTTTTTTCAATTCTTGAAATATAAGATTGACTAATTCCTAACATTTCTGCTACTTCTTTTTGGGTATATTCTTCTGTATTATTAAGACCATATCTTAAAACCATAATTTGTTTATCTCTTTTATCCAATTTATTGATTTCTTGTGCTAACATCTTTTTATCCATTGAATTTTCAAATTCTTTAATAACAATATCATCATCTGTTCCTAAAATATCTTCTAAATGTAATTCATTTCCTTCACTATCATAATTTAGTGCATCTTCAAAAGATATTTCCGTTTTTCTTTTTTTATTTTTTCTTAAAAACATTAAAATTTCATTGGCTATACAACGAGAAGCATAAGTAGCTAGTTTAATATTTTTATCAATTTTATAAGTATTAATTCCTTTAATCAAACCAATAGAACCAATACTGACTAAATCTTCTATATCATATCCTGAACTTTCATATTTTTTGGCTAAAAAGACAACAAGTCTTAAATTATGTTCAATTAATGTATCTCTAGCAGTTAAATCCCCTTCTTTAAACCGAATGAGTAAAGATAGTTCCTCTTCTTTTGATAAAGGGGGTGGTAATTTATCGGTACTCCCCACAAAGAAACAGAAAGCATATTTCTTTTTCAACCATAACAATATTTTTTTAATCATTCTAAATCCTCCCTTAATTGATTATTCAAAATACATTCTATTCCTTCCATATTAAATTTTTTGTCGCTTAAACCAAGAAGATAATTTTTATAGATTTTATTTTTTATTTTGACATAAGATGGTTTACAACATTTTAATAGATTATGATTATTTAAACTATGAAAAGGAATATAATAAATTTTTTCATTTTCTTCTTGAATCAGTCCTTTTTCTACTAATAAAATAGGTTTATTGGTAATTGGATCTTTTAATTGATTGCCTGTATCCAAATACCCTTTTAATTTTAAAACTTGTTTATTTTTCAAACCAATTTCTAAATCATAAATTAAATCATAAGTTGTTTTTAATTTTTTGGCTTGTCTATAATAAATATATAAAATAAGTGGAGAAATAAGAAGCAAAAATAAAAGATTTATATTTAGATGATGCATTTTTAAAAACATTCCCAAACTGGTATTGGAAAATTCTAAATTGAAATAGTAAAGAATTCCACCTAGAATAATACTAATCATATAAAAATAACCTAAATTATTCAGTGTATATTTTAAATTTTGATAATGAAAAGTAATAATATTCATAAAAAAAGCCAGTAATATTTTTATCAAAAATAAAAAAGAAGTAGATACTGGAATAAATAAAAAAATAAGAGAAAAATTTCCTAATAAAGTACCAAATAAAAGTCTTTTTATAGAAATTTTTCGTTTTAAAGTAACACTAGTGGTTAATAAAATTAAAAAATCTAAGTAACTATTTAAAAGAATTAATAAATCCACATAGATTTTCATAGTATCACCAAAAAAATTGTATAAAAAAACAACATCAAAAGATGTCGTATTTTGCTTTTTTAAAAATTATCATGATTTCTTAGGAAAGGAGGAATATCATATTCACTATCATTATCGCTTTCTTCCTCATATCTTTTCATTTTATCTTCACGATAACCAAATGTATTTTCTTCTTTTCTTTCTTCTCTTTCCTTTTTAGCTCCATCAAAACCAGTAGCAATAACGGTTACAATGACCTCATCTGTTAAATTGTTATTACGCATAGCACCACATATAATATTAATTTCACTATTAGCAGCGTTATGTACTGTATTAACAGCATCTTCGATTTCAAACATAGTCAAAGAATCTCCACCAGTAACATTAATAATAGCATCGGTTGCCCCTTCAATTGTAGTTTCTAATAGAACACTCGATACGGCTTGCTCTGCTGCTTCAACTGCTCTATTTTCACCAACACCCATACCAATACCAATTAATGCAGTACCAGAATTTTGCATAACCGTTTTTACATCAGCAAAATCTAAGTTAATAATTCCTGTAACAGCAATCAAATCTGATATAGATTGTACTCCTCTATGTAAAACATTATCTACCTCTTTAAAGGCATCTTCAAAACTAGTTGTTCGATCAATAATTTCTCTTAAACGATCATTTGGAATGATAATTAAAGTATCAACATGTTTTTTTAATTCTTCAACACCTACTAAAGCATGTTCCATTCTTTTTTTACCTTCAAAACTAAAAGGTTTCGTTACAATTCCTACTGTTAAAGCACCAGATTCTTGAGCAATTTCTGCAACAACGGGAGCAGCACCTGTACCAGTTCCTCCACCAAGTCCACAAGCAACAAAAACCATATCTGCTCCACGAATCGCTTCTTCTAATTCAGCCTTATTTTCTAAAGCTGCTTCACGACCAATCTCAGGATTAGATCCAGCTCCTCTTCCACCAGTAATATTTTCACCAATTTGAATCTTATGCTTTGCTTTTGATTCATCTAAAACTTGTTTATCGGTATTTACAACATAGAATTCAACGCCTTGTACCCCTTCATTTACCATACGATTAACAGCGTTACATCCACCACCACCAACACCAAATACTTTAATTTTGGCAATTGGATTAATTTTTAAACCATTATTCATTCCATCCATCATCTACACTCTCCTTAATTATCAAAAAAATATCCAAATAATTTACCTAAAATAGAATTATCAGCTAAATTTATTTTTTTATGTTTCCCACTTAATTCTTCCATTTCTTCTGGTGAAAAAATAGAAAATTCTTTGCCGCGTAATTTTAATTTATGATTGTAATTCTTAATACTTCCTAAACAAGAAGAATATTTGTTATTACGAATACCTATCTCTCGCATCATAGCAAGTTTAGCACTACGTCCAAATACACTTTCTAAGGTTAAATCAAAATCAACCATTTCACTTACGCCACCCGATACTATTATATAATGAATTTCTTTTTTTGTTAAGTGATTAATTTGTTTTTTTGCAAGATTTAAGATTTCTTCTAAACGACTCATTATAATTTCACTTAACTCATATTGGTTAATCGAAATATCTTCTCCCAATTTATTAGTAACAGATTGAGCATTACTGGCTTGAGCAAATCGTTTATGAGCCAAACCTAAATTTTCTTTTAAGTTTTTTGCATCATTCTTCGTTACTTTATATATAAATGATATATCATTATCAATATTTTGTCCACCTATTTCGATTATTTCTGTATTCATCAATAAACCTTTATTAAAGACAGAAATGGTTGTAATAGCATCTCCAATATTAATAAGTACTCCTACTTGATCATCTAATTTTTCATTTCTTAAAGCATAATAGTCCCCAATAGAACCAAGACATGTATCAATGACCTCTACATCAATTTTTTGAAAACATTCAAGTAAAGGAACAATATTTCTTTTTGGTACCATAGTAATAATCGCTTTTACTTGTAACTTTTCTGCTACTAAATTTAAAGGATTTTGAACGGTTTCTTCTTCATTGATTTTAAAACCAGCAGGAACAATATCCACAAGTTCATAATTTTCAGGAATACGATTATAAATACTGGCTTGCATGGCTCTTACAATATCAATACCTTTAATTACTTTATCTTCACTTGTAATAGTTGTTAAGCCATCCCCAACTTGAAATTCCGCATCAAAACTAGGAACCGTAATCACTACTTTTTTTATTTTTAAACCTAAAATATCTTCCGCTTTTTTTATAGCTTCTTTTAAAACAGGAGTAAAGGTATCTGGATTGACTACAAGGCCATTTTTAATTCCCTTTGTTTCTTTTTCAGCAACAGCTAGCACATTTACTTTATTTTTGACTAATTCTGCCACAATTACTTTAATCGTATTCGATCCAATATCGACACCAGCTAATATTTTTCTCATAGCACATACTCCTATTTTTAACTTATCCTTATTATATAAAAAATGAGAAAAAAAGACAAGAATTATTGCATAAATAAACAAGAAAAAAGGAAGATTAGCTTCCTAAATACGTAATTCTAGCATAACCATTTCCAGTAGTATCTCCAGAAGCAGGTAAGGTTACTTGCGTTTGTTTTTCACTTGTCCAAGCAAAACCTGATCCATCAATCATTTGGGTATTCGTAAAAAAGATACCACTATAATGTTTGGATTGATCACTAAACGTTACATTATCACTTGTTGCGTTTTGATCAATGGTTTTGCAACCTTCATGGCCAGAAATATATGAGGTCCCACCATATCCAGGAGAAGCAGGAAAATTAGCCAAACCTTCAGCACCTCCCATATAACCGCCACCTCCGGCGCCACTACCATCACCAGAAGTTATTCCATTTGCTCCTAAACCAAATTGATAGACGTTGGTATCGATACTATTACTACCTCCAACTCTACCATTGCCGCCATATGCTCCTCCAGCACCACCTCCAGCAACCATAATTCTGGATTTCAAACTGTTAAAATCATCACAATCCCCGTTTACAAGACGAATATCGGTGGCTCCTCCTCCACCTCCACCAGCATCGGGACAAGCATCACCACTTGTATCATTTCCTCCAATTCCACCGCCATTATAACCAGCTGTACCTCCGGTATGTTTTTCAACTACAGCAGCATCCCCACCTTTTCCACCAACATAGATGTAAAAGTTTTTACCAACATCTAAATCAATTTCTCCAACAGTATATCCACCTTTACCTCCAGGTTTTGCATTATTTGCATTATCATAATCAAGACGTCCAATTCCACCTTGAGCTCCCCATAATTCAATTTTATATTTTCCTTTTATCGGGACAATAAAGGATTGTTCCTCTCCCGTATAACTAAATGTCCAATTATCTCCTTCTTGAATAGTAAACTCTACACTACAAGAGGTGGGACTTAGTTTTATTTTAGACATAAATAATCCCCAACGATCTGTATCCCATTCTCCATTTGTTTCTTTATCACAATCTACTTTTATATTCGTAAAATTTCCTTTTTGCGGTACGATTGTTGAGCTTGCCCCATTTATTTTGACGGCCAAATTGATATCATTATTTATGTAGTTTCTAAAATCTGGAACTTTTCCTTTGATAACATTATACGTTTTATTATTTTCATACATAGCAAAAGTGCGGTATAAAGTTATACCACCAATTAATAAAATAAGTCCTATTATTGTTCCTATTAAAATTT
>CANRCV010000036.1 GCA_947629205.1 uncultured Bacilli bacterium
TTATCATCACATTATCGGTTCCTGAAATTTTGATGGCAAATTGGAATAACTGTCACATTTCTATTTTAATTGCACACGACATTTTGTTATTTCTAAGGAACACCCCTTGAAATAGCTTTTTTTGTTTGCTATAATATAGTTTAGAATAGCGAGGAATGGTACATGGCAAGTATAATGATAAAATATCCTAATCAAAGAACAGAACAAAAAGAAGTCATAACGGCTTATAAAGCAACTGATACAACAGAGTATATTGTATTTAAAACTGGTAAAGTAGAAAATAATAATGAAGTCGTTGGAGTAAGTTATAAACCAGCAAATGAGGATTGTTTCAGTAAAATTGTAGATGCAGAAGAATGGAAAAAAGCAAAAGGATTACTTGTAGATGATTTACATGATAAAAAAACGGACTTTACTTATGCTTTACCAGAAGGAGAAATTAATGTTACAGAAGATTTTATGCATGATTTAGCTTTAAGAGATGCAAATTTAAGTAAATTAAAAAGTAATTATGCAGAATTTTTAAGTACCCAAACAAAAACAGAAGAAGAACCAGTCATCAATCCATTTGAAACTCCAGTTATGGAAAGTGCTCCTACTATAGAAGCAGAACCTGTTTTAGAACCAATTACTCCAGAACCAATACCAGTAGAAAGTGTTGTAGAACAACAAAGTGTAGAACCACAAGCAAATATAGAAGAACAACCAAGTTTAGAGACTCCACAACCACAAGAAAATTCTATTGTTGCCAAATCTTATGTTGAAACAGCTGGAGAATTAATTGAACAAGTAAAAGAAATTACCAATAAATATATTAAAACAATGGAAGAAATGAAAGAAGAAATAGGAAGACAATTAGAAGAAGCCTATAAAATTAATGAATTATCAAAACAAACTTTTGATAATGCACAACAAATATTAAATCAAAATAATGATGATGTTACAAAGAATTTAACAAAAGCAGCTTAGGCATAATACCTAAGCTTTTTTAATACAATAATAGTAGTGATACTATGGATGAACTATTAAAAACTTATTATAATCTTTATGATGTTGTATTAATAGAACAAAAAGAATTTGTTTCTTTTTCTTATCAAGAGAAAATGTATTACTTTGTCCCTTATCAACGTAGTGAAGAAGAATTAGAAGAATTAGTTTTATTAAATCAAGAATTAATCAATAAAAAAATACCTACAGCACAGTTTATTTTAAATAATCAACGTTCTTATCTTACTTTGTATGAGCAAAAAAAATATGTTCTTTTAGAATATACCAAACCAAATGAAGAGTATGATATTTTGGATATGGTACGTTTTAATCATCAATTGGTTGTTAATCGAAAAAAAAGTATTCTTTATCGTAATCAATGGGCAGAATTATGGAGTTCTAAAGTCGATTATTTTGAATACCAAGTAAGACAATTAGGAAAAGATAAAACCATTATTTTAAATAGTTTTAGTTATTATATAGGGTTAGTTGAAAATGCTATTAGTTATGTGAATAGTACGAAAAAAAAGTATCAAATTAGTCCAAAAGAAAAAATTACTTTACAAAGAAAAAGAGTTGTTTTTCCTAATTTCAATATAAACTATTTTAATCCTCTTCATTATGTAATTGATATTGAATTAAGAGATATTGCCTCTTATTTTAAATCTTTATTTTTTAATTCTTATGAAGATTTATGGATTGAGGTACATGCTTATTTAAAACAAAATCCCTTAAGTATTTATGGCTATCAACTTTTATATGCTCGTTTGTTATATCCTTCCTTTTATTTTGATATTTATGAAAAAGTAATTGAAGGAGAAATGGAAGAAGAAGCATTAATTCCTATTATTAATAAAGCAGAGGATTATGAACTATTTTTAAAAGATATGTATGAGGTTTTAAGTCACTATGCTCCTATGGAAAGAGTAGAATGGATTGTAAGTCAAAAAAAAGAATTATAACTCGACATTAATAATTCCTTCAATTTCTGGAATTTCTTTTTTTAACATTTCCAAAAGACCTTCCTTTAAAGTAACATCTTGATAATTACATTCTACACAATGTCCTTTTAATTTTACATAAACATAAAAATCTTCATATTTAATAAATTCTATATCTCCACCTTCCATATTCATGTAAGGTCTTATTTCTTCTATACAATTTTTAATCTTTTCTTCCATTTCTGCATCACCTAGATTCTATTATAACAAAATTAAAAATAAAATGGTATAATGATAAAGAGGTGGAATTATGCCAGATTATCAAGTTGGAGATATCATTGAAGGAAAAGTAACGGGAATTCAAGAATTTGGTGCTTTTGTTTCTTTAGATGCAAATTATAATGGTCTTATTCATATATCACAAATATCCAATCATTTTGTTAAATCTATCACCGACTATGTATCCATTGGAGAAGATATTCTTTGTGAGGTAATAGAGGTCGATCCTAAACAACATCATTTAAAATTATCCATTAAAAATATTAATTATAAATTAATTCCAAGGTATGGTAAAATAAAAGATACCAAAACGGGGTTTAAACCTTTACAAATGAAACTACCAATATGGATGCGAGAAAAATTAAAAGAAATTGAAGAACAGGGGGAATAAAATGAATACAGAACAAGTTTCTTTTTCTTTAATTACCAAAGAGGAGTTTTATCAAATTCGCCAAAGTTTAGCACAAGATAAATCCGTTCATCCTTTTATTGATTTTTTTTATCCTTCCTTTTTTTTAAGAGGAATATGTTTTGAAAATCAACTGGTTGGTCTTTTTTCTTTAACTTTTATAAACGATACAGCATTATCTCTTTCTATTGGTATAAAAGAAGAATACCAAAGACGAGGTATTGGTTCAAAAATTATAGAACTTTTTCTAGAAAAATACAGTGAAGAGTTAAAAGACTTTCCTTATTTTATTGCTAGTGTTGCTATTCGTAATAGTCATGGTTTATCTTTTTTTAAAAAAATAAACTTTCCTATTATAAATATACCTTCTCTAAAAGAGGAAGAAGATCTTTTTACAATATTTCAAAAAGAAAATCCATATTATTTAAAAAGAAAGTTGGGAAATTATGATACAAAATAAAAAAATTGTTGTTTTAGGAATGGCTAGAAGTGGTACAGCTATTTCTAAATTTTTAGCAAATTATAATAATACAATTATTATTAGTGATATAAAAGAACAAGAAGAAAGCCTTTTAAAAGAAATGCAAGAACAAAATATTAGGGTAGTTATTACAAGTAAGCAAGAAGATTTAATTGATGAAACGATTGATTTAATTATTAAAAATCCTGCTATTCAAAAAGACCATATTGCTTTACAAAAAGCCAGAGATTTAAACATTCCTATTATAAATGAAATGGAAGCAAGTTTTTCTTTTTTACCCAAAGATGTACAAATTATTGGTATTACGGGATCAAATGGAAAAACGACCACTACAACTCTTACATATGAACTTTTAAAATATGGTCCACATCGTGTCTTTTTAGGAGGTAATATTGGTATTCCTCTTGCCAGTTTAGTACCAGAAATTAAAAGTAAAGATCTATTGGTTTTAGAAATCTCTGATCATCAATTACTTGATTTATATGATTTTAAGACCCATATTAGTGTTTTAACCAATTTAAGTCCTGTTCACATAGATTTTCATGGAACTTATGAACATTATAAAGAAACCAAGAAAAAAATATTTAATCACCATACAGAAGAAGATATTGCTATTGTTAATGCTGAAAATCAAGATGTTTTACATTTAATACAAGATATACCTTCTAAAAAGATTTATTTTTCCAGTAAAAATCAAGCAGATATTTATTTAAAAGATAATAAAATTATTTATCAAGGAGAAGAAATTATCAGTACGAATGATATTTTACTACAAGGAAATCATAATTACGAAAATTGTATGGCTGCTATTGTTATTGCTAAACAATATGGAATAACCAATGATCAAATTAAAGAATTTTTAAGTACTTTTAGTGGAGTTGAACATCGTTTAGAATATGTTTGTACTAAAAATGAACGTAGTTTTTATAATGATTCAAAAGCAACAAATAATGAATCGACGATTATAGCTCTTGATTCTTTTAAAAAAGATACAATTTTAATTATGGGTGGATTAGATCGTAATATTCCTTTTGATAGTTTAAAAGAACATTTAAACCATGTTACTTGTATTTTATCTTATGGAGAAACCAAACATAAAATAAATGCATTAGCAAATGAATGTGGTATTTCTTCACTTGTTGTAGATACCTTAGAACAAGCAACTAAGAAAGCTTATGAAATAAGTAAAGAAGGAGATGTTATTCTTTTTAGTCCAGCTTGTGCTTCTTGGGATCAATTTAAAGATTTCGAAGAAAGAGGCCGTGTTTTTAAAGAGATAGTCAATGAATTATAAAACGTACTTGCGAAAGTAAAAATAATTTTATAAAATAAAAATATAGTAGGAGGAAAGTTATGAAGAAAAATAACAGTCTCTCAACCAGCAATTCTAGTCTGGGGGGGGGTATATTAGATAATCACAAACCCAGATTAGAAAGATTTATTAAAAATAAAAAGCAAAAACAAATTTTAATAGGAACAATAATAGGAATCATAGTACTTATTGGTGGTATAACTTTATACCGCACTTTTGCTATGTATAAAGATGAAAAAAGTTATAATGTAATACAAGGAAAAGTACCGGATTTTAGATTATGCCATGTCAATGTAAATACACAATGGAATTTTACTATGAGTGAAATGGGGCAAGAATTTACTACGCCTTGCAAAGGAAACTATCAATTTGAATTATGGGGAGCCCAAGGAGGCACTAATAGTATCAGTGGAAAAGGCGGATACACGAGTGGAATTCTTTCTTTAGAAGAAAATGAAAATTTTTATATTTTTGTTGGTGGATCCAATAGAACCAATGGTGGAGGAATTTCGACAAGTAATGGTGAAAATGGTGGTGGTTCTACTGATATTCGTCTTGTAAATGGTAATTGGAGTGATTTTGATAGTTTAAAATCAAGAATCATGGTTGCTGCAGGAGGTGGTGGCTTTGGTGCACTTAGTGCTCAAGCCATGGCAAATGGTGGTAATGCTGGTGGTTTAATTGGTTATGATGGAGGAAATTCTACTACTAGTGGTTTATCTGGCATTCCAAAAGGGGCTTCTCAAACTGCTGGAGGGATAAGTAACACGTGGTCAAACTCCTTTTTAGGGGAAAAAGGTAGTTTTGGTAAAGGTGGTGGAGCTCCATATTCAAATTCCCAATGGACATATGGAAAATATGTTGGAGGTGGTGGAGGATCTGGTTACTACGGTGGAGGTAGCGGATCCAATGCAAATGGTAATGTAAGTTCTGGAGGAGGAGGCTCATCCTTCATTTCAGGACATAAAGGTTGTGATGCCATAGAAGAATCTTCTACAAGTAATGCAATTAAACATACCGGTTTTTCTACGCATTATTCCGGATATGTTTTTACTGATACCAAAATGATTGATGGTGCAGGATATAGTTGGACCGATACAAAAGGAGAACATACTGGAATGCCTACACATGATGGTACAGAAGGAAATATGGATGGAAATACTGGTGATGGGTATGCTAGAATTACCTATTTAGGATTATAATTGGTATAATTTTTATAAGCAAATCTTATTGGTTTGTTTTTTTTTACATTCAATTGATTAAATCATTAAAAAAATATTTACAAACATTTTAATTATTTGATATGATGCTTTTATCAGGAGGGTATGAAATGAATCAAAACAAATTAGAAACCATTTCAAATTTATTTGAAGG
>CANRCV010000037.1 GCA_947629205.1 uncultured Bacilli bacterium
CTACAAGTCCTATAATTGTTCCTATTAAAATTTGTTTCTGTTTTTTATTTTTGATAAATCTTTCTAATCTAGGTTTGTTATTTAATATACCCCCCCCCCAGACTAGATTTGCTGGTTGGGAGGATTTTGTTTATCTTTTTCATATTTCTTTTCCTCCATATTTTCTAAAATAATTATAAATGATTTTCAATAAAAAGAAAAGTATTATAAAAGAAATATTAATTAAAAAAACTCTATCTAATTTGATAAAGTTTTCAAACATTTTCGTTCGGGATCATTTATTACTCACACCACCCGTAAGTGAGAAACATTTTCGTTCGGGATCATTTATTACTCGCACCACCCGTAAGCGAGAAACATTTGCTTCTATATGCACTTTTTCAAATGCACTATTAATATAATATAAATTCTTATAAAAGTCAATGTTTTTAACTAAATTGTATTACACTTTATTATATGTAAAAAGAAAAATTACTTGCTAAAAACAAGTATTTTTTATTGACATAAATTTCCATTTATTTTTGCAAACATTTGTTTGATTTTTTATTTTTTTAGGGTATAATAAAATGGGTGATAACTATGAATATACAAGAAAAATTAAAAATTCTTGCTGATAGTGCTAAGTATGATGCTTCTTGTTCTTCTAGTGGAAGTACTAGAAAGAACAAAAATGGAATCGGTAATGCTTCTTTTTCAGGCATATGTCATTCGTTTGCTAGTGATGGAAGATGTATTTCTCTTTTAAAAATATTACTTACTAATACTTGTATTTTTGATTGTAAATATTGTTTAAATCGTAAAAGTAATTCTATTCCAAGAGCTATGTTTACTCCCGAAGAAATATGTGAAATTACTTTAAATTTTTATCGTAGAAATTATATTGAAGGTTTATTTTTAAGTTCTGGTATTATCAAAAGTCCTGATTATACTATGGAATTATTAATTAAAACAATTAAACTTTTACGACATAAATATCATTTTGGTGGCTATATACATGCTAAAGCTATTCCAGGAGCAAGTGAATCTTTATTAAAAGAATTAGGTACTCTAGTAGACCGATTAAGTGCTAATATTGAACTTCCTACAGAACAAGGATTAAAATTACTTGCTCCTAATAAAGAATATAAAAATGTAGATAAAATCATGAATTATGTCAAAACCCATAAAAATAAAAAATTTGTACCAGCTGGACAAAGTACTCAAATGATTATTGGGGCAACAAAAGAAAGGGATTTAGATATTTTAAATAAAAGTGCAACATTATATAAAAATTATGCTTTAAAAAGAGTTTTTTATTCTGCTTATGTACCCGTTAATCAAGATCAATTCCTTCCTACTATCAAAAAACCTCCTTTGATAAGAGAAAATAGACTTTATCAAGCAGATTGGTTATTACGATATTATCACTTTAAAGTAAGTGACTTACTAAATGAACAAAATCCTAATTTTAATATTTTAGTTGATCCAAAAACGGATTGGGCTTTAAAACATATAAATGAGTTTCCTAAAGAAATTAATACATGTTCTTATCTTGATTTATTAAAAATACCTGGTATTGGTGTTACGAGTGCCAAAAGAATTAATGCATCTAGAAAAGTTTTTAAATTACAATTTGAAGATTTAAAAAAGATGGGAGTTGTTTTAAAACGAGCAAAATACTTTATTACTTGTAATGGAAGATATCTTTTCGATTCGACTTTACTGAATAAAGAATTTATTGAAGCAAACTTAATCTATGAACAACAAAAGTTAATGGAAAAGAAGCATGAACAGTTGAGGTTATTTTAATGGATAAAGTGTATGTATATGAACCTAATTTCTCATCCCTTTTAAATCTAATTGTTTACTTAGCCAAATTTTTTATAAAACCGGATCGTATTTTACCAAGAGGATATCAACCGAATTTATTAGAAGAGATTATTGATTTAGAGATTCCCAAACAAGACTATACTCTTTGTGCTTCTATTTATAAAATAATGTATTACGTTTATTTATCAACAGAAGAAAATAAAGAACTCATTCTTTACTATTTTTACTTAAATTATTGTAAGTATCAAGAAAAAGTACTTATGCATCGTAATTTAAAATGTGTAAATCGAGTCTTAAAAATTTCTCATTATGTCAGTCAAGAAAATCATAAATACAAAGGTTTTCTCCGTTTTAAAGAATTAGAGCATTCTATTTTATATGCTGAAATAGAACCCGTTAATAACATTATAGATTTACTTTCTATGCATTTTTTACAAAGACTTAAAAATGAGTTTTGGATTATTAAAGATGTTCATCGGGGAATACTAAGTATCTATGATAAAAAAAATTATTATCTTTTAAAGGAAACAGAATTTTTTATTTCTCTTCAAGAAAGTAAAAAAAATCAAGAATTTGAAAACCTTTGGAAAACATTTTATAAAACTATTGGTATTCAAGAAAGAAAAAATGAAAGATGTCGTATGAATTTTATGCCCAAAAAATATTGGAAATATATGTTAGAAATGGAAAGTGAATTATGAAAAAAATTATCAATGGAAATGAATTACAAGAAAAAATGCAAGAAAGTATTCACATGCTATGTGATACGGTCAAAACAACTCTTGGACCTATTGGGAGTAATGTTATTATTGATCACTCTTTATTTAGTCCTTTTATTACAAATGATGGAGCAACCATTGCACAAAATATTGAAAGTGAAGATAGTATAATCAATACGATTTTAGAAATTGCCAAAGAAGCTTCATTAAAAACCAATACTTTAGTAGGAGATGGAACAACCACTACTCTTGTTTTGTTAGAAAGTCTTTTTGATGCATGTCAAAATGAAATAAAAAAAGGAAAAAATCCTATTATTTTAAAAAAAGAATTACAACAAAGTTGTGAACAAGTACTTTCTTTATTAGATAAAGAAAAAAGAAAACCTACCGCCAAAGATTTACAAACCATTGCTACTATTGCATCAAATGAAGAAGAAATAGGTCATTTTATTTATAAAGTTTTTCAAAAAGTAAAAAGAAAGAGTGCAATTCAAATAGAAGAACAAGAATCTCCCCTTTTAAAAGTTTCTTACTTAAATGGCTACTGTATAGATACTACTCTTGCCTCTTCTTATTTTTTAAAAGAGAAAAATTCTTTAGTGTTATCAAATGCTTATGTTCTTTTGTTTTCTACTCCTTATATAGAAATAGAAGACATTAGTTTTCTTTTAAATGAAACTTATCAAAATAATATTGTTATTCTTGCCAGTGATTTTCCTGATACTTTTATAAATGATTTTGCTTCTTTATGTCTTTCTAAAACGATTCAAGGATGCTTAGTAAAAATAGATCCTTATACAATAGAAAATCAACAAATAATGCAAGATTTAGAACAAATTACCTCTACAACTTTTTTACAAGAATCAAAAAATCTATCTCTTGCTTCTTGTGGTTTTTGTAAACAAATTACCATTTCTAAAAATACAACTACATTTTCTTTTTCAAAAACCAAAGAATTACAAAATTATATAAAAAAGATGCAAAAACAAAAAGAATTGGTTAAAGATGAGTATGAAAAAACACTTTTAGAAAAAAGAATCGCCATGTTCACAAATGGACTAGCCATTCTTTTAGTGGGTGCTCCTACTAAAACGGAATGTCATGAAAAAAGAATGCGTGTTGAAGATGCCTTATGTGCTCTTGAAAGTGCTAAAGAGGGTGTTTTAATTGGATGTGGAATTTCATTATTAAAAGTAGCAGAATGCTTACATGTTCATACCCAAGCAGATCGTATCGTTAAAAATGCTTTATTAAAACCTTTTGATCAAATTTTAGAAAATGCTGGACTAGATCCAAAACCTATTTTGATAGAATTACAAAAAAAAGAATATCAAACGGGCTTTAATGTCATTACCAATCAATTAGAAACACCACCCAATTTTTCTGTTTTAGATTCTTATCAAGTTCTTCGAAATGCATTCTTAAATGCATGTTCTATTACAAATATGTTAATATCAACAACGAGTTTAGTCATTAACGAACAAGCCCATACGTTAGAAAAAATAAATGAATATACCGATTTATAATCTTGACAGATTTTTTGATTTTTATATAATAAAACAAATGGGAGGTTTTTATGTATTATCAAAATGAATTTCATTTATCAAAAGAACTTGCTCTTACAATTACATCTATTATTAATTCTATAGAAGGTCAAAATAATGTATGTGAAATTATTAAATGTATTATTACTCCTCATAACGAAAACCAATTTGTATCTCCTTTAGAACGTTATTTTCAAAGAGGAGGACATCGAATAAAAACAGAAAAAATAAAAAAATTAAATGAACGTTATGGAAAATATGTTACGAAAATGATTCCTAAACAAACTTTTTACTTTTTAGTTGTTCGACCTAAAACGGATAAAAAAACATATACTTTTAAAAGTGTTACGGAAATGGAAGAAATGCTTATTTTAAATACTTTTATTTGTGAAAGATATGATGGAGTTTTTAATCCTTATATTTTTTATGAATATTTTCCCTATCTTAAACATTTTTTTGACTATTTAGAAGAATGGCGATTAAAAACGAATCAATTGGTATTTGATTATTCTATTTTAAAAAAAGGAGCTAAAAAAGTATTTGAAACAGAATATATAAAAAAACGTATGCAATAGAATTTAAAAATGTTTTATCTTGTTTAGTGATAAAGTTTGTTTTTCTTCTATTTCATCTTTACTTGGCACATTGGTTAAAATATTTCACTAGTTTGCATAGAATATTTAGTAGATAATTTGACATTTTCTTTTGATTGAGTTATATTGTCATTAAGAAATGACCGAATTAAAACGGTGCTAGTTTTAATTAGTTTATCGTTGTCGGTCATTTTTTTATACTCATTTACAGTTTTAATATCTGTAACGTCATATAATGTTTTTGATTTTCGTTTAAAAATAAACAAATCGTTAATATACTTATAATTCACACTGCACTATTTATTATTTTAAGAATAATCGTAGGCATTGAAATAAATATTTATATTATCAATGCTTAAAAAATAGTTAAGGAAAGTAAAGATACAGGAGCATATTGGTGAAAACTAAAGCAAAGAATTAATGAAGAGGATTTCAGTTCGTGACAAATTGTCACGAACTGAAATTACCATCAAAAAAAGATGGAAAAAAATATAAAACAGATTGTGCCAATAGAGAAACAATATTTAGAATTATTCAATGTGTCCCTCACCTAATGCTGTAGTTACTTCTAAAAATAAAATTGAAACAAAATAATTAAAGGACTATTTAAATAGAAAGGAAAATGTTACGTAACAAGTAATAAAAGTATTTAGCGGTTTTCTATTTATTACCATTTAAAACCTTTTCTACTTCATTAATTAACTCTTCTTTTTTAGGTATATAATAAGTGTAAGTAGATGCAAAAACATTGTTTGAAAGTCCACCTAAAGCATAATCAATGGCAATATCCTTTTTACTTTTACAAAGAATTATTCCTATTGGTTTATTATCATCTTTATCATTTATTTCTTCATTATA
>CANRCV010000038.1 GCA_947629205.1 uncultured Bacilli bacterium
CAATTTAAAAGAAGTACTAAAAAATACTTCCCTCTACTAATATATATACACCGTAAATTTGTAATTTCCTTTTTTTTAGAGCAAATTTTTTTAAAAAAATGAAAAAATTTTAGTTTTTTACACTAAATTTTTTCTATTTTTATTTTTAATTGACAAATCTCTATTATTTTTAAAAACATTTCTAAAGTAATTTTATTGGTATTGGTTTCATATCTAGAATATTATTGTTGCGTAAGTCCTACTTTTTTAGCTAGTTCTTTTTGTGTATACCCACAACTTTTTCTTATTTCTTTTAAGTTGATCATGAAACATTATCCTTTGGAGCTAGAACTATACGGAAACCAATGTCGGCGACTGCTCCCCCAGCGCCGCGAATGAACGCAAAAGCACCAGAGCTAGTACCATAGTAGTTACTGCCACCGCGAGTGAACCAAGGAAGGGTTGAGTAAGCAAACAAGGCATCATCGTCATACCAAGAAGTAAGTTTTCTTGTTTGAGAACTATAAGTTTTTTGTCCAAATGGACCCATTTCCCCTGTTGCATCTCCAAGTATTCTTCGATTGTAAGTGACTTCACTTGTATTATAATCATAAACATCGTAATACTGTGATTTTTCTTCTCCAGTTTTAAAAGGGAAAGTTGTTGTACTAAATCCACTTGAACCGAATGTAAAACTAGTATCATTTGATCCCTTTATTACACCCATGACATATTCCCAAACTCCACCTGACATATCGTATACCCCAGTATAATTATTTGTGGTACTTGCAACTTGACTTGCTGGATTTGTATAATTTATTGTATTATTTCCATCTTGCGTTGGTAATTTATTTTCATAACTGTTGTAAGCATTATATCCAGTTGCTGGTTCTGTTTTTGCTGCATATCCAGTTACAAATCCACTATTATTATTTAGTCTTATTTCAGTGCATTGGTTATTATTACAGGTTCCGTATTTGGAATGTGATAGATAGGCAACTGCTCCCCATTCTGTATTCTTCATCATATGGCTATCTAAGTCTCTTTGATAAGCATAACTTGTATCAAACATATTTTTAACTGTTATATTTTTCCAACTATAGACATTTGGTTTTATTTGAACTTTATTACCACCAGCATCACTTGTTTCAAATTTACCTACCCAAAATCCATTCGTATCAAAGGCAATAAATGCTGGATGTGTCATCCAATCTCCTACAGCACATTGTCCATCTGCTCCACTTTTATTTGGTGTTGCACATTCTTTATGATTTTCAATACTTTCATCATCGGTTGTATTTACTAGTCCAAATTCTATATCAATTGCATGTACTTGACTTGTGTCTATTCCAGTTGATGCATAATTTTCTAAATTCCATAATTTATATCGATACTTTGGTATCCATACAAAATAACTTTCGATATCATCTTCTTCTATTGTTTGATTATTTTGATAATTTTTATTTTTTCCATTTTCTGTTAGAATGACTGCATTTGCCCATTCTCTTCTTTCATAACTATACCATTCTTCTTCCATGTTTGCTTTGGTAACTGTTCCAGTTTCCGGATTAATCTTAACGGGTACTAAATCTTCACTGATTACTGGATCTGCTCCATGTAAGATTTGTTCTGTATAAACAGCTACTTGATTTTGTGTTGCATCTATTATAATTTTACTTTTAAATGTTTTATTTTGGGCATCATTTCCGGCATTTATATCTAACCATAATCTTAAACTATGTTCTACACTGGTATGTGGTTCTAATGTTCCACTACCTATTTTATAAATGTCTCCAGTCTCTCCTTCAACTGTTGTTTTAATATCTTCTTTTAATACTACTTTACTTTCTTCATCAATCTTTGTTGCAATGTTTGTTGCAGACATTGCATTTTCTTCTTGAATGATTTCTAAGTCAATATTGTAATTTACTCCAACATTACAAGTATTGGTTAATTTAAATTTGTACGGTTCTATATTATCTACTTTACTATCTTCCATTGGATAAGCATTTTTTAAAGTGATAGCATTCGTTACATCTTCTAGTTCAACATTAATACAATTCGTTTCTACAACATTTGTACTTTGTTGTTTGGTATCTTTTCTTATATAAGCATAACTTATACCTATGATAAGTACAAGTATAAGTATACTTACTATACTCGTTATTAATCTCTTTTCTAATCTAGGTTTTGTTTTACTTTCTAAATAACCCCCCCCCCAGACTAGCTTCTAGAGTTGGGAGGTTTTTATTTTTCTTTTTCATTTTTTATTCCTCCTCTATTTTTTCTATATTTATTTTATCACGAATCTGTTGTGTTTTACAAGATGAAAGATGAATCAAAAAATTTAGTTAATAATTCTTGAAAAGTAATCTTAATTTGCGTATAATAAAGTCTTATTAAAGGAGGAATTATTATGCACATTAAACATTTAAGTATTCATGAATTTGAAACTTTTGTGGATAAAAGTTTTTTAGGCAGTTATTATCAAACCTATGAATATGCATTACTTATGAAAGAAAATGGATATGATTATGAATTTGTTGGTTTAGTAGATGAATACAATAATGTCCATGCTGCCTCTTTAATTCTTATTAAAAAACTTACTAAACTTTATAAATATGGATATGCTCCAAAAGGGTTTATATTAGATTATTTTGATTATAATCTATTAAAAGAATTTACTAATAAAATTATTGATTTTTATAAAAAGAAATTAGTTTTTATTAAAATAAATCCAGAAATTGCTATTGCAGAAATAGATCCTATAACTTATAAAAAGAAATACAATCAAAATCGAAAAATAAAAAATCATTTAATTGATTTAGGATATGTAAAATTAAAAGATAATTTATATTTTGAATCTGCTATTCCTCGTTTTAATGGTATTGTATCTTTAAAAGATTTTTCTCTTGATCATTTAAATAAAAATACCAGAAATAAGATTAAAAAAGGAGATAAAAAAGGATTAAATATAGAGATTGCTGATCGTAGTGGTATTGATATTTTATATAATTTTATTAAAAAGAAAAGAAATAAAGATGCTTTTTATTATAAAGCGTATTATAAAGCTTTTCAAAACTCAAATAATATTGATTTATTTTTAGTTAGTTTAGATACAAAACAATTTTTAGTAAGTTCAAAAGATGCTTATGAAAAGGAATTAAATCATAATAGTGATTTATCTAATCAGTTAATTAAAGAACATAGTGAAAAAAATTTAAATATTAAAATGAACTCTGATCGTAAATTATTGTCTTATAAAAATGATATTTTAGAAGCTCAAAATAGAGCTAGTAAAGGAGATAAATTATATATTGCTGGAGCATTAGTTATTAAATATCAAAATAGAATTAATATTGTTATCAGTGGCTATGATACTAATTTTAAACGTTTTAGTCCAAATTATTATTTACATTATCAAATACTAAATTATTATAAAAAGTACTATGATTATGCAGATTTAAATGGTTTAACTGGTGATTTTACAAAGGAAAATCCTTATTATGGATTAAATGAGTTTAAATTAGGTTTTAAACCACATATCTATGAATTTATTGGTGAATTTGATTTAGTTATTAATCACTATGTTTATAAATATTTATTAAAAAGGGGAAAATTAGCTAAAATATTTAATAAAACGGATATTAAGAAAAAATAACTTGTTTAATTTTTACAAGTTATTTTTTATGTACCATATATTTCATTATGACAAACCGTTTCTCTATTTTTATAAAAGTTAGTTTGTAAAGTTCTTATTTTTTCATGAATGCTTTGAATAATTTGTTTATATCCACTATTTTCATGTAAGGTTAAAATGGAAATGGCATAAGGTCGTTGTTCTAAACTTAATCCTATATCATGATAATAATTCGCATAACTACCATATTTATGATAAATTTTAATCGTATCCGTATTATAAGCATTTCGTACATTATTATCCATAATACTCTTTAAAAAAGGACCATATTCTTCATTTTCCGTAATAATTTTATATGCTTCTTTTAAATAAATGGTTGTATCTTCTGCTGTTTGATTTCCAAAGTTATCTCCACCTGTTAAAATTACTTTAGCTCCCAAAGATTCTCCATAAGCTTTTAAATTAGAAAAACCAATATAATCAATTAACATTAAATGGGCAGTATTATCACTTACGGTAATAGCATAGGTAATTAGATCTCTTAATGTTACTTTTTCTCCTATTGTTCTTTTCGCCATTCCACTACTATATCCTACTTTATACTTTGCTAAATAAGTCACGGTTTCTTTATCTAAATCAATTTCTCCTGCTATAGCTTTATTAATTAAATAAAGAGCATCAACTATTTTAATTAAACTACATCCATAATAAACTTTACTTGGTTGATAACTATATTGATAGTGGGTCGTTAAATCTTCAAATAAAACCGATACTTGATAATTGTTTTTTGTAATGTACTTTGTAATTTCATTTGCTTCTGTTTTTAATGATTCCGTTAATTCTTCTTCTGTAAAGGTTTTCGTTAAACATTTTTGATATTCTTTTTCTTGTTGTTCTTTTTTTATTCTTTCATCTTCCTCTTTTTTACGTTCATTCTCCCAAAAAAGAAGATTTTGTGTTTCTTTATACTTTTGATAGTAACAGTAACCACCTAAAGCAAGAAGAACAAGTAAAAAGAGTCCAATTAAATTTTTTAAATTTTTTTTCTTTCTTTTTTTTGCCATTTTATTCACCCATTTTATTTTATTTAATCGTATCATATTTTTTGACATAAAAAAAGACATAAAAAAAGAATGAAATTTTATTTCATTCGCCAAACTCTATGAGTTTGGATTTTTTTGTTTTATAATAAATATAT
>CANRCV010000039.1 GCA_947629205.1 uncultured Bacilli bacterium
GATTATTTTAACAAATTAAAATAATCTATCGTTGGTTTGTCGTGACTCTGTCACTTTTGTTTGACAAACCTACAAAAAAAATAGAGGTTTTTTCAAGCCTCTATTTTAAATTCTTATTAGTTTTCTCTAGCTTTTTTGCAAACGTAAGCTCCAGATACTCCTAAAGCAATTACTCCAACTAGTGCCATTGGGAATGTATCATTTGTTTTTGGTTCTGTATCTTTTACTTTTACTACATCACCTAAAGCTACCATAAATGGTGATAATTCACTTACGTTAATTTTTACTACACCATCAGTAACTACTGCATTAAATTCTTCGATATTTCCATCTTTCTTTTGGTGAAGAATATAAGCAGCTCTTCCATTATTTTCAGTTCCTACTTTGAATGTTAGAGTTAAACCTTTTTCACCAATGTTATCTTCTGTTTTTAACTCATAAGCACCGAATACAGTTTTAAATCCTTTTCCAGTTACTTTTTCTAACATTGTTTTGTATGCTGCATCATCTTCTTTTAATAGTGTTCCAGTAACATTAACACCATTTTCTTCAACGGTTACTACAGAAGCAACTTGTACCTCTTCTTTTACAGTTTCAGCAATTTCTGGAGTCCATACTGGTTCGCTATCTTCAGTAGTTTCATCATCTTTTGGATAAATCGTTAAATTCATTGGTTTTAGAACAATTGTAACGGTTTGATCAGCTTTTTCATCTTTATTCCAGTCGAATCCAAAAGTAACAGTAATTGTTTTATTGATGGCTTTTTCTAAGCTTTGAACATTTACACCAATAAATTCTGCGTAGTATCCATCAGCTTTTTCACCAGAGGTGTATAATTCACCATCAGCATAAACATTATAATTACCATTAGTAACATTTTCTGGTAGTGTTACTTTAAATCCTACCCACATGTAACCATCTGGTCTTTCACCAGCACTAGCTTGTTTATTTTCATCAAGTAATTTAAATGTACCAGAATCATAAGTTAAAGTTACATCTTTACCGCTATTAGCTTTTGATACAGTAACATCGGGACCTTTTTCAGGATCTTTTAATGCATCTTCTTGTGTATAATCTGATACAGTTCCATATCCACCTTTCCAAGCACTATCTTCAGCAAAAACATTACCTACAAATAATACACTAACAAGGACTAGGGCAATACCCATAAATTTCTTTTTCACTTTTTCTTTCCTCCTATTTATTTTCGTATGCAAAAAGGGTTTGGCACATTCCTCTTTTCTTATACTTACTATTAGTATAGCCCCCCCCCGGAGATTTGTCAAGAACCTTTATTTGCTATATAAAGTCAAAAAAAATAGAGGTTGTTTCAGCCTCTATTTAATTAGTCATGTAATTTTTTAAATGTATAAGTTCCAGCTAAACCTAAAGCAACTATTCCTACTATTGCTATTGGGAATACGTCTCCAGTTCCTGGTGCTGTATCTTTTACTTTTACTACATCACCTAATGCTACCATAAATGGTGATAGTTCACTTACGTTAATTTTTACTACACCATCAGTAACTACGGCATTAAATTCTTCGATATTTCCATCTTTCTTTTGGTGAAGAATATAAGCAGCTCTTCCATTATTTTCAGTTCCTACTTTAAATGTTAAAGTTAAACCTTTTTCACCAATTGTTCCTTCTGTTTTGGTTAACTCATAAGCACCGAATACAGTTTTGAATCCTTTTCCAGTTACTTTTTCTAACATTGTTTTGTATGATTCTTCATTTTCTTTTAATATTGTTCCAGTAACGGTTACACCATCTTCTTCAACAGCTACTACCTCTGCAACTTTTGCTTCTTCTGCTTTTTTTGCTGCAGCAGCCTCTTCTGCTTCTTTTTCTTTTAATTTTTGAGCAGCAATTTCTGGTGTCCAAATAGCTGTTCCATTTTCTTTAGCAGTATATAAACTAATATTCATCGTATCAATTACAATTTTTACTGTTTGGTCTATACCATCTTTGTTATCCCAGTCAAATTCAAGTGTACGAATAATTTTTCCACCTAAAGTATTATTTAAAAATGTTTCATTAATACGGAACCATTCTGTATAATCAGTACTATTTCTAAGACCTTCTGTATTTTTTTCTCCATCAACATAAACTGTGTACTCATTTTGTCCAACATCAGTTGGTAAAGTTACTTTTACTCCTACCCAACTATTATTAGCTTCTCTTTTACCAGCAGCATTACTTAGATCTTCTGCAACAATTGCAAACTCTCCAGCACTATACGTAATTGTCGTATTTTTTACTCCTGTACTTTGATCTGCTGGATCAATTGTTACTGTTGGAGCTTTGATATAAGCATCTGCGCTTGTTGCATCAGCTACTTTACCAAATGTTTTTGTATCCCATGCAGCATGAACATTTCCAACAAATAATGCACTAGCAAGCACTAGGGCTAATCCCATACAATTTTTTTTCATTTTCTTCTCTCCTTTTTCTAATCTAATTATACACCCCCCCCCCGAACTTTTGTCAACTAATATTCAAGAAATTGTTTGAAATATGTAAACTAAAAAAAAGATAGAAAAATCTATCCTTTTTAACTTATTCTTTTGGCAACAACTGCAAGTCGACCATCTTCTGTATAATAATCACATGTTGATAATGTAATCAATTCTTCTGGATAAGTCGCTGTTGTATCAATATCATATAAAGATAATTTTTTAATATTCTTTATATAATCATTATAACTATTTTCATCTTGTTCTCCATAGAATTTATAATATTTAAATACTTGATCACTAACATAATACACTTTTGATAAGAAAACAGCTATAATTTCATATTCTTGTCTTTCTTCTAATGTATAATAAACAAGTGTTTTATGCTCTTCATAAAAATCTTTTTTCTTATATTTCTTTAAATCTGCAAACATTGTACCATCATGCATATTATGACCATGAATAATAATATTAATATCTTTTGGTTCCATTGTTTGATGATTATCAATAAATAATGTACCAGCTGTACTTTTTTTCTTATAAAAATCTTTTCTTAAATAGTAGTCTTCTCCTTTAGTAAACATAACCGGATAATCTATTTTTGTTCCTTCAATAGTCAACCATCCAATTAAATCATTATTTTGTTCATATAATTTTTGTATTTCTAATAATTTAGGATCTGTTGGTTCTTCAACATCTGGTGTTGGTGTATAATCAACATCAATTTTTGGTTGATGTGGAATCAATCTACGATTCACAAAACCGACCTCAACTACAATTAAAGAAACGATAAAGATTAAGATGGCAATAATAAATTTTACATTGGTTTTTAAACGAATTCTTTTCTTTTTCTTTTTTGGTTTTTCCTTTTTCTTATCTTTATTTTCTTCTTCTGGAATAACTACACTTTCTTCTTGTTCTTTTTCACTATTTAATTGTTCTTGTACACCTTTTACAATTTCATCTAAAGTTTCTTCTTCAAATTCTTGTGTAGATTCTGGCTCGATAATTGGAGCTACATCTTCTTCTAATTCATCTTCGATAAGAGTATTCGGTTTTTCATCTTCTGGTTCTATGTCTTCATAAACATTTGTATCAATATTCTTATATTGATTTCGATGTAAAACTTCTTTTTCTTCTTCCTCTTGTTCTTCTATTTTTTTATATTGCTTGCGATGTAAAACACGTTTTGGTTCTTCTCTTTTAGAATTTCTTGGAGCAAATTTTTTGTTTTCATGCAAATCAGTTTCTATTTCATCCTTACTTATTTTTTCTTGATTGATTTTATCTAAAAGTTCTTTTTCTTCGATTTCTTCCTTAACTTTTTCCTTTTTATTAATTTGTTTTAATTTTGCATATTTTTCATTTTGAATGTCATTGGATAATGATTTTTCAACATTTACATTTACTTTAATCTTCTCTTTTGGCATTGTAGTTGTACTTTTCTTGGCTGTTGTATTCGTTGTTTGTTTCTTTGCTGTTGATTGTTTTGTATTCGTATTTTTAGGTTTAGAGTTTGTCGTTGTCTTATTTGAAACTTTTATAGTATCTTTTTCTACTGTTTTGGTTGCTGTTTGTTTTTTTGTAGTTGTTGTAGTTTTCTTTGTATTTGTATTTCTATTCTTATTGGTAGAACTCTTCTTTTTATTTTTATTATTATTCTTTTTCTTCTTTGAATTATTTGCCATATTTCATCAAACCTCTTTAAAAGGATAATAACACAATTATAAAAATAAAAAAAGAGAAATATTACTTTTTTTATTGAAATTTTTATTTAAAAACAAAAAAATAGAAGCATTTCTGCCTCTATTTAATTAGTTATGTAATTTTTTAAATGTATAAGTTCCAGCTAAACCTAAAGTCATGATTCCAACTAGTGCTATTGGGAATATATCTCCAGTTCCTGGTGCTGGATCTTTTTCATTTTCATTTGGTTCTGTTTTAGGATTTACAACACTATAAGAATTATTTTTCGTAACATTTGTACCATTAACTTTTACAGTTCCATTTCCTAAGTTTTTAACAGTAAATCCATCTGCTGCTCCAGTGATTTCTAAATCTCCTTGGATAACCTCAACAGTTGTTTTACCTTCTTTTGCAAGTTCTTTTATAGCATTTTTAGCAGTATTTCCAATCATGTAAGTATCTCCAATAGAGATTTCTATTTCATTTTCACCCATAAAGATTGGATTAACAGCTTTATC
>CANRCV010000040.1 GCA_947629205.1 uncultured Bacilli bacterium
TTTGTTGCAGACATTGCATTTTCTTCTTGAATGATTTCTAAGTCGATATTATAATCGACTCCTACATTACAAGTATTGGTTAATTTAAATTTGTAGGGTTCTAAATTCTCTACTTTACTATCTTCCATTGGATAAGCATTTTTTAGAACGATTGCATTTGTTACATCTTCTAATTCTACATTAATACAATTGGTTTGTACAACATTTGTACTTTGTTGTTTGGTATCTTTTTTTATGTATGCATAACTTATACCTATGATAAGTACGAGTATAAGTATACTTACTATACTCGTTATTAATCTCTTTTCTAATCTAGGTTTCTTTCTACTTTCTAAATAACCCCCCCCCCAGACTAGAATCTAGAGTTGGGAGGTTTTTATTTTTCTTCTTCATTTTTTTATTCCTCCTTATTTTTCTATATTCATTCTATCACGAATCTGTTGTACTTTACAACCAGAAAAAAGAAAGAAATTTAAATTCCTTTCTGTAATGCTTTAATTTCATCTAAAGATAAATCTGTAATCTCTTGAATATCTTCAATCGTTATGTTTTTTGCAAGCATCTTCTTAGCTGTAGAAATAGCTTTGTTATGTTCGCCTTTTTGAATACCTTCATGGATACCTTTTTGAATACCTTCTTGGATGCCTTCATCGTAGCCAGTTTCTTTTGCATCTTCTATTTGTTGACGATGTTTTTCTTCTAAATCATAGTATCCTGCAAATTCTGGATCTTGACTTAACTCTGCTACTGTTCTTATGACTGACATATATTCCTCATCCCCTCTATAATCTTGCTCTAACTTTTCAATCGTTGTTTCTCTCTTTAAAAAGTTTGCAAATTTTTCTGTTTCTTTACCTATATTATATGGATTCTTTTCACAATTTGCAAGTAGGATATGAATGGATTTATAATTTTCTATCTCTATATGTCCTTCTTCATCTTGTATTCGAAATATGAGCATCGGTTTTTTGGTACTATAGCGATTAAAGTTATCAAAATTGATTAATATGACACTTGTATACTTTCTCTTACTTCTTGTTGTTTCTACTATTCGACTCATAGCATACATCGCATTTTTTTCTAAGATGTGTTGTTGATAACTTTGATTCATTTCTACAATAATTTGCATATGTTCTGCTATCTTAATTGTCATATCCGTTGATTGCTTTTTTTCTTTCATATTTCTTTTGGCGATTTCTTCACCACCTATATAGGTAGCTTTTCGTAAATCTTCTTTAGCAATTCCTGTTAATTCACTAATTAAGTTTGATACCATCTCTCTACTATTTGGATTTGTCATAAAAGCTTTAAACATAGCATCATTTTGAAGATTAATTGTTTCAATAAGAGTTTCAACCAAAACCGAATTCCCTCCTTTCCAAGAGAATATTTTTTTATCCTCTACTCTTATATATACACCGTAAATTTGTAATTTCCTTTTTTTTGAAGCAAATTTTTTTTTAAAAATGAAAAAAACTTTAAATTTTACATATTTTTTGTAAAATTTAAAGTTTAAAAATATCTATTTATTTACACTTTGGTTTTAAATTTTTGGAGAAAGAACGATACGGAACCCACTGCGCACATCTGCTCCTCCAGTATTTTGACTGAAAGCAAAGACCCCAGATTCAATACCATAATTAAAAGCACCACCACGACTGAACCAAGAATTTCCATTATAAGTGAACCAAGCCTCATCAGCATACCAAGAAGAAATGTATCTTATATTACCACTATAATTTTTTTGTCCAAATGGTCCCATCTCTCCAGTGGCGTCTCCTAGTATTCTTCTATTATAAGTTGTTCCACTTGTATTATAATCATAAATATCATAATATTTTGAGTTTTCTTCTCCACTTTTAAATGGAAAAGTATTAGTACTAAATCCACTTGAACCAAATACAAAGCTATTATTAGTAGAACCTTTCATTACTCCCATTGTTAATTCCCAAGCTCCCCCACTCATATCATATACTCCTGTATAATTATTTGTGGTACTTGCAACATTGCTTGCTAAATTTTTATAATTTACTGTTTTGGTTCCATCTTTTCCTAAACCACTTGGTGTTTCATAATCATTATTATTAGTATTATATCCAGTTGTAGGTTCAGTTGTAGCTGCATATCCAGTCATATAACCACTATTGTTATTGTTTCTTAAACTTAATTCACTACCATATTTACTATGTTGTAAATAGGCAACTGCTCCCCACTCGGTATTTTTCATCATATGACTATCTAAGTTTCTTTGATAGTAATAACTGGCATCAAACATATTTTTAATAGTTATGCTTCTCCAACTATAGACATTTGGCTTTATAATTACTTTACTATTTTCACCACTTGTTGTTACATCATTTTTTTGAGCATTAGCAGCACTACTTGCATCTTTATATCCCGTTTCAAATTTACCTACCCATATTCCATTCGTATTAAAGGCTGTGAATGCTGGATGTGTCATCCAATAATCTTTTTTACATTCTCCATTCGATCCACTTACTGGTGCAACACATTCATTTTCTATTCCATCTTGTGTATTTGTAAGTCCAAATTCTATTTCTATTTGCTGTGTTTTATCAGCTTGAACAGTAGCTAATCCTGTGTAAGTATTTCCTAGATCAAAGATTTTGTATCGATACTTTGGTATCCATACAAAATAACTTTCTATATTTTCTTCTTCTATTTCTGTATTATCTGCTGGAGTTTCTACTCCTTCTTTTAAGATAACGGCATTCGCCCACTGTTTATCTTCATATTTATACCATTGTTTTGCTGTATCTGCTTTAGTAACAGTTCCATTTTCTAAATTAATATTAACGGGTACTAAATCTCCGCTTAAAACTGGATCTGCTCCATTTAACAGTTTTTCTTTGTATACACCACTAAAATCTGGTACTTTTCCCTGAATGACATTGAATGTCTTCTCTGTTTTATACATAGCAAAAGTGCGGTATAGTGTTATACCACCAATAAGTACTATAATTCCTATAATTGTTCCTATTAAAATTTGTTTTTGTTTTTTATTTTTAATAAACTTTTCTAATCTAGGTTTATGATTATCTAATATACCCCCCCCCCAGATTAGAATCTAGAGTTGGGAGGCTACTTTTGAATTTCTTTTTCATAACTTTCCTCCTACTATTTTTCTATATTCATTCTATCACGAATTTGTTGGGCTTTACAATAAGAAAAAATTTAATTATTATTTTTCTTATTGTAAAAATCTTTTTCAAATTTTTCTAATTTTTTTTGAAGAGTTAATCTTGCTAAGTTTTGAGTATATGCATTCATTTTTATTCTTTGTAATTCTTTCATTGAGATTTGATGAAATTGATAAGAATGATCTTCTTGTTTTTGATAAGCAAAGAATAAAAATTGTGAATCAATAAAAATAGAATAAACCTCAATATAAACCTCTTCCTCATTTTCAAAGAATCGAGCATAAGAAATAGGATAATCCTCTCCAAAAGCTTGTTTTAAAAAGTGATGAATAAAGGTGGTACCACTCATAAAATCTTTATTCACTCGAGCATTTAAAATAGTCTCTAAAGATTTATATACTTGAAAAAGATAATCTTCAAAATTTGTTGCTTTTTCTTGTAAACGTTTCAAAATTGTTTCAATAATTCGTTCACTATCAATTCCTTTTTTATAATGAATTTTTTCATTTAATTGATCTTGAGAAAATAAAGATTTATTTTTTTTTAAACCAAAATTTTGAATTTTTTTACCAAACTTAATTTCATTAATATCCATATTACCAGTCGTTATATCTGCAATATATTCTTGATCTTTAATAGTAAATTCTACATAACTATGATATTCATTTTCAATGACTTTTGCTTGTATATGAAAAGTATGAAGCAATGTTGCATATAAATGAGCCCAAGAACAGCAAATAATATTAAAATCATAAACATTTTGAATATCCACTCTATTTTGTTCTAAATCTCTTTTTTCTTCATTGGTTCCAAAAAGATAATGGGGATCATAATAAAAAAGTTCTCCTGTTCTAACATATAAAAAATAAGCAATTTCTTCTTTGCTCTTTAAATTTAATTGATGGATTTCTTTTTTCATTTGCTGTAATAAATTCATAAAAATAGCTCCCTTTTTCGTTCGATATTTTAACATATCTATAAGGGAGCGTCAAATTATTTTTCTTTCTTGATAGTGTTTCCAAAGTGGGGAGATATAAAAAAGAAAGCTTTATAATCAAATAAAAAGGTAAAAACCTAAAAAAT
>CANRCV010000041.1 GCA_947629205.1 uncultured Bacilli bacterium
ACAAATAATGCACTTGCAAGTACTAGGGCTATACCCATAAATTTCTTTTTCATATCTCTTTTCTCCTTCTATTTATTCCTATGTAAAAAAGATTTTTTAAAAACTCTTTTTCACTTAATTTTATTATACCCCCCCCCGGAAGACTGTCAACTAAGTTTTTTGCAAACAAAAAAACGGAGTGTAAACTCCATTTTTATAAACTAATTATGTAATTTTTTAAATGTATAAGTTCCAGCTAAACCTAAAGTCATGATTCCAACTAGTGCTATTGAGAATACATCTCCAGTTTCTGGTTCTGGATCTTTTTCATTTGATTCTGTTTTAGGATTTACAACACTATATTCGTTATTTGTAGTAACACTTGTACCATTAACTTTTACAGTTCCATTTCCTAAGTTTTTAACAGTAAATCCATCTACTGCTCCAGTAATTTCTAAATCTCCTTGGATGATCTCAACAGTTGTTTTACCATTTTTTGAAGCTTCTTTTATAGCATTTTTAGCAGTGTTTCCAATCATGTAAGTATCTCCAATAGAGATTTCTATTTCATTTTCACCCATAAAGATTGGATTAACAGCTTTATCAAATGCTCCACCAGTTACTACAAAATCATCTTTGCTTTCCGTATCATTTCCAGTATAAGATTCAATTGTTTTATCTCCTGCAGAATTTAAGTTTCCTCCAGCAATAGTAACTTTAGATTTTGATCCGTAATTTTCAGTTTTATTATCAACTAAAATGGCAACACCTTTATTTAATTGTGTTTCTGCAGCTCCTATAGTTCCTTTTCCTGTACCACTAGCAGTAATGGTTCCACCTTTGACATCAACTGTTCCTTGACGAACAGCAACACCTACACCATTTTCTGCTGTAATTTTTCCATTATTAATGGTTAATTTAGTATTACTTGGTTGATAAATAGCAGTAGATTCACTACTTATGTTTCCACCATTAATTGTAACTGTATTTTCTTGTGTATCTGATCCATTTCCACTTAAAGCAAATACTTTAGCATTAATTGTACCATCATTTATGGTTACTGTACTACCGTTGAAATAGGTAATACCATATTGACCAGTAATTTCTGTTCCAGCATTTACAGTTAATTTTCCAGTATTATCATCACCAATATTACCAACTTGAATCGTTCCACCAGTTGAGCTTTCATTTGTATTTTCTACTTTAACATCTTCAAGATTAGCTTCTCCTTTTAATACTTTAAGTGGAGCAGCAGTAGGATCACTACCTTCATATTTAATTGTACCATTTTTAATAGTAATATGAGCATTAGCATCTTTAACACGAATTGTACTATTTGCTCCTGATACAGAAAGGGTATGACCATTTAAATCAAATGTAAAAGATCTTGGGCTTTGTAGTTCTCTTGGTAATTCAATAGATATACCATTTGTGTCAATATCTGTTGCACCATCTAAAAGTTGTATCGTTTCTCCTTCTCCAACATTAGCAAAGAAACTAGATAAGTTAGTACAAGCTTGGCAATCTTTTACTTTGCCATCTGTACCAAGGATTTGAGCAATAGCAGATGCAGCATGAACACTTGTTGTACTCATGAATACTCCTACAGCAAATAAACATAAAGCACTTATTGTTTTTTTCATTTCTTTCCTCCTATTTATTTTCGTATGCCAAAAGAGGTTAGCACGTTCCTCTTTCTTTATACCTATTATTAGTATAGCCCCCCCCCCCGAGAATTTGTCAACAAAAAAAGAATAGCCATTGACTATCCTATTTAACACTTTTTTTCTTTCGTAACTTTCTTTTGATAATAACCACTATTCCTATTATAAAGAGTACTGCAAAAACAATTATAGGAACAATTATTTTCCAAGATACTTTTTTCGTACTTGGTTGTTCTACTATTGTTTCAACTGTTTCTTCTTCCTGTTTTTCTTCTCTTGTTATATAAAGATTATAAGTACTAGAAGATTTATCTTCTGCTATTACTTTAATACTAATGATATTTTCCCCAATCTCTAATGGGTATGCTTCTTCACTTTCTATTTTAGATGTTTTCTTTTCTGCTTCTAAAGTAAGTTTAATACTATCCATTTCATTTGGAACATTTAATAAATAAGTAAATGTTTCTTTTTGAAAATCAAAATCCATTCCTTCTATTTTTAATGTTTTTAAATAACTATTATCATCTTTTTTCGCTGTTGTTGTAGTTGTTTTTGAACTTGTACTTGTATTTGTATTGGTACTTTTAGGTATTTCATCTAAATAAATAAAACCTGTTAGATAAATACCATCTCCAACACCAATTTCAAAGCTAGTATCTCTTTCTGCCTTTTCGGCTCCAACAACACCACCTTCTACAATATGCATATATTCATCATATACTGCTGTTACAAAAGCAACATGTCCATATCCATAATAACCTGAATAAACAGCAAGAGAATTAGGTTTTGGTGTTTCTCCCACTTTAAATCCTGCTTTTTTCGCATTTTTTAACCAGTTGACAGCATTTCCCCATCCTCCAGGTAAAGCAATTCCTAATCGATTATAAGTCTCTTGCCAAGCTACATAAGTACAAGGTACACTTTGTTTACCATTAAACGTTTGCGTTTTTGGATAAGGATTTGATGCCGCAAACACATTGGATATTGTCATCAAAATAAGAATACATACAAAACAAATTTTCTTTTTCATATATTACCACCTACTACATGTTAAATGATATTCATTACATACATCTTCTGTTAAAAGTTTATCATGTTTAGGATATACTCCATACCCTGGTAAAGTAACACGTATAGCACCACTAAAGATAGAACCAATTTCACTTTTAATACTATCTTTACTTTCTACTAAAGCATTATTTAAAGATTTATAAGATGTATTACTAATCGTTAAATATTCATATTGATAATCAATTCCATGATTATCAATTTGTGGTGTAAAAAGAATTCCTTTTTTATTTTCCTTATTTATTTTTTCTATAGTATTTTTTGCATTTGCTTCTTTTGCAGTATCATAAGTAAATTTTGAATTTACAGCCTCTTCCCAATCTTTAAGAAGAATATCAATACCATCTCCTACAGTATCATCATTAAAACCAACTGTAATACTTGTTTTTCCTGCAAATTCAGGAAAAACAGATGCTAAATTTGTAATAAAGTAATATCCTCTAGGTTGAGCATAGTTATAGTAATTTACTGTAACAGAAATATAATCATTTAAATTAATTTTATCTATAGTAGAACTAGAAGAACTCGTCGTTTTACTTGTAGTACTTTTCTTAGATGTTGTTGTTTCTTTTGTTGTACTTTCTTTTTCTTCTATTTTTTTCCAAGAAGCTTTTAGAGTAATATCTTCTTGTATAGGAGTTTCAAAATCATATTCTTCTTCATTAGAAAGCCAAGCTACAAACTCATATCCATCTCTTGTTGGATTTTCTGGTTTACTTAACTTGTCTCCTTCTTTTATAGTTAAGGAATCAATATAACTACCACCATTTGTATCAAAAAGAATTTTATAATATTTTTCTTCTGGCATTGGTTCTTCTTGTGTTATATTTTCTAAATCCTTATTTTTATTCTTTTTGATTACCATAAAAGTAATGCTTCCTATCAATAGCAATAAAATAAGGATAAACAGACAAATCATTTTTTTATTTTTCAATACTTTTTTCATAAATAAACTTCCTTTTCTTACATTTTAACACATTATATGAAAAAAGTGTTATTTACATAAAAAGAAAATTATACACTTTTATAAATTGTGAAATGAAAAAGTAAATTCCAGTTTCAATATATTTAGCAAGAATTTAGTCTTACACATAATTCCAGTTAAA
>CANRCV010000042.1 GCA_947629205.1 uncultured Bacilli bacterium
GGGGCCCATGGTATTGAAGAACGTGGGGTATACCGAATTCATCAATTTGAAAAACAAGAAATGATTGTTATTTGTAAACCCGAAGAAAGTGATGCTTGGTACGATAAAATGTGGAATTATTCGGTAGAACTTTTTAGAAGCTTAGATATTCCGGTACGTAAACTAGTTTGTTGTAGTGGAGATTTAGCAGACTTAAAGTATCGTTCTTGTGATATTGAAGCATGGAGTCCAAGACAACAAAAATATTTTGAGGTTTGTTCTTGTTCTAACTTAACAGATGCTCAAGCAAGAAGACTTTCTATTCGATATAAAAAAGAAGATGGAAGTAAAGTATTTGCTCATACTTTAAATAATACGGTGATTGCTCCACCTCGTATGTTGATTGCTTTTTTAGAGAACAATTTACAAAGCGATGGTAGTGTACTCATTCCAAAAGTCTTACAACCTTATATGGGTGGTAAAGAAAAAATTGAAAAGAAAAAGTAATGTTCTTATCAAATAAAAAGAAATATATAATAATTTTTTAAAAATGAAGAATTTATTATACTATTTCTTTTTTCATTCAACAAAAAAATTTTTATTTCATTTATATTTACTGCCATTGTAAAAAAGTGGCAGAAATGCCAAAAAAATACAATGGACATATTGAAAAATATTTATAGAACATGGTATAATGTCATTGTAAAAAAGTGGCAATATTGCCAAAAAAATACAATGGAGGGTTAACTATGAAACAAATAAAAAGAGATATATATTTAAGTAAATTAATTAACAGAAAAGAAAATGGCATGATTAAAATTGTTACAGGAATAAGAAGATCAGGAAAGTCTTATTTATTAGATCCAATTTTTAAAGATTATTTGATGAACAATGGGGTTAGCGAGGATCATATAATTAAACTCGACTTAGAAGAAAGAAAAAATAAAAAATATTTAGATCCTGATATTCTTGATAAATATATTCGTAGTTTAATTGTTGATAAAAAAATGTATTATGTACTATTAGATGAAATACAAAACGTTCCTGATTTTGAGTCAGTATTAAATGGTTTTTTACACATAGAAAATATGGATGTATATGTTACTGGAAGTAATTCTAAGTTTTTATCAACAGATATAATAACTGAATTTAGAGGTCGTGGAGATGAGGTAAGAGTTTATCCATTGTCATTTAAAGAATTTTTTTCTGCCTATAAAGGAACCCAAGAAGAGGCTTGGAATGAATACTTGGTTTATGGTGGTATGCCTTATCTTTTAACTAAAAAAACAGAAGAAGAAAAAAGTTCTTATTTAAGTAATTTGTTTCAAACAACGTATTTAAAGGATATTATAGAAAGAAATAATGTTAGTAGAGAAGATGTTTTAACAGATCTTGTAAATATTTTATCTTCCTCAGTTGGTTCATTAACAAATCCTACAAAATTAGCAAATACATTTGTTAGTAATATGGTAAAAGATGTTAATGTGCAAACAGTAACATCATACATTAATTATTTATTAGATTCTTTTTTAATTCATAAAGTAGAAAGATATGATATTAAAGGAAAAAAATATATATCTACACCAAGTAAATATTATTTTACAGATATTGGTTTAAGAAACGTTAGAATTAATTTTAGACAATTAGAAGAAAATCATTTAATGGAAAATATTATTTATAATGAATTATTAATAAGAGGTTATAATGTAGATGTTGGAATTGTAGAATTAAGAGAAAAAAATAAAAGAAAGCAATTAGAAATTGATTTTGTATGTAATCAATCTTATAAAAGATATTACATTCAATGTACTTTACATTTAGAAGAAAGAGAAAAAACGATTCAAGAAGAAAGACCATTACTTAATATTGGAGATGAGTTTAAAAAAATAATTGTAGTAAAAGATAATATAAAGCATTGGTATACAGAAGAAGGTATATTAGTAATTGGAATACAAGAATTTTTATTAAATCAAAATAGTTTGGATTTATAGTTTTATTAATGTATATTGAAACTGTATGAAACATTAATTGAAAAGAAAAAGTAATATTCTTATCAAATAAAAAGAAATATATAATAATTTTTTAAAAATGAAGAATTTATTATACTATTTCTTTTTCATTCAACAAAAACACAAAAAAGTTTTTCCAATTCAACCAAAAAAAATGTAAAAATAAAAAGTTTTTCCAATTCAACAAAAAAACTTTTTATTTTAACAAATTTATTATATAATACTATTAAAGAGGTGGAATATATGTTAAAAAGGAATTACTATTTAAATAAAATTAGAGATTTTTATCATGTAAATTCATTAATAAAAATTTTATGTGGATTAAGAAGAAGTGGTAAATCAGTTATATTACAACAAATAATAGAAGAGATTAAAGAAAATGGAATTAAAGATGATCATATCATCTATATTAATTTTGAATCTCTTGATTACATCAATATAACCAATGCAATTGAATTAAATAATTATATTAAGAGTTTCGTTAAGGATAAAAAGACTTATTATATATTTTTAGATGAAATTCAAAAAGTAGAAGACTTTGAAAAAGCTATTAATTCTTTAAGAATTACAGATCAATTTAGTATTTTTATTACTGGTTCCAATAGTAAAATGACCTTTTTAGAATTGTCTACGGATTTATCTGGTAGATATGTAAGTTTTAGAATTAATCCTTTATCCTTTAAAGAGGTTGTTGAACTCACGAAAACAAAACCAGAAAATTATTCTAATTTATTATTAGATATTTTTGAATGGGGAACTTTGCCGCAAAGGTTTGTTTTTGAAAATGATGATTCAAAAGAAAATTATATTAGAGATGTTTATGATTCTATACTTCTTAAAGATGTTGTAGAAAGACTTGGAATCACTGATGTTACTTCATTTAATAAAATACTTCAATATGTTTTAGAAACTGAAACAAGAGAATTTTCAGCAACGAATGTACTAGATTATTTAACTAAAAGTGGTAATAAAGTCGCAAATGATACATTGTATAAATATTTAGAAGCACTTTGTTCAACTTTTATTATTAATAGAGTGTATAGATATGATGTGAATGGAAAAATGGTTTTGAAATCCTTAAATAAATTTTATGCAACAGATTTGGGTGTAAAAAGGATTAAAACAAATAGTAAAGAAATTAATTATTCACAAGCATTTGAAAATTTAATATATAATGAATTAGTAAAAAAAGGGTATGATGTTTATATTGGAAAAACAAAAGAAGGGAAAATAGATTTTATAGCTAGTAAAAATAAGGATATTAAATATATTCAAGCCTGCTATGATTTATCAAATGAAGAAACTAGGAATAGAGAGTTCAATGCATTTAATACGATTAATGATAGTCATCCAAAATATGTTATTTCAATGAATAAGGAAGATTATTCTCAAAATGGAATTAAACATGTTAATATTTTTGACTTTCTAATGGATGACCAATTTTAATTTCAAAGAGTAAAAGTAACTCTTTTTGTGCGTTTATAATAGAAACATGACAAAAGGGTATAAACGCACAGTGTAGGTTTGTCAAACCAATCCAACTGAATTT
>CANRCV010000043.1 GCA_947629205.1 uncultured Bacilli bacterium
TTGACTTTTTTCTATGTCCAACTCGTTTTCTATTTGCTAACTTGCTGTTTTTTTACTTTTCTTGAACTTTCCTATAAGATAAAAAAAGCTTCCACAAGGAAAGCTTTTCGTTTCATAATTATTCAATAATTTCTGAAACAACACCAGCACCAACAGTACGTCCACCTTCACGGATAGAGAATTTAGTACCGTTTTCAAGAGCAACTGGAGCAATTAATTCTACAGTCATATCTACGTTGTCACCAGGCATAACCATTTCAACTCCACTTGGAAGTTCGATAACACCAGTAACATCAGTAGTACGGAAATAGAATTGAGGTCTGTAATTTGAGAAGAATGGAGTATGACGTCCGCCTTCTTCTTTACTTAGAACATAAACACTTGCTTTAAATTTATGATGTGGAGTAACACTTCCTGGTTTAGCAAGTACTTGACCACGTTCAACTTCATCACGAGCAGTACCACGTAGTAAAACACCAGCGTTATCTCCTGCTTGAGCAAAGTCTAATTGTTTTCTAAACATTTCAATTCCTGTACAAACCGTTTTTTGAGTAGGTCTTAAACCAACGATTTCAACCTCGTCATTAAGATTTAATTTACCTCTTTCAACACGTCCAGTAACAACTGTACCACGTCCTGAAATTGTAAATACGTCTTCAATACTCATTAAGAATGGTTTATCCGTATCACGAACTGGAGAGTCAATGTAATCATCAACTGCAGCCATTAAGTCGCGAATTGATTGAGCAGCAGCTTCATCACCTTCAAGAGCTTTTAAAGCACTACCACGAATAATAGGACATTCTGAATCATAATCATATTCTCCTAATAATTCTCTAATTTCCATTTCTACTAAGTCAAGTAATTCTGGATCATCTACTTGGTCACATTTATTCATGTAAACAACAATTTTAGGTACTCCAACTTGACGAGAAAGTAAGATATGTTCTCTTGTTTGAGGCATTGGTCCATCTGCAGCAGAAACTACAAGGATAGCCCCATCCATTTGAGCAGCACCAGTAATCATGTTTTTAACATAGTCAGCATGTCCTGGGCAGTCTACGTGAGCATAATGACGTTTTTCAGTTTCATACTCAACGTGAGCTGTATTAATTGTAATACCTCTTTCTCTTTCTTCTGGTGCTTTGTCGATATCAGCATAATCAACAAATTTACCAAAATATTTTGTAATTGCAGCAGTTAATGTTGTTTTACCATGGTCAACGTGTCCAATAGTACCAATATTAACGTGTTCTTTTGAACGATCATATTTTTCTTTTGCCATCGTTTTTTTCTCCTTTCAATATATATATTATTTTATCTAATGCTTGAATGTTTTTCAAGTATTATTTTTAGTTAACGCTGTTTTTCTTAATGATTTCTTCAGCGATTGATTTTGGAACCTCTTCATAATGATCAAGTTCCATTACAAAGTTTCCACGACCTTGGGTATTTGAACGTAAACTCGTTGCATATCCAAACATTTCGGCAAGTGGAACCATTGCTGTAATTTGTAGGGCATTCCCACGAGATTCTTGTCCAAGTGGACGTCCTCTTCTACTTGTTAAATCTCCCATAACATTACCCATATATTCATCTGGAACCGTAACAGCTACTTTCATAACAGGTTCAAGAAGAACTGGTTTACATTTATTCTTAGCTTCTTTTAAAGCCATAGATGCAGCGATTTTGAAAGCCATTTCACTAGAGTCAACATCATGGTAAGATCCATCAAATAATGTTGCTTTAACATCTACCATTGGGTATCCTGCTAAAATTCCACCAGCCATAGCTTCTTGTAATCCTTTATCTGTTACTGGAATATATTCACGAGGAACAACCCCACCAACAATTGCATCCACAAATTCATATCCTTTTTCAGGATTTGGTTCAAAACGAACCCAAACGTGACCATATTGTCCACGACCACCTGATTGTTTAATATACTTACCTTCACATTCACCCATTTGTGTAATGGTCTCACGATAAGCAACTTGTGGTCTACCAATATTTGCTTCTACGTTAAATTCATCTTTCATTCTTCTTACTAAAACCTCAAGATGTAATTCACCCATACCACTAATAACGGTTTGTCCAGTTTCTGGATCGGTTTTATATTTGAATGTTGGATCTTCTTCTGCAAGTTTTTGTAAAGCGATACTAAGTTTTTCTTGATCTCCTTTTGATTTTGGTTCAATGGCCTCATCAATAACAGGTAGTGGGAATTCCATACCTTTCATAATAACTGGAGATTTTTCATCACATAATGTATCAGCCGTTGTTGTATTTTTAAGACCTACTGCAGCAGCGATTTCACCACAATAAACCTCAGTAATTTCTTTACGGTTATTGGCATGCATTTGTAAGATACGTCCTATTCTTTCTTTTTCTCCTTTAGTACTATTAATAACATAAGAACCACTCGTTAAATGTCCTGAGTACACTCTAAAGAAAGCAAGTCTTCCAACAAATGGATCAGCCATAATTTTGAATGCTAAAGCTGTAAATGGTTCAGCATCACTTGGATGGCGTTGTACATCTTCTCCTGTTTTTGGATCATAACATTCAATTGATGGAACATCCGTTGGAGCAGGCATGTAATCAATTACAGCATCAAGAGCTAACTTAACACCCATATTTGATAGAGCACTACCACACATTACTGGGAAGAATTCTGCAGCAAGAACACCTTTACGAATAGCACCCTTGATTTCTGCAACACTTACCTCTTGTCCATCTAAATATTTTTCCATTAACGCATCATCAAATTCAGCAACAGCTTCAATTAGTTCAATACGTTTTTCTTTTGCTAAATCAATTAAATCAGCAGGAATTTCAATTTCTGTAGGTTCTTCTTTTTCACCACCATCATAATGGTAAGCTTTCATTTCAACTAAATCAATGATTCCATTAAAATCATTTTCAGCTCCAATTGGCCATTGAATTGGTTTATAATTAACACCTAAACGACTACCAATTGTACCTAAAGTAAATTCAAAATCAGCTCCTAATTTATCCATTTTATTAGCAAAAATCATTCTTGGTACTTTATATTCTGTTGCTTGACGCCATACAGTTTCACTTTGAGGTTCAACACCAGCATTAGCATCAAGTAAACAAATAGCACCATCTAATACTCTTAAAGAACGTTGTACCTCAACGGTAAAATCTACGTGTCCTGGAGTATCAATAATATTTAATCGGTATCCTTTCCAGTGAGCAGTTGTTGCTGCAGATGTAATTGTAATACCTCTTTCTTTTTCTTGTTCCATCCAGTCCATTTGAGATTCTCCATCATGAGTTTCTCCAATTTTATGAGTAATTCCAGTATGAAACAATACTCTTTCAGTAAAAGTGGTTTTACCAGCATCAATATGGGCCATTATCCCAATATTTCTTAATTTATCAATTGCAACATCTCTTGCCATATAAAATCACCTACCATCTATAATGAGCAAACGCTTTATTTGCTTCAGCCATCTTGTGCGTATCCTCACGTTTTTTAACAGCTCCACCAGTATTTTGGGCAGCATCCATAAGTTCATTGGCTAAATTAATTGCCATTCCCTTACCATTTCTAAGTTTTGCATAATTTACAATCCAACGTAATGCTAAAGCTTGGCTTCTTTCGTCACTAACCTCTAGTGGTACTTGGTAATTTGATCCACCTACACGACGAGATTTTACTTCCAAAGCTGGTTTAACATTTTCTAAAGCTGCATTATAAACATCTATTGGTTCTTTACCAGTTTTTTCTTTAATAATATCAAATGCTTCATAAAGAATTTTTTGTGCTGTACCTTTTTTTCCATCTAGCATAATTTGGTTCACTAATTTTGTAACCACTTTTGAATTATACACTGGATCTGGTAAGACATCTCTTTTAATTGCTCTTCTCTTACGCATTTCTAAACTCCTCCTTTATCTATTATTTTTTTGGTTTTTTAGTTCCGTATTTACTACGACCTTGTCCACGATTTTGTACGCCTTGTGTATCAAGTGTACCACGAACAATGTGATAACGAACACCGATTAAGTCTTTAACACGACCACCACGAACAAGTACTACACTATGCTCTTGTAAGTTATGTCCTTCTCCTGGAATATAAGCATCAATCTCTTTTCCATTAGAAAGTCTAACTCTCGCATATTTACGAAGTGCTGAGTTCGGTTTTTTTGGTGTCTTTGTTCCAACACGAGTACAAACTCCTCTTTTTTGGGGACTACTTTGTACAGTTTGTTTTCTTTCAAGTGTATTAAATCCTACATTTAAAACAGGGCTTTTACTCTTTTTTGTTTTCTTTTTTCTCTTGTTTGTAACCAATTGATTAATTGTAGACATATTGTCCTCCTTTCATTAACACACATCCCGGTGTATCAAATTCTTGATTAAATTAAGTTCTATCTAAGATAGAACCGCTTTTAAAAACCACAATTACTATAACACTCTCATTATATGAAAGTCAAGAAAAAGTATGACAAAATATAACTTTTTTATCTAAAATTTAATTTATAGCCACATAATAAACACTAACTGCACCATTTGATGCACTTAAACTCGTTTGAAAAGAAACTGTAGTAGCATTCTCAATTAAAAATAAATAAGGTGCTTTAAGATTTTGTGGTGTATGATTTTGTGTTTGTGTCATATCATAAGTAAAGTTAAAAGAAGAATACTTTCCATTACTACTAATAGAACGTACTGCTGGAGCTTTTGTTACTGTCCCATGTGGAAGTAGAAAAAACATATAAGATTTAGTGGGATCCAAATTTTTTATACTACTTATATAAAGAGTTGTACCTTCATTCCAAGTATAATAAAAATATACTTTTGCATCATCACTAATATTTGGCATGGCTTCTTCACTATTCATAAATGCAACATTACATTTAGTTCCTTTTTGAAAATTTTTAACCTCTACTTGCCATTTACTATAGTTCCATGACCCTTCTCCTGTATCACAAGAAACGTCTACTAGATAATTTGTTCCCTCTACTTTTTCTGGAATAGTATCTATTTCTTTCCCATCTAGCGTTATAGCAAGTTGTATATCAGCTTTTTTAAAATCTGGTACTTTTCCTTGTATAATATTATAACTTTTTTCTGTTTTATACATAGCAAAAGTGCGGTATAGTGTTATACCACCAATAATTAAAATGATTCCTATTATTGTTCCTATTAAAATTTGTTTTTGTTTCTTGTTTTTGATAAACTTTTCTAATCTAGGTTTGTGATTATCTAATATACCCCCCCCCCAGACTAGATTTGCTGGTTGGGAGGCTGTTATTTTTGAATTTCTTCATTTTCTTTTCCTCCTTATTTTCTAAAATAATTATAAACGATTTTCAATAAAAAGAAAAGATATGATTTTACTCATATCCCTTTGTTGTATATTTTTCACATTTTACAAACCCTTTGTATTCATAGACTCCATTTTTATTATAAATAATGGCATATCCAGTACAAGAATCATTTTCTATATCTAGTCCATCTAAATCATTATTCTCAATTAAAGTAGTACTAGTTGTTTTAACCATTTCTTTATTCTCTGGATACAAAAAATTAGCATCAACATATTTCTTTTCTGCTTCTACTAACTTAGCTTCTAAATCTTTATACACACTCATTTTCTTTTTGTAAATAAAACCAAAAGTGGTCAATAAGGTAAAAATAATAATAACAAGAATTGTCCAAACCACATACATTTTTTTGATTTTTTCCATTCTATTCTCCCATTCTCCAACTTTGATATCCTTGAGTTTCATAATCATTACAAGTTACATAAGGACTTGCTACTAAACTATCTTTATTTTTGCGAATTAAAACATATCCAGTACAAGTATCATTTTCACTTGTAACACAATCACTTTCATTTAATAAATGATATTCTAATAAATTGGAACTTAAAATGGTTATCGTTCCTGCTCCTACATCATTTTTATAATACTTATCCATATATTTTAATGATGCATCACTCATATTTCTTTCAATAGTTGCATAAGTAACTTTCCCCGTTACAGCTTCTTTAAAAGTTGGCCCAAAGGCATCCATTAATTGTTTGCTAAAACAAACTACTGCAACTAAAGCAAGTAATAAAATGAATAATAAGAAAATCATTTCTTTTAAACTCCAACCACGATTATTTAAAATCATAAAATCACCAACTAGTATTCTATTATATAGTACAGATTTTAAAATTTCAATCTTTATTTTTTACAAGGATTTTCTCTCTCAGTAATAAAAATTGGTCCAAACTCTGTTGCTTGACATGCACGATTGTATTTAATTACTTTATATCCTAAACCATAATAAATAGTATTGGATCCATCTTCATAGGTTTTAACTGTTTTGGCAACAGCAAATTTAGGATTTTCTCCTTTTTTTACATTCAAGAATTCTAAAAATACAATAGCAATCCAAATCACAATTGCAAGTAATATAGCTACTTTTAATATTGTTATTAATGTTTTTTTCATACGCTTCACCTATTATAAATTATACTAAAACGCAATTAGAAATTCAATATTTTTCTTTGCTATATTAATAGCTAACCGTTAAAGTAACATTTTGAGTAAATTTCCAACAATAATTTTCACCTACATCATAAGGAGTATCATTCACTGTGGCTACTCGTTTAAAAGTAAGACACCATAGATAATTTCCTGGATTATAGCTAGTTGAAAAAAAGCCAAAGGGATCATCATAAACTGCACTTGTAAAAGGGGATATTGTTTTCGTTGCAATTTGATTATTTTCTTCATAGGAGGTAACTTTTACAGATGCTTCTGTTGAACTAGTACTACTTGTTTGAACAATAATTTTACGATCTAGTATACTTGTAAAATTGATAGTACAATTGGTACCTGTTTTAAATGGTTTTATGAGTGCTGCCCAATTTTTATAATCCCATGTCCCTGTTGCATCATTATCACATTCGACCTCTACTGTATAATTTCTTTTAGTTGGTACGGTTGTACTTTGATTATCCACTTTAATAGCTAGTTGTATATCACTTTGTTTAAAATTTGGTACTTTTCCTTGAATCACATTATACGTTTTATTATTTTCATACATAGCAAAAGTGCGGTATAAAGTTATACCACCAATTAATACTATAATTCCTATTATTGTTCCTATTAAAATTTGTTTTTGTTTTTTATTTTTAATAAACTTTTCTAATCTAGGTTTATGTTTATCTAATATACCCCCCCCCAGACTAGAATCTAGAGTTGGGAGGTTATTTTTGAATTTCTTCATTTTTCTTTTCCTCCTACTATATTTTTATTATAAACGAAATATTTTTTTAAGTAAATAGAGATTTCATAATAATTTTAATATCCAAATAGATTAAAAATATATTCATAAGTCAATATTTTAAATATATTTGTTAATTTTATATATTGGACTTACTTTTTATTCGTTCATTTCACAATAGGAAAGAATATCATCCGTTAAACCGATATAGTAATTTCCCTTACATTCTACTATGTAAAAGTTCTTTTTGGCCAAAAAATCATTACTTTCATAAAAACCTACTTTTGCATCATGTAAAGATTTACTGTTTCCCATAAAAAAGACAAGATTTGGCATAAAAACTTTTTCCTTCTCTAATGCTTCTTTTAAAGACATTTTTTCTTTTTTATATCGATATTCTATTTCCATTTCAGCAAATACTTTAGTATTTTCATCCAATGTATATAATTCTGTTAATTCTTTTTTCTCATCATGAATGATAAGCTCTGGATTAAAATATTTATATACGGGTTTTCCAAATATTTTAACTACTATTCCATTAGCATAGCTTCCATCGTATCCGCTCCATCTATGAATTTTTTTAATTTCATAAACAAGAGATTTAAAAACCATTGTTCCTCCATCGTTCATAGCAACATTTTTATATGGGAATAGAAAAACTAGTCCAATAATAATTAATGCAATTATTATTATTTTTTTGGTTTTGAACTTTTTCTTTTTCATTTGTTCCTCCTACTATATCTTTATTATAAATGATTTTGAACCATAAAAAAAGAGCAATTTTTTGCTCCTCTTTTTAAGCTTAAGCTAATTCTACTTCTGCTCCAGCTTCTTCAAGTTGTGCTTTAATTTGATCTGCTTCTTCAGCAGCAATGTTTTCTTTAACATTTCCACCGTTATCAGCTAAAGCTTTAGCTTCAACTAATCCTAAACCTGTAACTTCTTTTAGGATTTTAATAACAGCAATTTTATTTCCTCCAGCACTTTTAAGTACTACAGTTTTTGTACTAGAACCAGCGTCTTCTTGAGCTCCAGCAGCAGGTGCAGCAGCAACTGCTACAGCTGTAGGATCAATTCCTAATTCCTCTTTCATTCCATCAACTAATTCTTTTACCTCAAGAATAGTCATTTCTTTTAAAGCACTAATAAATTCATCTTTTGTTAATTTTGCCATTGTTTTTCTTCCTTTCCTTATTAATTATTTTTTTCTAATTGTTCAGCATATAGGTTTAAACCAATTGCTAAATCTCTAACATATTGCATCATACCACCAGCAAGCATAGTAAGTAAGCCATCTCTTGATGGGATGCTCGCATATTCACGAATTGTATTAATATCAGCAACATCACCACTAATAATACCAACGCGAATATCCAACTTATCGTTTTCTTTTGCAAAATCAGCGATAACTTTAATTGGTTCTAAAAGGTTTTTTCCAAATAAAATAGCATTTGGACCATTTAGAAAATCATCTAAATTAAGTTTTACATCATCTAAGGCTCTTTTAAGTAAAGTATTTTTATAAATCTTTACCTCAGCATTTGCATCTCTTAATTTATTTCTTAATGTACTTAAATCTGATACTGTTAAACCTTGATATTGAAATAAAATAACAGATTCACTATTTTTTATTTTATCCGTAATCTCAGCAACAATTTCTTTTTTTTCGTTAAGAACTTTTTGACTTGCCATAACATCCTCCTTTTTTATTTCAATAGAAAAGCTCTTTTTTGGGAAAAAGAGCCTTATTATTAAGTAATTGCTTTTTCCCTCGGTAGGATTTTTAAGATTACTCCCCCTACTGTCTTTGGTTTTTCGCTTTTCTATTCGTATTATATTAAAAACTTTCTTAAATGTCAAAAGAATTTTTATCAATTTTAATTCCAGGACCCATTGTAGAAGCAACTGTCACAGATTTAATAAATCTTCCTTTAACACTTGATGGTTTTAATTTAGTAATGGTATTTACTATATATTCCAAATTTTCTGCAAGTTTTGCTTCATCAAATGAAACTTTACCAATAATACTATGAACATTTCCAAAAGTATCTGTTTTAAAACTAATCATACCTTTTTTAACATCTTCAATAGCTGCAGTAACATTTGTTGTTACAGTATTTGTTTTAGGATTTGGCATTAAACCTTTTGGTCCTAAAATTTTACCAATTTTACCAAGTTCAGGCATCATTTCTGGAGTAGCAATAATAACATCATATTCAAACCAATTTTCTTTTTGAATTTTTTCAATCATATCTTTTTCTCCAACAAAATCAGCTCCAGCTTTTTTAGCAGCTTCTGCTTGGGCTCCTTTAGCAATAACTAAGATTTTCTTTGATTTTCCCGTTCCATTGGGAAGAACAAATGAACCTCTTAATTGTTGATCAGCTTTTTTAGGATCCACATTTAATTTAATTGCTACATCTACTGTACCATCAAATTTCGTAATTGAAGTTTCTTTAACTAACTTTACTGCTTCCAAAATAGAATATTCTTTATTTTTTTCTATTTTTTTAGAAGCTTCCACATATTTTTTTCCAAACTTCTTCATAATTTCCTCCTAACTGTGGTTTATTAGCGGACTCTTTTTTATTCATTTTTTTTATTATTCTTCAGTAGTTTCTTCTGGTTTTTCTTCTTGTTCAGCAGGAACATCTACAGTATTTGTAGCAAGTTCTTTTGCTTCTTCTTCCATCTCTGCTAATTCTTCATCTCTTTTTGCCATTTCTGCTTCATGAGCAGCAGCTTCTTTGGCTTGTTCTGCTAATTCTTGGTCATTAACTCCTTTAATAGCAATTCCCATGTTTCGAGCAGTACCTTCAATAGTATTCATAGCTGCCTCTACATCATATGCATTTAAATCTGGCAATTTTTCTTCTGCTATTTTTCTTAAATCTTCTTTAGAAATTGTTGCCACAATTTCGTTGGCACCTTTCTTGCTTCCTTTTTGAATTTTAGCAGCTTTTTTAAGTAAGAATCCAGCAGGTGCTGTTTTAATTACAAAATCAAAACTACGATCTTCATAAACAGAAATCTCAACCGGAAGAATATCTCCCATTTTGTCTCTTGTTTTTTCATTAAATTGAGAACAAAAATCTTGAATATTAATTCCAACTGGTCCTAAACATGTTCCAACAGGTGGAGCAGGTGTTGCTTTACCAGCTTCGATTTGTAATTTTACTTTTCTTACGACTTCTTTTGCCACGAAAAACACCTCCTATAAAAATATTTCTCGTTAAGTGGTTATGGGCAAATCCGCATTTCCCTCCCACTAAAACATTACAATCATTAAACTATATGCGATTGCACTTACGATAATAGCATAAAAAGAGTTGGTTTACAACTCTTTTTTGTAAAAAAACTATTTCTTTTCAAAAATTCTTTGAAAGAAAAATTATTTACTAACTTGGAATAATTCTACCTCTACAGGAGTTTCTTGTCCAAATAAATCAATTAAAACATTTAAACGACTATTTTCTAAATCAATCGTATCGATTGTTCCCATCATACCTTTAAATGGACCATCAATAATATTGACTTTATCTCCTGCTTTAAGTTCACTTTCTGCATCTACACGACTCATTCCCATACTAACAAGTACATGATCAATTTCTTGTGGTGGAAGAGGTGTAGGTTTAGCTCCTTTGCCAGAAGAACCAATAAATCCAGTAACTCCTGGTGTATTACGAACCGCATACCAAGCCTCATCACTCATAACCATTTCAACAAAGACATAACCAGGAAACATTTTTTTTCTTTTTTCTTTTTTCGTTCCATCTTTTTCTTCAACAATTTCGACCGTTTCAGGAATAATTACACGAAAAATATTATCTTGCATTCCCATGGATTCAATTTTTGCTTCTAATTTTTCTTTTACATTTGCTTCATGTCCAACATAAGTTGTAATAACATACCATAACTTATCCATTGTTAAAAACTCCTTTGATAACTGATAATCCTAAATTTAATAGTTGAAAGAATAACATAATTACAATACAAAAAACTAAAGTAGCCACTGAATATTTTATAATATCCTTTTTACTTGGCCATGTTACTTTTTTAAGTTCCGTCTTAATACCCTTTAAAAAACCTTCTTTTTTCTTTTTGTCTTTTTTTTCTTTTTTCTTTGCCATACAAAAACTCCTTTTTTCCAAATAAAAAACACTTTCGTGTTTCGTTAAACTTAATCTATCATAAAAATAAGAAAAATGCAATCTTTTTATACCTATATTTCTACTTTTTCTCTATTTTTTACAATTTCTTTTACTTTACTTTTGATTCTTTGAATAGCATTATCAATTTGTTTGGTACTTTTATTTAAAACTTTAGCAATATCAGCATAATTCATACCTGAAATTAATAATTTATAAACCTCATATTCACTAGAAGAAAGAGATTTTTCAATAAAATCTAAAAGTTCATCAAATTCTTCATCTTTCGTAATATTTGTTAAAGGATCATTTAGATTATTATCACTAATAATTTCTTTTAAAGGAATATCATATTCTTCATATACATGATCAAGAGATAAACTTTCTAATAAAACTCGATTTTTAATTCTTCCAGCTTTACGAATAGTATTTTGCAGTCTTCGATCAACACATAATGTAATAAAAGTAGCCAAAGATGAATTTTTTTCTTCTTGATAAGAGGTTAGAGCATCCGAAAAACCGACTAAAGCTTCTTGATATAAATCTTTATATTCAAATCCATATTTCATAGCAGAATAAGCATATTTTTTTATTTCAATATCAATAATATATTTATATTTTAAAAACAGCATATCTTTAGCATCATCATTTTCTTCACAAATAAGTGAATAAAGTTCATCATCTGAGTAATCTTCGTAATTCATAAAAACCCTCCCTATTTCATTTTAAAGATTAATATTCCTGCTGCAACACTAGCATTTAAACTATTTACTTTTCCAAGCATAGGAATACAAATGCGTACATCGCTTATTTTTTCTATAATGGAACTAACTCCTTTTCCTTCATTACCAATTACTAATACTTTTTTATCTGCATATTCAATTTTGTTATAATCCTCTCCATCCATAAAGGCAGAATAAACAAAATAATTTTCTTTTTGTAATTTTTTTAAAGCTTCACACAAATTACTAACTAAAATAATTTTTACTCGATCTAATGCTCCACAACTGGTTTTCATCACAATATCATTTACTCTTACACTACGATCTTTAGGAATTAGAATGCTTTTTACTCCTGCTGCTTCACAAGTACGAATAATGGCTCCAAAATTATGTACATCTTCTAAATGATCTAAAGCAACAACTAAGTTTTCATTTTCTATATCTTCCAACTTAGCATAATTAAAATCATCCATTTCAATCACAATACCTTGATGATTTTGATTGGTCATTTGATCCAATTGTTTTTTAGGTCGAAAAAAATAATGAATGTGTTTATCTTCTAAATAACGTATTATTTCTTTATCTTTTATATTTTCTTGAACATATACTTTTTTTATCTTTTTGACCTCTATATCTTTTAAAACATTTTTACCATATACAAGCATTAAAAATTCCCCTCCTAATTGACGTTATTATAACATAAAAAGAAAAAAAGAAACAAACTTTCTATACTTGTTCCTTTTTTTAAGTATTACTTTTTAATATCGTTAATACAAAAAATATTAATTTGATATCAAAAACCTTGGTGTACTAAGTAATACTTGTGTACACACTTTTAGTATTTACTTATCAATAATATTCATTGTACCTGTTTTTTCCAATTTTATCGTTTCTTCTTTATAATTTAGAGCCATACCAATCACAAAAACATAAGCTAAGAAATAAACCCATATCATTAACATCACTATATTAGCAAGTCCACCATAGAATACTGCATAGTTTGCAAAATGATTAATGTAATAAGAATAAATTGTAGTAATAACAATCCACATCACCGTTGTAAAAACAGCACCATAATTGGTATAAATACTTTCTAATCTACGATCAGGAGCCATGGTATAAATAATTTTTATAAATAAGAAGATAATAAACCAAGTAATGGGTCCTTTTAATAATTTAAAAGTAAACGTAATCGTATTTGTAATGGCATCATTCATATTAACATATGTAATAGCAGCAATAATATATTTACCAAATACTGGAACGATCAATATAAAGATAAATAGAATTACAATTAAAAGAGTCATTATAATCGCTTTAATTCTTCTTTTTAAAAAATGGGTATTGGGAATTTCATAAATTTCATTAGACGTTACAATAATAGAAGCAGCACCATTACTTGCAATATAAAAACCAATTAATAAAGTTAAGAAAAAGCGAAAATCAATATTAGAAATCGATACCATTGGAGCAATTAAAACCGCCAGATCATTTCCAAAAGCTTTTGCTAAAAAATTACCAATAAAATCCATTGATAAATGCAAAAAAGAGGCTCCATAAGTAATAAGGGTTACAGTTGGAACCACCGATAAGACGAAGAAAAAAGCAAGTTGTCCTGGCAACACAGTCATTTCCGGTCTTTTAATTACATTAAAAACTTTTTTAAGAAAGTTCTTAAATCTTTTCATCATTATTTGCCTCTTTTTGATTCTCTTTTTGTTTTTTTACTTCTTCAACAGCTTCATTCATAGCATCTTCAACTGATTTAAGATTATCTTCAATCATACTATAACCAATTGCTGCTCCTTGTTCATATGGTAATTTTTGAAATTCTTTATTTAATTTATGAATATAACTTGCTAATTGCTTTTGAGAATAACCTACCATATATAAAACAAATTCATTTCCATCAGTACGAATAATATCACTATTATCTAATTGCGTTTTTACTAAAATATTTGCTGCTGCTTTAATTTGTTCATCCCCTTGTTCATAGCCCATTGTATCATTAATATATTGTAAATTATTTAAATCAACTACTACTACAGCTTGAGGATAAATGGTATTTTTACTCCAATTTTCTAAATTTTCAGTTAAATAATTACGATTTTTTAAAGAAGTTAATTGATCAATATATTTTAACTTATCTTCTTTTTTAATTCTTTTTGACAATTTTACCTTTTTTGTTAACTTATAAGCATATAAGAATACTAATACAACAATAATTAAAATATACATAAAGTATTTGGCAATTGTACCTGTAATTGTACCAGTTCTAAACGTTAATTCATAATTATAAATTCCTCTATGTTCCGTTTTAGCAGGATCTGTTATATTAATATATTTAGAAAATAATTTTAAGAATGTTTCATTAGTATCCACTTTAAATTTATAATCAATATCTACTTGATCACTATAACGAGAACTATAATCATTTAAAAGAGTAAATCGATAAGCATAGTAAATATTTGTATCCATAATCACTATTTCTTCTTTACGAATTATTTTTTTCAATTCTTTTTCATTTTTATAAGTTTTTAAATTAATTTTAGAATTTTCTTTTAAATAATCATATAATAAAGATCCTTCTTCTACATAAGCCGTTTTATTATTTAAAGATTTTAAAGAATGAATAACCAAATCATCTTCTTTATCCATTAAAATACTATATTGAAGATTTATATTAGAAGATACATTTGCAAAATTATTATTTAAAGAATTATAATACCCAAAATAGAAATCAACTTTATCATTTTTAATAGCATCATTTAATTTCGTTTTATTTTTATATTTTGTAAATTTAATCTCTATTTGACTAAAATCAATAAATTCTTTTAAATATTCAGCAAGAATACCACCATAGTTTCCTCCTGATAAAATTTCATAAGGGCTATTACTTACAAAGCCATAATTATAAACAATACTTTGCATAGCATCTATCTCTGTTAAAGAAATATTTAAGGAACTAGTCATTAAGTTAAATAAATGGGTATTCATTGATTTTTTCAAATCTTCTTCTTTCCATTTTGTATAATACTTTAAAAATATCGTTCCAAGTGAGGTATTTTTACTCATATCGACTTTATAATAGAAAGGAATATCACTAAAATGATAGGCGATAAAATAATTATTTTCTAAAATTTCATCTAAAGTATAATATAAAGGAACAATCATATATTGAATATCCGTTTGTTCTTTAAAAGCATTCATTAATTCTTCCATCGTATTATAAGATTTTAAAGTAATCGTTTGACTGTCTAAATAACCAGTTACATAAGATAAATTACTACTTAGAATACCAATCGTTTTTTCTTTTAGATGATTTGCATTACTAAGAGTTTCATTTGTTTTACTTACTAATACATAATGATCTTCAAAAAAAACAAATTCATTTTCTTCATTATAACTATTACCAACAGTAAACGTTAAATTACTTGTAGCTTCTCCACTTTCAAATAAAACAGGATTCGTTTTAATATTATATTCATCATAGAAATCTGCTAAAAAGTCATAAAAAACTCCTGTTCCATTTTTTCCAAAGACATTTAAATCATTTAAAATATTAATATTTTGTACAACACTAGAGTTGTCCGCTAAATATCTTTTTTCTGTTGCATTCAAACGACTTTTATCCGTGAAATAAAAGTATAAAAAACAACCCAAAGCAATAACTAAAATAATGATGGCTATACCAAATATAATTTTTCCTTTTTTCTTTTTCATATCCACTACCTACTATTCTTCCTTCTCTTCTATTTCTGTATTATTATTCCAAGAAAGACCACTACCATTTACATTTTTGGCTCCCATAATTAAGAATCCTTTTTCTTCCTCACTAGCATCCTTTTTTAAAGTAAATTGAAAATCATAAAAATTCTTATACTTTTCTTCAAAAAAGTCTAAAGAAGCAAGAGCTTTATTTTCAGCATCTTCTAAAGAAGAACCATTCATAAATTGTATTGAAATATAGATAATTTTTCCACTTGTATGGATTGTAGCTTCCCTTACTTGTTCATCGCTTTTTACTTGGTTTAAAAAATCATTTTGCATTTGTTCAGTAATAGGAACCTCTTCAATTCCATTTAATCGATCTCCATAACCAGATTTAGATGTACCAAAGAAATATTTTAACATAACACCTAAAATTAAGAATACACAAATTAAGACAATGACAAATAAAACAAATAAAACTCTATTTTCTGTCCATAATTTTTTTATTTTTTTCATTTTCTCACTCCTCATATTAGGTATTTCAATTATACTACATTATATACGCTTTTGCTAGTTTTTTGCATTTAAAAAGTATTGTTATAAACTATCCACAATACTTTTTATTTTCTTTTCATCCCATATTTCAATGTTTAACTCTCTTGCTTTATCATATTTACTACCAGGATTTTCTCCAACAATCACAACATCTGTTTTTTTACTAACAGAAGAAGATGTTGCTCCCCCATAAGAAATAAGTAAGTTACTTAAACTATCACGGTCTGTAAAAGATAGAGTTCCTGTTAAAACAAAACGTTTACCACTAATTAAATCATGATGACGTTCATTCTCTCCAAGATAGTTCATATTAAGACCAATGCTTTTTAATTCTTCAATTAAGGCAATATTTTCTACATTATGAAAATAATCGTATAGATTTTGAGCTAAAATGGGTCCAATATCATAAATACATTCAAAATCTTCATAAGAAGCATTTAAAAATCCATCGATATTCTTAAATATCTTTACGAGTAGAAGAGCTGTTTTATCTCCTATACCACTAATTCCTAAACCAAAGAGTAAACGTTCTAAACTATTGCTTTTACTATCTTCAATAGCAGAAAGTAAATTATCCACACTTTTATTTCCAAAACCTTCTAATTCAATTAAATCTTGTTTGTGTTTATATAAAGCATAAATATCGGGGATAGTTTTTACAAAACCTAAATTAAATAAATCTTCCATGATTTCATCACCTAGTCCATCAATATTCATAGCTTTACGACTACAATAGTGGATTAAGGCTTCAATCTTACGAGCAGGACAGTGCGGATTCATACAATAGTAATCTACTTGATCTTTTCTTTTTTCTAAAACGCTTCCACATATAGGACAATTTTTAATCATTTGAAATGGTTTTTCACAACCGGTTCTACGTTCTAGTTTTCTTTCCACAACCTCTGGTATAACATCTCCAGCTTTACGAATGGATACTATATCATTAATTTTTAAATCTTTTAACAGGACATAATCTTCATTATGTAAAGTTGCTCTTTTGACAGTAGAACCCATAATAATAACTGGATCTAAAACGGCATTGGGAGTAATTCTTCCTGTTCTTCCAACCGTAAAAATAATATCTTTTAAAGTCGTTAAAACCTCTTCAGCTGGAAATTTATATGCAACAGCCCATTTAGGATACTTTGAGGTAAATCCTAACTTTTTTTGACTTTCTAAAGAATTAACTTTAATGACAATTCCATCAATTTCATAAGGAAGACTTTTTCTTTTTTCTGCTGTTTTTTGAATATATTCTTCCATTTCTTCTAAACCACTTACTACTTTATTTGCTTCTTTATTGACTTTAAAACCAAGTTTACTCATAAAATTTAAAGCTTCTTCATGGGTTTTAATTCCGTAATCCTCAGGATTTGGCAAGTGATAAATCCAAGTATCTAATTTTCTTTCTGCAGCAATTTTGGAATCTAATTGACGAATAGATCCTGCTGCAGCATTACGAACATTTTGTAAAAGAGGTAAAGATTCTTTTTCTCTTTTTTTATTTATATCTTCTAACACTTTTTTGGGCATATAAATTTCCCCACGAACCTCAATGTCAATAGGTTCATTAATTGTTAAAGGAACACTTTTAATCGTTTTGACATTATGCGTAATATCTTCTCCAATAACACCATCTCCACGAGTAGCAGCAAAAATAAGTTCTCCTTTTTCATAATGAAGAGAAACACTTAAACCATCAATTTTATATTCACACACATAAGTTGGTTTTATTCCTTCTTTTAACACTCTTTCATGAAAAGCTTCAATTTCACTAATATCAAACACATCTGGTAAAGAAAGCATAGGAATTTGATGTTTTACTTTTTGAAAACGATCAATCACTTGTCCTCCTACTTTTTTCGTTGGAGAATTAGGACTATCAAATTCTGGATAAGCTTTTTCTAAATTTTCAAGTTCTCTTAAATATTTATCAAATTCTTGATCCGTTAAAGTAGATTGATCTAATACATAGTATTCATAATTCGCTTTATTTAAAATTTTTCGTAATTCTAATATTCGTTGTTCAACCTCATTATTTTTCACAAAAACCCTCCCATAAATGTTGTTTATAAATACCATCATTTTTTAATTTTTGAATGGAATTTTTGACAAATTCTAAATCACTTCGATACGTCATACCAAGCCATACACTACAACTTGGTTGATTTAAAATCGTTACAATTCCTTTTTCAATATTTTCCTTTAAACATTCTGGAAGAAGAACCTCTCCTTCTAAAATAACTTCTTTTTCTTGTTTAAAATAATTTTGCCAGTATTCTTCTAATAAAGAATAAACATCGTTTTGAAAAGCAAAGAAATTCATCGATACTGGAGTATCTTCACTAATTTCAAAAGGAGCATCACCACTTAAAGGTTGAGCAATAATCTTACCTTCATCATACCCAATACTACATTCAATAATGGATTTTACTTGATCATTTTCTAAAGAAAGTACTCCTCTTTTAACCGCACCTTCTAAACTTTTTGTTACTCCATATTCATAAGAAATATTGGCATAAGTAAAAGGAGTTGTAACCGTATTTAAAAACTGCGCTGCTGTTAAAAAAGCATTTGCACCATAAAAATCATCTGCGTTAATAACGACAAAAGAAGAATTTACAAAGGGACGAGAGGCAAGTATGGCTTGGACAGTTCCCCAAGGTTTTGTACGAAAATGAATATCCAAATCCGTTGGAATATCTTCTATTTTTTGAAAAGCATAAGAAACCTCTATTTTTCCTTCTAATCGTTTCCCAATTGAATCTTTAAAAAGATCTAAATGTTCTTCTCGAATCACAAATACTACCTTTTTAAAACCCGCTTGAATAGCATCATAAATGGAATAATCAATGATAAAATTCTCATCTTCATCAATTGGAGTAATTTGTTTTAAACCTCCAAAGCGACTCCCCATTCCTGCTGCCATAACCACTAATGTTAAATCCATAAAATCAAATCCTTCCTAAATTTTCTTTAAACTTTTATGATTTTTCATAAGTTTTTTAATTCCTATCTTATTATTAAAAGCGACGGTTATAAATAACTTATCCACCTCTAAAACCACACCTCGTCCATAAATATCATGTTCTACTACATCATGTTCTTGCCAATCAATGGTATTTTCATTATACATTTCATTTGGTACTATCTTTTTTTCTTCTTTACTAGTATGATCCATTTCTAATAAATTAGCATCTATTTCTTCAATAAATCGACTAGGTGGATTCATACTTTCTTTTCCATAAAGCATTCTTCTTTTCGCATTAGAAAGATATAATAAATCTTTTGCTCTTGTAACACCTACATACATTAATCTTCTTTCTTCTTCTAACTGTTCTTTATCAAACATAGAATTTGCATGGGGAAAAATACCTTCTTCCATTCCTATTAAAAATACAACAGGAAACTCCAATCCTTTAGCACTATGAATAGTCATTAAAGTAACAGCATCTTCTATATCTTTATGTTCACTCATATCAGCAACTAAACTAATTTCTTCTAAGAAATCTTCTAAATTAACAGTACCAGTTCTTTCTTCAAAAGAAGCCGTAATACTTTTAAACTCCATTAAGTTTTCTAAACGTAATTCACTTTCCAAAGAACCTTCCTCTTCTAATTCTTTTTTCATTCCTGTTTTTTCTAAAACTAAATCAATTAATTCTGTTAAAGATAGAGATTCGCTTTCTTTTGTTAATTCTAAAATTAAAGTACGAAATTCCCATTCTTTTCCTTTTTCAATAGCATCAAATAAAGAAGAATTTTTAAGAAGAGCTATTTGTTCTAATGCCTCTATTGTACTTGGACCAATTTTACGTTTAGGAACATTGATTATTCTTCTTAAACTAATATCATCATTATGATTTAGTATTAATCGTAAATAACTAATTAAATCTTTTATTTCTTTTCGTTGATAGAAATAGTAACTACCAATTACTTTATAAGGCATATTGTTTTTAATAAACATTTCCTCTGCAATTCTAGCTTGTCCATTCGTACGATAAAAGATAGCAATATCTTTCTTTTGGTAGCCTTCTTCTATTAATTTTTTTATTTCTTCAATACATAAAGTAATTTCATGTTTTTCATCATAACTACGAAAATATTTTACTTTAGCACCTAGTACTTTATTACTCCTTAAATTCTTTTCTTTACGATCTTTATTATTTTTAATTACCGAATTAGCAACATCTAAAATCATTTTAGTACTACGATAATTTTCTTCTAAAGCAATCACTTTAGCATTTGTATAATCTTTTTCAAAATTTAAAATATTTTTATAATTTGCCCCTCGAAACATATAAATAGATTGATCAGGATCTCCAACAACAAAAATATTTTGATATTTTTCACTAAGCAACTTAGATAATTTATATTGCACCTCATTCGTATCTTGATATTCATCAATTAAAATATACTTAAACTTTTCTTGATAATTATTAAGTATTTCTTTATGCGTCATAAATAAAGTAACAGGTAATAGTAATAAATCATCAAAATCAACCGAATTATTCTTCTTTAATACCTTTTTATATTCCTTATAGACCTCATAAGCAATTTGTTCTGGTTCTGTATTAAAAAATTTTTCAATTTCAGCTTCACTAAGCATTTCATTTTTAATAAAACTAATTCGATTACGAATATAAGAAGGAGCACATTCTTCTTTGCTAATTTTCTTATCCTTCATTATTTTTTTAATTAAACTTAATACATCATCACTATCTAAAATACTAAAATTTCTCTCTAAAGATAAATACATATAATTTTCTCTTAAAATACGTACTCCAAAAGAATGAAAAGTCCCTACAAAAACATTATAATTGGGTACTAAACGATCCAATCGTTCTCTCATTTCCCTCGCTGCTTTATTCGTAAATGTGATCGCTAAAATATTCCAAGAAGGGATTCCTTCCTCAATTAAATGAGCAATTCTTGTTGTTAAAACTCTTGTTTTCCCAGAACCAGCCCCAGCAATGACTAAACATGGACCTTCTTTATGAAATACAGCTTCTTTTTGTTGTTCGTTTAAATTATTTAAGTAGTCCATATCCCTCACCCTATCTGTATCTTTATTATATCATTAGGAGCAGAAAAAAAGAAACAAAATGTTTCCTATTTGGTTCCTAAATAAGTAATTCTTGCATATCCACTACCTATTTTAGCATATGCACTTGTTGCATCACTACTTACATTGGTTGTCGTTTTCGTTTTTGTTTCTTCCTCTTCACTTTCAGTACAATTATAACAATACATAATTTTATTTGTAAGTAAAGGATTTGCTATATAACCAGATCCTCCACCACCACTGGCATGTCCTCGGTTAGTACCACCGCCGCCATAGAAACCAGCTCCACCGCCGCCGCCTCCGTAACCAGTTGAATAAAAATCTCCGCCTTTACCAAAGCTTCCCTTTCCATAACTTGGATTTCTTGTACTATATCCTCCAGAGGTTTGCGTTCCACCAGTTCCTCCTCTTGCTGATCCACCAGGAGTATTTGCACCATTAGCACCAGTAAAACCACCACCTGAACCACCAGCCACATTAGTTAATTGCCCAACACCAGAACCACCACCTCCAGCTACAATTAAGATTTGGTCTTTTTGTTTTTCTAAAGTAGATAGTAATCCCGATACAAGTGCAACATGAGTAGCACCTCCACCACCATAATTTGATTGTCCACCAGCAGAGCCACCTTTTCCTCCACCATTATATCCTCCAGCTTGAGTAGTTGTTGTCCCACCAACATAAACGTAAAGCAACTTTCCTTGCGTTAATATTATTTCTCCAGTTGCATATCCACCATAACCAGGTATTGTACCTTCCATTGTTCCACCACTTGCTCCCCATACCTCTAATTTATAAGTTCCATCACATTGTGCTTCAAAGGTTTGTTCAGTTCCACTAAAATCAAAATTAAATTCTTGGTTTATTGCTACACTACATTTTCTAAAATCAGGAACTTTTCCTTGTATTACATCAAAACTCTTTTCTGTTTTATACATAGCAAAAGTATGGTATAAAGTTATACCACCAATAAGTACTATGATTCCTATAATTATACTAATTAAAATTTGCTTTTGTTTTTTATTTTTAATAAATCTTTCTAATCTAGGTTTATGTTTATCTAATATACCCCCCCCCAGACTAGAATCTAGAGTTGGGAGGTTATTTTTGAA
>CANRCV010000044.1 GCA_947629205.1 uncultured Bacilli bacterium
AATCAAAGATAAAGATATTTTATGGTTTATTCCTATTAGTTCTAAGGTTGATAAATATCAAAAGATTATTGATAAAAAAATCGAAAAATATGGTTTTTGTAATACTATAATTATTAGAAAAATTGCTGATGAAGATGCTGCTATATTATTACAAAATTCTTTCCCAACACTAGAAAAATATATAGACCATGTTCATACTGTTGATGGAGTACCACTAAAAGTTCCAACAGATTTGCAAAACGAAATTAAAAGTTTGTTTAAAAATATGATAGGATTAAAAAAGAGAGGTACAAATTTATTCTTTACGGATATAGACAAACTAAAAGAAAAAATGTTAGAAGAAATAAAATAAATTGCAAATAAGTTATTTTAAAAATAATATTTTATAAATTTAATCTTATTCATCCCTAATGAGATTGTGGCACAAGCCGTAATTAATAATCGCAAGTAATAAAAGATGAAGGACTAAGTGAATCTTAGTCTTTTTCATATTTCATAAAAAATAATAAGATATTAACCTAAATTGACGAACGAATAATAAAATGATAAAATACGCTCAAAAGGTGGAAATATACAATGAATGATACAGCAAAATTTACGATGAAAGATGAAAATTTTATATGTGAAGTATGTGGCAAAGAAGTTACTAAGTTAGGATATACGGCTCGTGACCATTGTCCATATTGTTTGCGTTCTAAACACGTGGATATAAATCCCGGAGATCGAGCATGCTCTTGTTATGGAATCTTAGAACCAATTGCTATTGAATCAGCAAAAAAAGATAAGTATAAAATTGTTTATGTGTGTTCAAAATGTGGAATGGTAAAAAGAAATATTATGGCCCGTGATGATAACTATGATAAAGTGTTGGAAATAATGGCTAACCCGGTTGATATTCCAAAATCTTAATCTCATAGACTTTAAAAACTAACATTATGTCATATTGAAACAACTCTATCTAAATGATAGAGTTTTCTTATTTTCTATGCTATACTAAATTTAATAGAAGGAAGGTAAAAAAATATGTGTACAGCAATAACATATAATACTAAAGATCATTATTTTGGTAGAAATTTTGATTTAGAATATTCTTATAAAGAAACAGTAACAATTATGCCTAGAAATTATCCATTGCATTTTAGACGTGTAAAATCAAGTTCCAATCATTATGCCATTATAGGAATGGCTTATGTTTGTCAAAATTATCCTTTGTATTATGATGCTATGAATGAAAAGGGACTTTGTATGGCAGGATTAAATTTCCCTGGAAATGCGGTTTATCACGAAGAACAAGAAAATAAAGATAACGTTGCATCTTTTGAGTTTATTCCTTGGGTTTTATCGCAATGTGCTACACTATATGAAGCAAAAGAACTTATCAGTCATATGAATCTTGCGAATATAAACTTTAGTGAGGAACTTCCAGCTTCTCCATTACATTGGATTATTGCGGATAAAGAAAACTCAATAACCGTTGAAAGTGTAGAGGATGGACTTAAAATTTATGATAATCCAGTAGGTGTCTTAACGAATAATCCAACGTTTGATATACAACTCTTTAATTTAAATAATTATATGGCTTTATCGGTGGAACCACCGGAAAATTGTTTTGCAAAAAACATCAACTTACAAACGTATAGTAGGGGAATGGGTGCTTTAGGGTTACCGGGAGATTTGTCTTCTAGCTCTCGCTTTGTAAAAGCAACATTTACCAAAATGAATTCTTTATCAGGAACAAGTGAATCCGAAAGTATTAGTCAATTTTTCCATATACTAGGTTCTGTTGAACAACAAAGAGGCTGTGTGCATATGGGGAATAATGAGTACGAAATAACGATTTATAGTTCTTGCTGTAATATGGATAAAGGAATTTATTACTATACAACGTATGAAAATAGCCAAATTACGAGTGTAGATATGCATAAAGAAGACTTAGAGGCAACAGAACTTGTAACGTATGATTTAATACAAGGCCAACAAATTTACGAGCAAAATTAAGAACAAAATATGTCAAAAGCCACAAAATGGCTTTTTTTCTTAGAAAGAATATAGTATAATTTTATTTAGAATAGAGGGATATTGAATGAAAGCATTAAGTATTGGTCGTTTAGTTTATGATATAAATCTAGTATTGGAAGAGTATCCAGTAGAAGATTCAAAACAAAGTACAAAAGAGGTAATTTCTTGTAGTGGAGGTTCTGCTAATATCATTGCTTATTCCTTAGGAAAATGGAATATGGAATCTTATATTTCTGGTGTAATTGGATATGATGAAACGGGAAATACAATCAAGAAAAATATGGAAGAAAATAAAGTACTTACGGATTATTTAGAGGTTAATTATGATATAAAAACACCAACCTCTTATATACTTATTAATAAAAAAAATAATTCTCGTACTACTATTTCTACTCATGTAAATGATTTTAATATTAAAAAATATGATTATGATACAAGTATGGATTGTATCATTGTAGATGGATATGAATATAATGCTAGTGTATATGCTTTTAATAAGTATAGTAATGCAATTACGATTTTAAATGCTAAAACTCCTCATAATGGACTTTTAGATTTCTTTAAGTATGTTAAATATGTTGTTTGTTCTAGTGATGTAGCAGAAGCTATGACTGGAATGAAATTAGATTTTAATGCTCCAATTACTCTAGCGAATGTGTATAAAAAAATTGTAGATAAGTATCCACATATTACTCTTTTTATTACGGTAGAAGGAAAAGGAACGATTTATGCAGTCAATAACGAAATAAAAGTTTTGGCTACTATGAAAACCGATATAGTAGATAAAACAGGAGCAAGAGATATATTTGTTGCGATGGTAGGATATGGTATTACCAATGGATATGACTTTGATACAACGATAAGATTGGCTACTATTGCAGAATCCATGTCAAAAAAGACCATTGGATCTACTTTATCTATTCCTTTATTAAGTGATGTTATCAAATATTATGAAAGTAAATTTGGACCAATCAAGATTAAAAAAGAAGGAAAGAATGTAGAAACCACCCAAGAACCAGTACAACAACAAAATATACAAGAATCAACGAATGTAAGTAGTGAGAATAACGATGCTCCTTCCACTTGATAAATATCCTACTTTAGATGTACATGGAGAAACAAGAGATACCATCTATACAGTTTTATATGATTTTATTAAAGATAATTTAAAATTAAAAAATGAGATTATAGTTATTGTACATGGAAAAGGGCAAGGAATATTAAAAGAAGAAATTCATTATTATTTAAAAAGAATGAAAGAGGTTAAAAAGTATTATTTACATTATTGGAATCAAGGGTCTACAATTGTTGAATTACGTATTGAATAAAAAAATTTGACAAAATATGACATTTTGTGCTACAATGTACAAGCAATAAGAAAAGTAGACATCAATTTGACATTTTTTACTTTTTGTGCTATACTTAATGCATAAAAAGAAGAGGGGGAAAAACAAATGAAAGGTTATGTTTTAGATTATATTGACGAAAATGAATATCGTAAATTAGAAAGAGCATTAAAGAAATACAATTCTTTAGCTTTTAAAAAATTAAATTTTGAGTATTATCCATCTTTAAGAAATGGTAAGTTTTTAGGAGAAATGGTTTCTAAAAATAAAAAGAACGGAACAGAAACTTATGAACTTAAATTACCAAGTGATAAGATGTTTGCTCAAGTACATGGTGAGGTAAAATTAATTTATACTGTTTATAAAAAAGAAGAAGTGGTTATGTTAGATTCAATTGCTCCAAAAGATATTTTATTAGAAGGACATATGTCTGAGCTTACAACTTATAAAGGAGTTATGATTTCAAAAGCCAATGCTTCTAAAGATAAATTTAAAATTGATTTATTAAATATGTTACAAGGTAAGTAATTTACTTATCTTTTTTTGTTTTCTTCACAAAAAAACTTGCACGACATAAGATATTATGGTATTATTAATTAGTCAGCGGACCTCTAGCTCAGTTGGTTAGAGCATCCGGCTCATAACCGGGCGGTCGTAGGTTCGAGTCCTACGAGGTCCACCATTTAAAATGCGGGTATGGCGGAATTGGTAGACGCACTAGACTTAGGATCTAGCGGAGAAATCCATGGGGGTTCAAGTCCCTTTACCCGCACCATTGGGAAATCTGTCCAGACTTTTAAAGTTTTGGATTTAATATAGAAAATATCAATTTCTAAAAGAAGTTGGTATTTTTTTGTTGATTAAGTTAAAGAAAGGACAGGTTTAAATGATTAATA
>CANRCV010000045.1 GCA_947629205.1 uncultured Bacilli bacterium
GATTATTTTAACAAATTAAAATAATCTATCGTTGGTTTGTCGTGACTCTGTCACTTTTGTTTGACAAACCTACAAAAGTAATTTCATTTAAAAATTAAGTATTTTGACAAATATGTACTTTTTTTAGTATAATAAACAAACGTTTAAGGGGGAAAATATATGGTTTTTCAAAAGGATGTACTTATTTTAAATCAAGTAGAACATAATGCAATTGATTTAATGAAACAATTTCATTTATCTATACCTTTATATAGAAGTGTTCGTAAAAATAAAGGATATACACCAGAAGAAGCATTTCTTTATTGTTGGAAAGTAAAAGAAAAAGAAAAAGTTTTTGAAAATCAAAATATTAGAAAAATTGCCAAAGAAACAGGAATTGCTGCAACGGTTTTTTATGAAGGCGTAAGAAAAGGAAAGACCAAGGAAGAAATTTTACAAGAACAATTCGTAAAAAAAGAAGAAAGTAAAGAATTTTTAAATTGGTTATATGAACAAGGTTTACCAAAAGAATATAGTAGTTTAAAAAGTTTTTGTAAAAAAAATGGTGTAAATTATCGTCTTACTATGTACTATTTACAAACGGGATTTGATTTGTATGGTGCAGTAAAAAAATCCTTACATTCTCGTTTTCGTAGGGGAGAATATAATTATGTACATCTTCCTTTAAAATCAATTGCAGAGAAATATTTACTCGATTATAGTCAATTACTTTTTTGGGTAAAAGAAACCTCTTCTTATGAAGAAGCAATTAAAAGAGAAATCTTTACTCGTACTTTTCATAAAAATATGGGCAATCGAATAAACTATTTATGGCAAAATTATCATCTATTTTTTATACAAGGTTTAGAAAAACCAGAAGGAATAACCAAAGAAGAATGGATTTGTTTTGGTAAGTGTTATGAAAGAACAAAACAGATTCAAAAAGAATTTACTTATTATCATTTTTTAGAACAAATTCCTATTCTTGAATTTAGAAATCTTTCTTTAGAAAATCGAGTTTGTAAAGTTTTAAAAGATTTTAAAACCCTTTTTACTTTAGAAGAACTTTATTTTATTTTAGATTTTGATCATGGTTTTATGAAAGATTTTGATTATATAGAGGAACACCAACTTTGGGTTTATAGGGGAAATAAAGAAGCTTTACAAGTATTAAAAAAATCAAGTCATTAAGAGGCTTGATTTTCTATATAATAAGCATAGTATTCATCAAAAGTAATTTGTTCTTCTTGGATAATTTTAGCAACATCTTTTCCTACATATCTCCAATGCCATGCTTCTGCACTATAACCCGTAATATTTTCTTTTCCTTCTGGATAGCGTTCAATAAAACCATATTTATAAGCATTTTCTTGTAACCAATGATAAGCATTTGAAACTTTAAACGTGTCTGTTGCTTGGTTTCCAAGTTCAAATACATCTATAGCTAAACCACTTTGATGTTCTGAGTAACCTGGTCTTGCTGCTGCTTCATCAGCCTTTTTTTGTCCAAGACTGGTTTTTTTACTATGGTATACGCTTTCTTGTTCTTGATAATTACGATAACTCGAATTGACAATTAAGGTATAGCCAGCTTCATTAGCAGCGTGCCATAAATCAACATAAGCATCATTGGCTTCTTTGGAAATTTTATTTCCTTGATAGGAATAACGAATACTAATATCACTAATTTCTAGTGGTTCAAAATCTTCTTTTAATTTATAGTACTTATTAACAAGTAGTAAAATACCTAAATCTGTGTTACTTTCAATATCATGTTCATAATAATTATAATCACGATAAACATTTACTAAAGTAACAATATCTTTATAAGATGTATTTGTATTTTTCTTGGCATACGCTAAATAACGATCTAAATTTTTAGGAATATAATATTTTTCTTGTACTAAAGATACAATCGTAGAATCTTTTTCTTTTGCAAGTATTTCTTCTAATTGCTCATCTTTACAAGCATTTAATATAATTTGTGCTTCCTCCATACTATAACCATGTTCTATTAACTTATACTCATAGGTTTGTTTATAACGATAATCCCTATATACTTTAAAACCAAAACTTATTAAAACTACTACTCCTATTAGGATTACAAATCCTTTTTTAGCACTTTTTTTAAGTTTTAACTTTCCCATTTATAAGCCTCTTTTCTATTCTTCTTCATTATAACATAAGCAGAAAGTATTTACAAAATAAGTTTGTTGTAGTATGATGTTTATATGATAGTAGGAGGTCGTAGGTAGGATGAACAAAAATAAAGCAGTACTAGAAATGTGTCCTAATTTCTATCGTATTATCAATTATGAATATTTTGAAGAAGATGTAGTAACAGGCAAGCTCATTAAGATATATGAAGATTTTATTTTTAAAGCAGATATAAAAGATGAGGAAGAAGCTCAAATGGTTAAAAAAATAGATTATGTACTAGGAAAATATATAGATGATAATTTATTTCGTCGTAAAATGCAAAAAGAAATTTTTAATGTTAAAGTGAGTAAGACATATAAAAATATGTTATTTGCAATTGTTGCTAATATTATAGCTATTTTTAATCATTATGAACAAGATACAACAAGAAGTATCTATATTGCTAGATGGATTTAAAAGACTTTGCTATCAAAATTTGTTGCAAGTCCTTTTTTTTTATGTTATGATTATATTGTTCATTTATGGCGAGATAGCTCAGTTGGCTAGAGCAACCGGTTCATACCCGGTAGGTCGTGAGTTCGAATCTCTCTCTCGCTACCAAAATGATATCCAACAAACCCTTATAAATACTGGGTTTGTTTTATTTTATTGATTTTTTAATATCACTAAAACATTGTCAAAATTTAGTTAAAAATTAGTCTACAACTAACACACAACTTTATTGCCTCAACAAGATACTTTGCATCTCTATGAGTATAAACACTTTTTGTTATATCAGTTATTGAATGTCCCATTAATAATTTTATAGTATAGTCATCAATTAATGAATTTGGGTGAGTTATTTTATATGCATCTAGTTTTGTTGCTATATATTTAAATAAAAAAAGACTGAATAGAAATTATTCATTTCCACTCAGCCCCTATTTTTTTAATACAAAGTTTTTTTAATAAAAATGTTAAAATGTTAATTGTAGTTGACAAATTTCCAACTCAAATAGGTAGATTGCAACTAAAATAAAAGGTATAATTTTGGTGTGAGGTGAAGAAAGTGAATCATTTAGGTGAGAGATTATTTCAGTTAAGAAGAGATAAAAAATTATCTCAAGAGGAAGTAGCAGAAAAATTAAATGTTACAAGACAAACGATTTCAAAATGGGAGACAGATCAAAGTATGCCTGACTTTGATAAAGTTGTTCCTTTATGTGAATTATATGGTATTACTCCAGATGAACTCTTTATTGAATTAAAAGAAAAGAAAACTTTACAAAATACGGAATTGTATGTGAATTTAGAAGAAGAAAAATTAAAGAGTAGTAAGAAAGCAATAGGAATAGCTATTAGTGTTGTAATCTATTTTTTAGGAGTTGTATGGACAATGATATCCATTCCTGTTCTAAATATAAATCCAATTGTTGCATCTGCTTTGTTTTTACTTATTTGTGGAGTTGCAACAGGTATTATTATCTATGTATGTATTAAATATAAAAGTAGCAAAACTCCTAAAGAAACAGAAAGCGATAAATTAGAAAAACAAATTTCTAATGTAGTAGCTATCATAGTGACTATCATATACTTAATCATTAGTTTTGCAACCATGGCTTGGCATTTAACATGGATTATATGGATTCTATTTGGTTTATTTGAAGAAATCTTAAAATTAATATTTATTCTTAGAGGTACTAAAGATGAAAAATAGAAAATGGATTAAAACATTAATTGTACTATTATCTGTTATTATGATTATTCTATCGATATTTTTTGTTGGTCTTTTACAAAATGGATTTAAATTTAAAATGTTTAAAATGGGATTACAAAGTAGTAATGAATTAATATTTGATCAAACTTATGAAGAAAAATTTAATCAAATTGTCATTGATGCTACTACCAGTGAAATTTTTATAAAAAAATCCAATACTGAAAATAGTAAAGTCGTTGTTTATGGAGAAAAAGAGTATACGTTTGTTACAACAAATATGGATACTTTAAATATTACAACCAGTGAAAAAAGTTGTATAGGATTTTGTTTTCATCAAAAATCCGCTAAGATAGAGGTATACTTACCAGAAGAATATGATGGAAATATGACAATAAAAAATGATTATGGAGATATTTCTATTGATGAATTTCTAAATGCTTCTTTTGATATTGAAGAGGATTGTGGAGATGTTTTCATATTAGGTGCACATACGGTTAAAGTAGATAATAAGTACGGAGATATAGAAATAGAAAAATCTTCTAGTGCCACGATAAATGAAGATTGTGGGGATGTAGTGATTTCCAATATTAATGATGCAACCGTAAAAAATAGTTATGGTGATATATTAATTAAATCAGTTACAAATTCTTTTTATCTTGAAAATAATTGTGGAGATATAGAACTAAATAATATTGATTTAAAAAAAGATTCTTATATTAAAGATGATTTTGGAGATATAAAAATAGGAAATACAAGTGAATTGTTTATTGATGCTAAAACGGATTTAGGGAAAGTAAATATTAAGAATAATTACAATACATCTTCTATTACTTTAAAAATAGAAAATAATTGTGGAGATATAAAAGTAGATAATTAAAGAAATAAATTTTTCTTCATAAAATGAAATAGGAAAGAGGAATTTATGAAATATAAAGATTATATTGGTGTATTTGATTCTGGAGTAGGGGGAATTAATGTTTTAAAAGAATTAATTCGAGTATTACCGAATGAAAATTATATTTATTATGGAGATTCCTTACATGCTCCTTATGGCAATAAAACGAAACAAGAGATTATAAAGTATTCTTTAAATATTGTAAATGATTTGGTAAAAAATGGTGTAAAAGCTATTGTTATTGCTTGTAATACTGCTACCAGTGCTGCTGCAAGTGAAATAAGAAAACAATACCCTAAAATACCGATTATTGGTATTGAACCAGCTATTAAACCTGCTGTTATAGAAAATCCTAGAAAAAAAATATTAGTATTAGCAACAAAAGCAACCATTGAGTTTGAAAAGTTTCATACGTTAAGAAATAGTTTAAATGCCCAAAATAGAGTGATTCCTGTCATTTGTGAAGGACTGGCAGAAGCAATTGAAAACAATAAAGATCCTAAAGATCTATTAAAAAAATATTTATTACCCTATAAAAATAAAATATCCATTGTTGTCCTTGGTTGTACGCATTATCCTTTTGTTAAAAAAGAAATAAAAAGTATTTTAGGAAATGTCCGTTTTTATGATGGGGCTTATGGTACAGCCCTAAATTTAAAAAGACAATTATCGAATAAAAATTTATTAAATATAAGTAATCAAAAAGGAGTTATTCTTTTTGAATCTTCTAATCATACAAAAAGTCTTTATAAACAATTTTTAATACAATAAAAGAAAACCACTCAATGAAATATTAAGTGGTTTTCTTTTATATACTATTTTTTATGATTTTCATAAAATCCTTGAATAGAAAGTAATATTTTATCAATACTCTTATCATTAAAAGGTTTATTTAATACATCTAATATAGGATAAGTAAATGCTTCTTTAATGGTTTGTTCTGTATCATCACCCGTGATAATAACAACAGGTATTTTTTCAATTAAATTATTTTCTTTTAAATATTCAAGTACATGAAATCCATCAATTCCTGGCATATTTAAATCAAGTAATAGAGCATAGATATCATTGTTTTGTAATACTTTAATTGCATCACTTCCATCTAAAGCTTTTATAACTTTATATTCCTCTGTCATATTCTTTTCTAAATAATTTAAAATAATATTGGAATCATCTGCAATTAAAATATTTTTTTTATCACTTAGTTCTTCTTCACTAAAATAAGTATTTAATAAAGTAACCATTTTATGTACAGTTTCACGAACAACATTAAAGTTGTTATTAATATATTCAGTATTTCCTTCTTTACTTTTTAATTCATGATCATAAAATATTTCTGCATCTGCCATAAAACCTAAGTATCTAGCTTCACTTTTCATACTATGTACTAAAATAGAGTAGTTTTGTAAATCTCCAGCATTTTTGTATTCTTCCAAACTAGCTAGTTTGGAGTTCAAAGTATCTTTGAACTCTTTTAAACTATCATTATAAGAATCCATATCTCCCCATAATTCTAATGCTTTCTCTACATCTACATTATAAGATTTTAATAAGTCTACTTTACTATTCATCTTCATTACCTCCTAAAAATTTTTTTAAAACTCTATCTAATTCATATCGATCAATTGGTTTTGATAAATAAGCATCAAATCCAGCGCTTAAATATTTTTCATCAGTACCTTCTATAGCATCTGCTGTTAGGGCAACTACTGGAGTATCAAATCCTTCTATTTCTTTTAAGCGATTTAATGTTTCAACACCATTCATTTTTGGCATCATAATATCCATTAAGATTAAATCAAATGTTTGATTTTCCATTAATTCTAAACATTCATAACCACTTTCTACTAGTTTTACATTAAAGTTATATGGTTTTAGTATTTGGTTGGCTACTTTTAAGTTAATCTTTGAATCATCAACAATTAATATACGTTTTCCTGGATGAGTAGAGTAGTCAATTTCAATTTCTTCATTTTTATTTTCTGGTATTTCCATACTAATAATATCTTGTTCTAAATAAACTCTAAATACAGAACCTTCTTCATATTTACTACTTACAGTTATTTTACCACCCATCATTTCAGCTAAGCTTTTGGTAATAGCAAGTCCAAGTCCTGTTCCTTCAATCGTTGTATTTTTATCTTCATCTAATCTTTCGAACTTATTAAATAATTTATCAATGTTTTCTTGCTTTATACCACGACCTGTATCTTTTACTGCTATATAAAGTAAACATTTCTTAGTATCTTGACGATTAATACATGTTACATTAAATTCTATACTACCTTTATCTGTATACTTTGCAGCATTGGTAAGTAAATTTAATATAATTTGTTTAACTTTTCCCATATCTCCTTTTAATACACCTGGTAGATCAGGAGAGATATTGACTTTAAACTCAATTGGTTTTTCACCAATTCTTGGTTTAACTAATGTACATAAAGAATTAAAGACTTCTCTTGGATTATATTCTTTTGGAATAATTTCCATTTTATTGGCTTCTATTTTAGAAATATCTAGTATTCCATTTACGATTTCTAGTAAGTTTTGAGAAGCATCTACAACATCTTTAGCAAATTCTTTTGTTTCATTTAAATCTTTACTTGATAACATACATTCACTAAAACCAACAATGGCATTAAGTGGGGTTCTTATTTCGTGAGACATACTTGATAAGAATTCTGTTTTGGCTCTATTGGCTTTATCTGCAGCGTCCTTAGCAATGTTTAATTGTTCTATCATTTTGACATCTGGGTTTTCAATGGTGAAGTACATAAGAATAGTTACAAATGTAAAAGTTGTACTTACAATTTGAATACCAGGAGATATAGATCGTACTATTGCTAATACGAATATACTAAATACAAATCCTAAAATAGGTAAAATTTTCTTTTTTTCTAAATATTTAAAACTTTTGATGAGACAAAATATATCTAAAATAGCAGAAAATACTAATATGATTACCAAATAATTCGTACTAGCACCATAAGTATAAGCAATTTTGCCATCAGTATAATAATGTAATGGTAAGCAAATCATTAAAATTATATTTATTAAAATAATATAAATTAAAATTTTTTTAAAAAAAGAATTATTTTGATTCCAATTTTCTAATTGCTTTTTATTTAATGTTGCAATAATAATATATAAAGTAAACATTATAATCCAAAATACTATAGCAATTAAAAATCCTCGCCCTACTATATATGTAAATAAATTTACACCGGCTATTAATTTTGCGCTCATAACACATAAAAATTCAAATAGAATTGATATAACATCAATAATTAATAAATATGAATATAATTTTGTTTCATAATTATTTACTTTTTTTCTTGAAAAGAAGAAAAATAAAATTATTGAAAGATAAATTGTACTTGCAATTATTAAAGAAATATTTAAATCCATTGTGCACACCCCAATATTCTAAATTAATTATATCAAATATTACTGAAAAAAACTATATGAGTTTTAAATTTTAAGTTGCTTTTGACGTATTATAGATCGTTCTGAAATGATTTGATTGTAATCTGATGACATTTTTTTAAAATCAATTTTTCCAATTGGTGTTCTTGGGAAATTATCTACTATTACATAATCTATTGGAACTGAGTAATAAGTTACCTTATTTTCACATATTTCACGTAACTCGTTTCTAATTTTTTCTTCTTGATCTAAATTTATAGTATCTACTAAAACAAAGGCTACTGGTAATTCTCCTTGTTCATGATCAGGATCTTTGACACCAACAACATAAGTATTTTTTACTAGAGGATGCTTCATAATTTGTTCTTCTACTTCAAATGGATTAGATTTTAATCCACTAAATTGTATTATCATTCTTCTCATTCTACCATCTATAAAAATATTACCATCTTTATCAATTTTTCCGATATCACCAGTATGTAACCATATGTTACCATCAGAATGCATTTTTAAAGTATTATTAGTTTCTTCAGGCATATTATAGTAACCAAGCATGTTATTTGGGCTAAGAATAGCAATTTCTCCTAAAGTATCATATGTTAATTCCTCATCATAATTATCGGGATTAAAAATACCTACAATATTTTTATATAAAGGGATTCCTACAGATTTAAGCTTATTAACTTCATTATTAACACATACACATATACCGGAACAAGATTCAGTCAAACCATATCCTTTAGCAATTTTATCTTTACATCCACTATTTAAAAATAATTTATTAACTTCTAATTCGGTTTTAATATTTAAACTATCTCCACCTTCTATTGGGTGATGTAAAAATGATAAATCAAAATTTTGCAATTTTTTGCTATTTTTTAAATATTCATAATGTGCAGGAGAACAAGCAATTCTATTAGGTTTAAATTTCATAATTTGTTCTTCTATTTTACTAGGGTCATATGTTGGAATTAAAATCAATTCCATTCCTGCAGATAAATGCACATGTATACCATTACCTAAACCATATGATGCAAATGGTGGCATTAAATTTAATGCTTTTTCTTTTGCTTGCATATCTAATGGAGAATTAAGAAATTGATGTGCTAAGGAATTCATATTGTCATGTGATAATAATGCACCTTTAGGTATTCCAGTAGTTCCACCTGTATGTAAAATAGCTAGTGGCATATTACTCTCATATTTGCACCAATCACTTTTTGTGTTTTTTCCACTAGAAATAAATTTATTCCATGAAATAATATTTTCACCAAATGGAATATTTTTAGAAGTTTTTTTATTTAAATTAAGTACTGGAACTGATTGAACAGGAGAAATAGTTATTATCTTTTCATATGTAGATTCTCCTAAATTGTGAATTGCATTTTCTGACATTATATCTAGTGCAAATAATAGTTTTGGTTTTGAATTTTCACAATATTTTGCTAACAAATCCTTACTAGATAAAGCGTCGATTAAATCAATCTTAGCACCTATTTTTGCTGATGCATAAATTAAATAGATTGCTTCTGGTACATTTGGCAAACAAGAAGCAATTGTATCTCCCTTTCTAATTCCTAATGCATATAAACTATTAGATACTTCCTCAATTTTTTCAAAAAGTTTTTTATAAGTTATTTTTGAAAAAATATAATTGATTGCAGTTAAATTTTTATGTTTTTCGTTTTTATACAATAAATATTCATAAACATTCATTTTAGGAATATCTAATTTTAAAGTACTTTCTTCGTAATATTTTAACCAAGGTTTATCAATTGATGGATACCCGACATTATTGCCTTGTATTTCACCTAAAGCAATTTTTCTTAGTTGTATATCTCTAAGTTTTTTTTCTTGCTCACTTAATTGACTTAATTTTATTTTTAAGTTTACTAAGTCTTCCTTTTTTATTCTTTCATTTTCTTTTTCCATATTCTTTCCTCCGAATTCTAGATTCATCATAAAAGAAAAAAATAAGCATTGCAAGATTACTTTACACTTCTTGTATCAAATATGATACAATTTATACAGGTGATGATATATGGACTATGATATTAATTATATAGATGAGTCTTATGATGCAGAAAAATTAAATGAAGTTTTTGTAAAAGAATTTATTCGTTTTCGTAAAGAAAATAATTTAACACAAGAATTATTATCGAAATTTTCAAATGTACCAAGAACGAAGATTGCTCGTATTGAAAATGAAAGTAGTTCTCCTAGTATTAAAAGTTTACTTTCTATATTAGGTCCTATTGGGTACACAATTAAGATAGAGAAGGTTAGGAAGAGAAAATAGTGTTACAATGGTAATACAAACAAAAATAGGAGGTGATACAAATGCAAATAAAAAATTTATCTTTAAGTTTTGGTACACAAGAAATATTTCAAAATATTGATTTAACAATAAACGAAAAAGAAAAAGTTGGAATTGTTGGTGTAAATGGTGCTGGAAAGACTACTTTTTTTAAAGTGATATTAGGTCATATTTTACCTGATAGTGGTTCCATTAAATTTAGTAACAATCCAAGAATAGGGTATTTGCCTCAAGTCATTCACGATGAAATTCCTTCTATGCATATAACAGTTTTAGAATTTTTGGAATCAGGAAGACCGATTGAAGAATTAAATGCACAACTACAAGAGGTTTATAAAGACATTTCTCAAGAAACGATACCTGAAAATCAAAATAGATTATTTAAAACAGTTGATAAAATTCAAAAGAAACTTGAATACTGGGGATATGAATCTGCTAATACGGAACTTCAAAAAATTATGAATGGATTACAAATAACAGATGAAATATTATTAAAAAATTTATATGAATTATCAGGAGGTCAAAAATCAAAAATTGCTTTTGCAAGATTACTTTATTCTAAACCTGAGGTTGTACTACTTGATGAACCTACGAATCATTTGGACCCTGAAACAAAGAATTTTGTTACTCAATTTTTAAAAGGATATAAAAATAGTGTATATGTTATTTCTCACGATATTGATTTTTTAAATGAAATTACAACAAAAATATTATTTTTAGATAAAAGAACGAAAAAAATGGAATTATATGATGGAAATTATAATAAATTTATAAAGTTACACGAAGAATATGAAAATGCAATTCTTAAGAAAGCCGAAAGCCAAGAAAAGGAAATTAAAAAACTACAAGAAATCGTAAATCAATATAAAATGGTTTCTAGTAAAAGGAAAAGAATGGCTCAAGACCGTGAAAAAAAGTTAGAAAAACTATTGGAAAATAAAATTGATGTTGCTCCTAAAACAAAAAGTGCAAATATAAAAATGGAAATGGCAAGAGAAAGTACAAATTATCCTTTAATTGTTAGAAATTTGTCTTTTCAATATGATAAAAAATCTATAAATAAGGTTATAGATAATGTGTCTTTTGAAGTTCATAAAGGAGAAAAATTTTTAATTGTTGGAGAAAATGGAGTAGGGAAATCCACTTTATTAAAATTAATTATTGGGCAGTTACAACCAGATGATGGAGTAATTGAATTTGGCCATAAAACAGATATAGGTTACTATGCTCAAGAGCACGAAATTTTAAAGAATGAAAAAACAATTTTAGAAAATTTTTCAGATTTAAATCTTTCACAAAGACAAGTACGTTCCACTTTAGGTAGATTTTTATTTTATGGAGATGATGTATTTAAGAAGGTTTCTATATTGTCGCCGGGAGAGCGAAGCCGAGTTGCACTAGCAAAACTCTCTTTACAAGGAGCAAATTTACTTATTTTGGATGAACCAACAAATCATTTAGATCCTGATACCCAAAGAATTATTGCAGAAACTTTTAAAACATTTGAAGGGACTATGTTAGTTGTTTCTCATAATCCAGAATTTATTGAACATTTAGGAGTAGAAAGATTGATTTTATTACCTGAAGGTAAAATTGTGTGGTATGACAAAAAAATAATTGAACATTTCTATAATTTGAATCATAATAAAAAATAATAGAATATAAGGAGTCTAAGATGAGAGATAGGGATGTCAAAGTTTATAAACAAAAAGGAAATACTTGTGCAATTGCTTGTATGATGATGGTACTTGAATATTATCATATAATAGAAAAAGCCAATTGGTATGATGAAAAACGTCTTTTTAGAATTTATGGTTCTAAATGGATAAGTGGTACACCTTTTTCGGCTTTGGCTTATCATTTTGCTAAAAATGGTTTAGAAGCAACATTATTTCATTCTAAATACAATTTATTTGAAAATAAAAAGAATATTTTAACAGATGAAGAATTTACTTTAGCAATGAAAGAATATAAGGAATTTTTAAAAAGAGCCAAAGAAAATGGAACTACTACAAAAAATGGAATTGATATAAATCCTCTATTTTTAAAACAAAAGTTAGAAGAAGGATTTCTCATTATTTTAGCAGGGCAATTAAGTAATCAATTTCATGCTATTTTAATTTCAGGCTATGAAGATGATACTTTTATCATTTGTGATCCCCTGTTTAAAGACAAGCAAAGAAAAACTTTTCAAGAAATAGAAAAGTTTATGGATACAGATATTGGAAAATGGTGTATTACTGTAAAAGAAAAATCTTAATATCTTTTAACAAAACCATTTGTTATATCTAACGTTAAGGTTGGATTTAGTATTTCATTATATTTTCGATTATGAGAAATACTAATAATCGTGCCTTCATAAGTACTTATCAATTCATAAATTAAATCTAAAGCTTCTTTATCTAAGTGATTTGTAATTTCATCTACTATTAAAATATTAATTTTATTTAAAGCTATTTTAGCAAGATTTACTCTTGTTCTTTCCCCTGGAGACATATCTTTATAGAGTTTGTCTTTATCGGAATAAGGAATATTAAATTTATCAAGAAGTATGAAGACAAAGGATAAATCGAAATGTTTAGTTCCTTTTTTTAAGTAGTCTAGTAATGTTAAATTTATATCTTCATTTAATGTATCTTGTGAAATATAACCGATTTTAGCACCACTGCCAATTGTAATCGTACCACTTTTGGGATTGATTTCTTTTAGAATTGTTTTAATAAAAGTTGTTTTTCCACTACCATTTCCTCCGATAATTTGTAGTCGTGATTTAAAAGGAATACTTAAATTAAGTAGAGGAGTTGTAAAGGTATCATATCCACAAACAAGATTATCAATTAAAATATCTTTATTTCCTTTTTCATTATCAAAGTTAAAAAAGAATTGAATTGGTTTTTTTTCTTCAAAATTGGGAAGGGTAATTGCATCAATTTCTTTAGCCAATTTTGAAATATCTTTTGTATTTGTTTTTTCTTTAGCATAATTGTTTGCTAATTTATCATTATCGTTGTTGGCTTTTTTATGTGCCCCTTTATTAGCCCATTCTTTTTTGATTTGCAATTGTTTTTTTAATTTTTCTTTTTCAGCACTGGATTTTAAATAAGTTTCTAAATTTCTATTATATTCTAGTTCTTTTTCTTTTAAATAATCTTTATAGGATAGATGGTATTCTTTTAAAGTACCATTTTCTAATTCATAAATTTTGGTGGTAAGATTTTCTAAAAAGGTTTCATCGTGCGATACAATAATCATTTTTTTATGAGATTTCTTTAAATTGTTTTCTAACCATTCGATTGCTTCTAAATCTAAATTATTGGTAGGTTCATCTAAAAGTAAAATATCCGTATTTTCTAGAAGTAGAGTAGCAAGTAAAATCTTAATTTTTTCTCCTCCTGATAATACTTTTATTTTTGCATCTAAATTTTCTTTTACATTTAAACCATTTAAAACAATTTTTAAATTATCTAAAAAGTGATAACCGTCCATTTGTAAATATTGATTTAGAAGTTCTCCGTATTCGTCCATTACCTCATCTATTAAATTCTTTTCTAAGTAATGCAATCTTTCTTCTAGTTTATCAATACCTATTTCTTTTTTAATATATTCTAAAATTGTATAATCAAAATATTCATGGGTGATTTCTTGTTTTAAATATCCAGTAGTTTCATTTTGCAATTTAATTTCTCCTGAATCAATGGGAATATTTTTAGAGATTGCTTTTAAAAGAGTGGATTTACCACTACCATTTATACCGACAAGTCCAACTCGATCTTCTTTGTTTAAAGAAAAAGAAATATTTTCTAGTATTGTATTATTTTTTATTGATACTTTTAAGTTATTTACGAGCATATTATCACCTGCCATTCATAAGTGTATTATACACTATTTTAGGTTTATTTAGGTAGAGTTGATAAAAATTAATTAGGAACTATTTAAAAAGAAGATATGGTATAATGAATATAGGACGTGAAAAAAATGAGTAAAATTTCAAATGCTATTGAAATGTTAAATTATCTATATACGGGAAACAAGTATAGTGTCAAAACTCTTGCAGAAAAAATTGGTGTAACAGAACGTATGATTAGATATTATAAAAATGAATTAGAACAAGCTGGTATACCAATCGAAACATTTATGGGACCTAATGGAGGGTATTATATGCTTGAAAACAATTGGCATTATAATCATTTTAATAAATATGATCTTCAATTATTAGAAAATATAAATACTGAATTAGAAAAAATAGGTTATGAAAATATAGATAAATACAAAAAGATTATAAACAAAATTAAATTTGATAATGATATTGAAGAAGAAAAAAGTAAATATTTTTTAGATAAATGCATGGAAAATAACACAAATTTGTTTCATATATTAAACAATGCAATTTTAAATAAAGCTTCTTTAAAAATTTTATATAAAAATTTAAATCAAGAATGGCAAGAAAGGGTAATTCATCCTTTAACAATATTTAATTTCGAAGAAAAAACTTATGTTACAGCTTATTGTGAGTTAAGAGGGGATATTAGACATTTTGAAATAAGTAGAATTAAATTAAATTAAAAATAATAAAGACATAATATTTCCTATATTTGTGTTACAATAGTTTTACAAGAGGTGAAAGTTTATGTCAAAAGATAAGATATTTATTGATTTTGATGGTGTGCTCTATGATACTGAAACAAGAATTCAAATAAAAAAGAATGCTTCTAATACAAATTGGGCGGATTTTTTAGAAAAATTGGATTGGTTTGAATTACTAGAAGAAGCAAAAGAAATAAATAATGCAATTGATTATTTATTAGAAGCACAATCTAAAAGAGAAAAAGAAATTGCTATTTTAACAAAAGTACATACCCTTTTAGAAATGGAAGCAAAAGTAAAAAAATTAAGGGAAAATAGTGTAGAGTTACCCATTTTGTTTGTGCCCCCTCACATTAAAAAAAGTCAAATTTATGTACCAAATAATAATACTATTTTAATTGATGATAGTCTTAAAAATTTAATAGATTGGGAACAAAGTGGTGGTAAAGGTATCTATTTTAATGAAAATTGTGAGGAATCTTTAGGGTTTGAAACTATTAATACTTTAAAAAGAATTTTATAGGATGGTTTTTATGATAAATGAGGAGTTATTAAAAAATTATAATAAAGCATTAGAACAAAAATATAATGCTATATGCTTTGATATCGATGGGACATTAACAGAAGAAAATTCTACGAAAATTGATTCTAGAGTATTACCATTTTTTGCTAATATTCTTAAAAGACATATTCCTATTGTTTTTATTACGGGAAGAGGAGAAACTGGCCTAAATGAATTATTCAATGATATTATATTTATTTTAAAAAATAAGTATGGCGTTACTAATAAACAATTGTTAAAAATATATGCTATTACAAACGATGGTGCACGATTGTTTATGTCAGATGAAAATAATAAAAATTTATTTACTATTAATAAATATATTTCATCAAAAGAAGATTTTATTAAATTGGAACAATTAAATACTAGAATTTTATCATTATTAAATTCTACTTTACTAGAAAATTATTGTAAAATCACTTATTCAAAGGATTCTAAAACAGGTTTAATAATTAATATTAGAATATCGGTTACAACAGATAATAAAATAATAAATGATAGCATAAGCAAAATGATAAACACTTTAATTAAAGAGTATGAAAGTCCGAATTTAAATTTAACTTTAGGAATCCATAATGGTAAACAAGTTTTTCAAATTGGTACAGCTACTAAAAATATTGCGATAGAAGTTGCTGAAAGATTAATAGGGATTCCTAAAAATTCTATGCTAAGAATTGGTGATTGTGGAGATAAGAATGGAAATGATTACTCTATGCTAAATTGTTCACAAGGTTTTAGTGTAAATAAAATTAGTGGTGAAAATGATAAATGTTTTCCTATCATAGAAAATGGTCAAATTATTAAAGGTGTTAATGGGACTTTAAGTTTATTAACACAAGTAAAATTATTACCAACTATTTGTTTAGAATATGCAACTCAATATGAGTATACAAAATCTTATGCAAACATAGAAAGAAAAATGTGTGAAGGAAAAAATGCTAATATATTAAAATTTAATCAATTAATTGACAAAAAATTTTCAACTGTAAATGGTATAAATAGTATATTTGATAATTCAAGTGGTAGTATAAAAATACCAATGTATGAATGGATTTCAATTTCGGATGATAATTTATTAAAAAAATTATGGTTGGAAAGTGATGGTTCATCTTTAAATTATGCTTTGTTTGATAATGAAAATATATTATTAAGAGGTTCAAAAGTGTACTATTATTTTCTTTCTCATAGATTTCATAACGAAAATACTGGAGAAGATATTACATCGAAAGAAATGATAGAGGAGTGGATAAAAAATAATAAAATATTTTTTGCAAAAGCATTACAGGCTATAAGTAATATTAATTTGAGTGATATGAGAAATATAAAAATGCTTTTAGGTATAGTTGATAATATTAGAAATACTTTATTGATATTGCTTAATCAACAAATAATTAAAAATTATGAAGATAAAAATGTGATAGTTAATTTAGAAAAATTTGATACAAATACTAATATTGCTCAAATTTATAAATGTTTATTATATACTGAAAAACTGATGGCAAATTTGACATTTGATTGTATACCAATTGAATTTGAAAAAATAGAGGAATTAATAAAAAATATTATTTCTATTCTTGAAAAATTTGGTTTAAATTTTAATGAATATTCTTTTAAAGAAAACTATTCTAAAGATTTTAGAGCATATAGAGAAATAGATAATTTTGCTGAAAATTTTATTACATGTAAATTAACTTTACAAAAAAATCCGACTTTTATTAATAATGGATTGTGTGGAATTTGTTATGGAGGATTGGAACTTCCAATCATTATGAAAACATTAAATAATCAAATAGAAGATATTTCTATATTAAAATTTAATAAAAATGTAACCGGATATACTAAAAAACAATCTTTGGAATTACGATTTTTTGATATTTTCAAAACTGGTGGCATTGAACTATTAGGTGTAGATAGTAAAAAGAAATATGTATTAATGGATGATAACTTACTTACTGGTAAAACGATGCAATTAGCATTAACAACATTTTATGATGTTGGAATGAATGTTGAAAAGGTAATTTCGGTAAGATATCCAGGTGTTAATAGAATCAGTCAAATGTTTATGCCAAATCATGGTGCAATTGATTATCACTATTTTTTTGATTTTATAGAAGGGTTATATTTTCCTAGTCCATATAGTTGGAAAGATCCAAATAGTCCATTTTTATATGAAGATTCGTTGGGCGTATTTGATTTGAATAGAAAAAAAATAGCAAATTGTTTAATAAAAAATGGCGATTACTCAAAAAATAGTGAAATAATTTACACAAAAAGGATGTGATCAAATATGAAAAAAATGAGTGTTATAAGTATTGGAGATCTTGTTACAGATTTTTATTATAAAAATAATAAATTAGTTGGTGTGAATGGTGGAATGACTTCTCATAATATTATTGCGAATATTTCTAAAATGGGTTTTGATACGAAAGTCTTTGGAGTTGTTGGGAATGACAAAGCTGGACAAATTGCAATTACTAGTTTAAAAGATATGGGTGTAAATGTTAGCAAAATAAAAGTACTTGATGAAATTAATACCCGTTGTTTTCATGTTTCCTATTTAGAGAAAAATAAAAAATTAGAATTTAGTTCTAAAAAAAGATGCCCAATATGTAATGAGAAAAAATGGTATGAAGATAGTCTTATCAATCCAAAAGAAATTTTACTAGAACTTCAATTAGAAGACGTTTTGATTTTTGATAATTTAAATTCTAAAAATCAAATGATAATTGATGAATGTCAAAATAAAAAAATGTTAGATTTAGGTCAATTTTTTGAATTAGAACAATTAACAAATGAAAAAATTATTGAAAAAATACAAAATAAATTTTTCTTAATAAATTTGAATGAACGGGTTTTAAAGTATTTAAAAGAACGATTTAATTTTAAAACAACAAAAGATATATATAGTTTATTAAAACCTAAAATGCTATTAGTAACCAAAGGTAAAAAAGGTGCTGAATTTGTTTATGAAAATAAAGTAGTAAATGAGGTTTTAGATAATCCTGCAATCGAGGTTGATCCTACAGGGGCAGGTGATGCTTTTTTCTCTATCTTTATTAGTGAAGTAATAAAAAATAATTATTATATAGATGAGGAGTTTATTCATAAAACTTTTAAAATAGCATCTAAATTAACCAGTAAAGTCGTAAAATGTTTTGGGGCTAGAGGACATCTTCAAAGTTTATACAAAATAAAACCAATTGAAAATGTGTGTACTTGTAAAGATTTCGAGATTACCTTAAGAAAACAAATAAAAAGATGTAATATTAATATTACCCATTTAGAAAAAAGAATATTGAATGCTATAAATAGTTCCGCTTACCAAAAATTATTAAAAATCGATTTTCAAAATTTGTGTAACAGTCTTTTTATAGGAACAGGTGGTTCGTTTGCTAGTGCAAAGTTTTCTTCTAAGGTTATCAATATGTTATATGGTACGAATGCTTTCGCTTTATATCCTAGAGAAGTTTACTATCGTAATAATCAATCTATAGATTCCATGTTTTTATTTACTTATTCTGGTACAACAAATGATTTAATTATTTCTACTAAAAGTTTTATGAATCAAAAAAAGTATATAATTACAAAAGGAGAACTTCAAGAGATTGTAACCAAAACAAGTATTCCGAAAAGCAATATTCTTTCTTATAGAACAGGAACTAATAAAGGAAAAGAAAGAGGTTTCTTGGCTTTTGAAGGTGCTTTAGCACCTGCTAGTTTATTCTTAAAATTGTATTTTGAAAAAAATTCACGGAAAGATATAGAAGATTTTATTAAAGAATGTATGGATTATTGGAAAAATTACTTTGAAACATATTTTAAAGAAAATAAAAATGAATTAAAAGGTTTTTTTAACAAAAAAGAGGGTTTTAATATTTTTGTTGGTGATTTTACAGAATCTGCTGGTTTTGATTTAGAAAGTAAAATGATTGAATCAGGCATTTATAATTGCTTAGTACATGAAAAGAAAAATTTTTCTCATGGTAGATTTGTTAATTATGAACAATTAAGTAATAAGAAAAATATTTATTTAAAGCAAAAAACAACTAGTACTTATGAAAGAAAATTATTAGAATATTTAGAAAAAGATCAAAATTTAATAGTAGAAAGTAGATATGATGGAATCCTTTGTGAGTATGATCTATTAGTTGCCTCTCAATATTTAATTTATTTTATTTCAAATTTTCTTAATATTGATATATCTAAACCTACTTATAGTGAAAATGCTATGAAAATATATTTTTATAAAGGGGATTTATAAAAAATTAGAAGAAAGGAAGAGTTTGTAAAAATGAATAAAAATTTGAAACAAGAAATAGAAAATCATTTAGAATATATGCTGAAACAAATGGAAGAAAATTTAAGTCATATTGATAAATTAGAAGAAGAAAAATATTTCGAAATGACTAAGGCACAAATCATGGATAGCTTTAATCAAGTCTTAATAAAATTAAAAGAATGGAAAAAACAAATTACTAGTAATGATGCTTCACTTTTAAAAGAAGAATATCATAATTTAGAAAGTATTATTTCAGAATTAGAACTTTGTTTAGCAGATTATGATTCTTTATTTCATATAGAGGGAATATCTTATGCACTTTATCAAATTGGTAAAATGTTAATAAATAAGGAGAGTGATTTAAGTGGAAGATGATAAACCTATTATTAAGGTATCAACCCCTAATAGTGATACGTATGATGCAAAAGTAGATATTTATACGAATGATCCAAGAGAAGATCATGAATCAATTCATATTGCCATAAATACGGATGACAAAAGTGCTCATATAATTGACACTACAGATGGTGAAACGGAATATACTGATGTTAAGTGTTATTTAACAAGTGCTTGTATTAAATACTTTAAACAAAATTTTGATGATAGTTGTTATGAATTAACTCTTTTAAGATGGTTTAGAGATCACTTCGTGTTGAAAGAAGATATAGAACATTATTACGAAATTGCTCCAATCATTGTTGAAGCGATAAATGCAAAAGAAAATAGAGAAGAACTTTATCAATATATTTATTCAAATATTGTTGATTATTGTGTAAAACAAATTGAATGTAAAAATTATCAGGAAGCCTATACTAGATATAAGAATAGCATCTTATTTTTAGAGGAAAATTTAGCAAGGCCATTTTTAGAAGAAAAATTAGTAAGAGCATTAAAATAATCATGTTATAAAAGGGAGGGAAATAAGATGGAATATTGGAATTTATATGATTATGAAGGAAAGAAAAAAAACAAAATTGCCATAAGAGGTTCAAAATTAAATGATAACGATTTTCACTTAGTTGTGAATGCATGGATTGTAAATGATAAAAATGAATTTTTAATTACGCAAAGAGTAGCCACCAAATCTCATCCTTTCATGTGGGAATGCACAGGAGGTTCTGCTTTAATTAATGAAAAACCTATCGATGCTGCTATTAGAGAAATAAAAGAGGAATTAGGTTTGACCGTTGATAAAAAATCTGGAATTTTAATTGGAACTACACGTAGATATTATAAAAATTGTCCAGATATTTTAAGCGTATGGTTATTTAAATCAAATGCTTCTTTAAAAGATATAACGATTCAAGAAGAAGAGGTTAATGATGTGATGTGGGCTTCTAGAGAAAAAATTATGGAATTGTTTAACCAAGGCAAATTTGAAGCCAATGCTCTTTTTGATAAAGTAATAAATTACGGAATAGAATCTAATATGGATTATAAGGAACAAATTAACAATAGTGTAAAGGATGAATTTATTCAAAAAATAAAAGATAAAAACTTTATAAAAGAACTTTTGAAAGAAAATATAAATTTTATGGATACAATTTATATTGATAGGCAAATGCGTTATGATCAAGTTAAAGAAATGGTAGATTCGACTATTTTTGTTCTTCAAGGAAAAGAGAATAGTAATCCTTATTATATTGATAATGAAGAAAAATTTGAAAAATATGCTAAAATTAATAATCATCAATATTTTGTTTCTAAATATATAAAGCATTTACCAATTCGTACAACAATTATAATAAATGATTATAATGATGTTTATTTGCCAACCTCGGTTTCATTAATTCATTTGAAAGATGATCAATTTAAATGGGTTGGTGCAGATTTTATTTATTATCAAAATTTAAGCAATGAAATAAAAGAAAAAGTGAATGAAAAGAATAAATATATTGTAAATTGTTTAAAACAAATAGGTTATAAAGGTATTTTAGAAATTGATTATAGTATAGATGAAGAGGATACTATTTATTTTATGAATATCAATCCTCAATTTCAATCTTCCTCTTGTATTTTTAATAAAAGCTTAGAAAAATATTGTTCAACTACTATTGAGGAACTTCATTGTTTTGCAATTACAAATAAATATATTGGAAATACCTATTTAGATAAAATGGATGTTAGTTTTTTACATTGTTATGATAAAGGGGATTATAGTAAATTTAAATATGCAAAAATGATTAAAAATGATGCTTATCAATCAAATAAACAAACTTATTTTAAAATATATCAATATTCTTTATTAAAACATGATGATTTTGAAAAAAGGCAAAAAGATTGTTAATTTAGAAAAGCAAGTTTAATTTTATTAATAATAAAAACTATATAAAAAACTTGATTTCTAATAAAAAAAGTAATAGAATAAATGCTAAATTAATTTGTAATACTTGTGGGGGAGGAGGGGCCTTGTTTTAAAGCCCCTCTTTTTTGGTATATAAGGGTGGGTGGTTATATGAAAAATTTTTAATGTACGCTATTTTGTTGAAAGGGGAGATAATACATGTCATCAATATGGCAAAACAATAAGTTATTAAGAAAGTGGGAAAAGCAACATTTTAAGAAAAATGTAAATGGAGATTTTAATTATAATTTAGCATATCCTCTGGAAGATCCTCTTGTTAATGCAATTTCAAATTACATAAATGTAAAAAAAGACTATATATACGTTGGGGCCGGTATTAGTCAATTTATTAGCGCAATAGTTGGATTGAAGGAATGGGAAAATATTATATTACCTGATATTGAATTTTCTCTATATAAAAGAACAGCATTATTAAATGATAAAAAAGTAGTGTATGTAAAAGGAATCGATTCAGAAGAATTTATTAATAACTTAAAAAAAATTAAATCAAGTGATAAAGATTTATTGTGTATATCATCACCAAGATGGTTTAATGGGGAGATATTTACAAAAAAACAAATAAGAAAAATATTAGAAATATATAAAGGTACTTTGATTATTGATGAAGCATATGTTGATTATTCAAACAATGAAAAAGGGATGATAGATATTTGCTTAGAAAATGATAGGGTTATAATATTTAGGTCATTTTCAAAAAAGTTTTTAGCTTCTGGTTATAGGACTGGATATATGGTTACAACTAAAAACATAGATGGATTAAGAAATACAATCATACCTCCTCATTCAGTTTCTTCGTATTCTGAAAATTTTTTTATATCTTTATTAAAAGATAATAAAATATTAAAAGCATTCGATGATACTAGAGAATATATTAAAAATAATAGAGATTTAATATATAATTCATTAAAAAATTTAAATGGTATAAAAATTATTAAATCGGCCAGTAATTTTATATCTATCCTTTTTAAGGATAATGAATTAATGAATGAAATATATGATTCTTTAAGTGATTTAGCAGGTATTCAAAAGTTTGATGAAGTTGTCCCATTCATCAAAATTTGGATAAATAATGAAAAATTTTCTCAAGAGATCATTAAACGTATAAAGGAAAAAATAATATAATGATTTATTTATATGCGTTACCAGGGACAGCCTTTAATATGCCGCAATTAGGTGTTCCTTTATTGAAGGGTTATTTAAAAGAGTGCAAAATTAAATCTAAACAATATGATTTATCATCAGTATTTTTAGAAAAATGCTTTAAAAATGGATATATTAAAGAAATATGCTTACAATATTATGATTCATTAAAAGAAAACGAAAAAAATATTGTAGATAATATTGAGAAAACTGTAAAACAAATGAAAAATAAATCAATTAATACATTAAAGATTATTGAAGCTAATGAGCAAATACATCAATATTTAGAAATTCTTAGTGGATATTATGGTATTAAATGGGGAAGAAGAGAATTAGATTTTACTAAAAAAATTCTTACAGTTGATGATATTATAGAATTTGCCTTTAGTGAAAAAAATAGCATATTTGATAAAGTGTTAAAAAATAGCCATAATTTAAATAACGGCGATATTATTTATTTAGCAGTTCAATATCCTTTTCAATTAAGTTATGCTATGAGATTTTCTAGATACTTAAAATCTAAAAATGGTAATATTAAAATAATATTAGGTGGAGATTATATTACACACATAAATAAAAACTTAAAAGAAATAATGGAAAAATGTATTTATATAGATGGCATGGTTTTATTTGGCAATTATAATAATGTTGTGGAATTAATACAAATATTTCAAAATAAGAATGTACCAAATATAAACAATGTGATTTATAGAAAAAATCATATAATTATATATAAAACTAGTAAACAAAACAATTGTTTTTATAATGATAAATATATACCTGATTTTAGTGATTTAAATCTAGAAAATTATTTATCAAATTTAAAACTAATTCCATTTACTTTAAACTACGGTTGTTATCATTCAAAATGTATGTTTTGTTCAAGATACTATTACTATAATGGCTATCATACATATGATATGAATAAAATACTTGCATATTTAAAAAAATTATATAACACTAATCATATTGAAGCCGTGTATTTTGTTGATGAATGCATTCCTCCAGATATTTTAATGAAATTAGCTGAGTATTTAATAGATAATGAGATTAATATAAAATGGATGGTTGAAACTAGAATTGATAGTAAATATACAGATAAGAGATTTGCAAAAATTTTATTTAATAGCGGATGCAGAGAAATATCATTTGGTATTGAATCTTATAATAAGAGAATTTTGAGAGATATGAATAAAAAAATTGATTTAAGCATTGCCAAAAAAACTATGAAAAATTTTTATAATTCAGGGATTTCGGTATCAGCAACTTTTATGATAGGCTATCCAACGGAAAATAGCTTAAATATAAAAAGAACATTAAGATTTATTAAAAAATTTAAATATTTAGATACTTTTGGATTAAGCATATTTCAATACATGCGAAATTCAAAATTGGTTAATTTAAGTAATTTAAATGAAGAACAAGATTTGAATTTAATATATAGAACTATAAACGATAATCAATACAAGTATATGTCTATTATTGATAAATTCAATAATGTTAAAAAAATAAGACAGTTTGTAAAAAATAGATCGAAAATATTATATCGTTCAGAATATATGTATTTAGATAGAAGCTATTATAGTTTAAATTATAAAGGAGATGTATAATGATTATGAAATTATTACTTAAAAAAATTAATAAAAAAGACTTGAAATCAAAAATATATTTAAAAGAGTTAAAACCTGAAATGACACAATGTAGAATTGTACAAGTTGATTATAAGATAAAGGAAAAAATAAAATGATAAAATATGAAAATGTTGGCTATAATCAAAATATTTCTTTAGATACTATTGATACACCTTTATACTTTTATTTAGAATTGAATAACTGTTGTAATTTAAAATGTAAATTTTGTTCAATATTAAATAAAGGCAATGAATATATGAAATTGGATATGGTAAAACATATTTTAAATGAATTGAAAAATAATGATATATATGATGTATATTATACTGGCGGAGAACCACTTCTTCACCCCAATTTCATGGAAATTGTGGAATATGCAGACAAATTAGGAATTAGACAGACAGTTTTAACGAATGGTATATTATTAGATAAAATTCAACAAGTTTTAAATAAAATTATGTGTGTTTGCGTATCTCTTCATGGTAGTAAGAAAATACATAATGAACTAACTGATTCAATTTGTTATGATAAAGTTTTATCTAATATTGAATTAACAAGAAAAATTACTAATGTGAGAATAAATTACACTGTTATTAGTGATAATCAAGATATTGAAGAAATGAGATCTATTTTAGAATTTGGTAATAAGAAAAATATATCTATTTCATTTTCTAAATATAATAACGTTGGTTTAGGTAAAGAAAATAATTGTTACATAGATATCAATTTATTTATGAAAACATTAAATGAATTAAGAACAGAGGGATATAATTTTTCTGTGAATGATTGTATTGCTCCCTGTACTATAGAAGATAAATATACTTATTTAACACATGGATGTGGAGCTGGTTATTTATTTGGTAGTATTGATTATAATGGTAATTTAAAAATATGCCCCAGTTCAAAGAGAATTATTGGCAATATTAAGGATAAAAGTATAAAAAAAATTTGGAATCAAACTTTATTAAAGAAATTTAGAAAAATGAAATGGATTCCTGAATATTGTAGAGTATGTAAAGATTTAGCAAGATGTCGATGTGGTTGTAAAATAGAATTAGGAGAAACACTAAATGTAATGAATGATTACATTGTTAAAACAGAAATTGAAAATATATGGAATAAAATAAAGTTCAAGAATATGAAAGTTAATATTTCGGTATTAAGAAAAGAAAAAAAAGATTATGTGAGTTTATCGTTTCCTTCAAGAAAGTATAACGTTGAAGCAGTTAAAATATTGAAAAAGATTAATGATTGTGAGCGGTTGGAGCAATTTGAAAAGTATAAAGATTTCATAGTTGCACTATATAAAGATGGAGTTTTAAAGGAAGGTGATTTAGATGTTAAAAAGAAGAATAGGAAATGATAGGTATTTAGTTTTTTGGAATGACAAATATTATGTAATAAATAATTTAACGTTTAAATTGCTTGATATGTTTGATAAGCAAAAGAATTTAAAAGTCATGGAAAAAGAAATGGGCTATAATAAGAAAGAATTAAAAATTTTGTATCATGAAATTGAAAAAAAATTAATGTCAAAGGATTATTATGAAGATAACTTGAAATTGGAAACACCGATTAAAATCCAGTGGAAGATTACTAATAAATGTAATTTAAAATGCAAGCATTGTTATTTAGGCAAATTAGATGGATTTGAATTACCATATGAAACAGCTATTAAAATTGCTGATATGATAATAGATTCAAATGTAATGGAAGTAACTATATCTGGCGGAGAATGTTTAACATATCTTGGTATCGAAGAAATTATTAAAAAGTTTATAGATAATGGTATAAAAGTAAATGTATTTACGAATGCTTTACTTTTAAAAAACATATTAGATAAAATTGATTTAACCATTTTAGATAAGGGATTGCTATTATTCTATATTAGTGTAGATGGTTTAAAAGAAACACATGAAAAAATAAGAGGCAAAAATACTTTTGATAAAACTATTGAGAATATCAAATATGCGATTAGTAAGGGATATACTATTATAACAAACACTGTTATTAATAAAATAAATTATTGTGATATAATAAGTATGGTTACTTTATTAAAGGCCATTGGTGTTAAAGATGTTCAATTGTCTAATTTAATTGTTCAAGGCAATGCAAGCAAAGATTTAAAAATTTCAATGAAAGAACAATTAATTTTAAAAGAAAAAATAAATAATTTGTACAAAGAACATCCTGAGTTTGGATATATTTATTATTCGGAAATTCCAGATAATGAAGGTATAAGAAAGGTGTATACCTTTCATGCGGGTAAGAAAAATTATATTGGTAATGATAATTGGAAATGTACTGCTGGTGTTGCTAGAGTAACGATTAATCCAAATGGAACAGTGTATTGCTGCCCTTTTATTAAAGATAGCTATTTAGGAGATTTAAATAAAAATAATTTAAAAGAAATATGGGCCAATGTTAATAGATTTAAATTTTTAAAGAAACTATCTGAGCAAAGTACTGATAGGGTTTGTTTAGCAATAAAACTAGGAAAGAAAGGTGAAAATAATGATTAAATTAGAAGAATTTAAAAATTACAAAGAAGTGTTAGAAACAACTATAACAAATAAGGCATTTAGAAGCAGAATGATGTTTGAAGCAATAGATGATGAAATGTTTGAAAAGAAAATTTTAAACTATTTGAATATGCTTAATGGGCAAATTACTTCTAAAGAATTAGATAGTGTATTTCATTCTATTAGACAAGATACAATCGACTATTATCAAAAATCAAAACAAGCAGAAACAGAAAAGGATAAAATCTTTTTTGCATTAAGATCACTTGCTTATTTCTATTTTTTAGAAAGTATGGATGAACATTCAACATTAAGTGATGGCATAATAGAAGAAATTCAAAAAAAATATCCTAATAATTATTTAAATATTATTACCCAAATCGATAGAGCATATTTATCTATTGATACAAAAGAAATGACTAAGTTGAATAGCGAAAGTTTAAGCATTACGGATGATTTACTAAAAAAATATATTGTTTTAAAACAATGGCAAGATAAACAACATCATTTTTTTGATGAAGGATATGGTGAATATTTAGAGAAAATACAACAAGAATATTGCAATGATAATTCAATGGATTCGTTTACATTAGAACAATATACGCTTAGAAAAAGACTATTTGATTCACTTTCTAAAAGAAAGATTTTAGATTTAGATACATGTAGTATTTTAAGTGAACTATATATTAAAAAATTTGTAGTTAAATATATTGGTGGAAAAATGTATGGTTTATCTGTTTTAAATAGTAATGGTATTAAAGTTCCTTTTACTATGGTCATTCCAACTGGTGTTGAAGTTACTAATGAAGATTTGAAAATTTTTGAGGATAAATATGATCGTTACTCTATAAGAAGTTCTGCAGATATAGAAGATGGAGAAAAAAATTCATTTGCTGGAATGTTTGATTCTTATTTGAATATTTCCCCAAAAGATATATTTGCCAATATTAAAAAAGTTAAAAATTCAGTGAATAATAATCGTTTAAAAGAATATATTCAAGTTAATGAACTTGAACAACCACATATGGCAGTTGTTATACAATCATTTAAAGAGCCTACTTATGCTGGAGTTTGGATTGGAAATTCTAATGATTCAGGCATACTAGAATGGGTTAATGGAAATGGTGAAAAATTAGTTTCTGGTTCAAGCACACCTCATACTGAAATTTGGAGTGCTAATAAATGCATTAATCCATTAAAAATAGGGGAGCAAGCAATAGGTACTAAAATGCTTGAATATCAAAACAAAGTTGGTACTAATGCCGATTTTGAATGGATGGTTTTAGATGGTGAATTGATAATGCTACAATTTAGACCTGTAACTAAAAAAATAATTATTAGTGATGAATATAATAAATCCAAAGTTGAAGGCTTATTTGGAATTCCAGCAGCACCAGGTATAATTTCAGGAGAGGGTAGATATTTGGAATCACCTAATGATAAAATAGTACCAGATAAAATTTTATTAGCAATGATGACTGATCCTGATTGGCTACCTCATTTAATGAATTCTAAAGGAGCAGTAACAGCATATGGTGGTTTTCTTTGCCATACTGCAATTGTATGTCGAGAATTAGGAATCCCTTGTGTTACGGGAATAGGCGAAGATTTACTTGATGAATTAATAAATAATTGCGAAAATATTGAAGTGAATGGGAATGATGGAAATATTAGAATTTTATCAAAACAGATAAAAAGATAAAATTTATAAATATGAAAGGCGGTGATTACATGATTAAATTTTTAAAAAGACTATTTAAAAAAGATAAAAATATTTTAATTAATTTAAATAATGTAAATAAAACATTATCTATGTCTATGGCAGGAAATGGTAACTGTTCAGATTGTTGCTAATTGATTTTGCCTGACGTATAATAAAAAAGCCAAAATTAGGCTTTTTTATTATATATTAATGACTCGTTTTTATTAATCTTAGGATTTAAATTTATCAAATATGATTTTGGGTGTTCTATTATTTTTTTAATATAGTTATAGATATGAGTATCATCTATATTATAATATTTTTTATTTTCTATATAATTTACTATTATTTTATAAATTAATTCTTTTTTTTCATTTATAGGAATATTTTTAATTTTATATTTAAGGTATTCTTTTAATTGGTCGGTTTTTGAACATAAACTACTTAAAATTATTAATAAGCTAGTGAAATCTAATTTATAGTAATCACTGATTTCGTCTATATGAAATAAATCTGATGGCTTAATTAATTCATCATATTTAATATTTTTACTTATTTTAAAAAACATATCTGTAAAATAAGATATATCATCATTAGAAACGTTTAGTATATTAGTATATATATTTCTTAATCTATCATAATTTTTATTAATAATTAAATCATCAATATCGTAACAATCCACACTAGTCATATAGGGTATATAAATTCTATAAGTATTAAATCCTAATTTATTATAATCAATAGCATATATATCTTTATCTATGATTGATTTTAAATACTTTAATATCTCTGTATTTTTAGTTAAATAATCTTTGAAGGGTAGCTTAGTAATTGAAATATAATCATTACAAAAAAAGTTTCTTGTTAAGTATCCATTGTTATTATTAAAACATCTTAACCAGTTATATGATTTAAATGAATTACTGTGCTTTTCTTCTAATTTTTTAAATGGTTGGTTAGGGACCATTTTTTGCTTTAATTCTTTAAAATTAACACCTTGCATCATTTCTGTTATACATCTTGATAAAGCTATATTAAATGAAATATCTGCTCCAATTGTAAAAGAATATTTTTTTTTATCTTTATCAAATAATAAAAATCCTATTACAGGAAATTTCCCTAAAGAGCAATCTTTAATGTAATAATTAAAACCTTTCTTTTTTAAATTATTTAGTAATTTTATATTATTTTTTGTAAGCGGATATTTTGAAATATCTATATTTTGAATAAGATTATTTCCTTTTAAACATTCTTGATAACAAAAACGTTCTAATATTTCAAAAATTCCTTGATTAATAGCTTCTTCACAAGTGTTTCCTGATGCTAAACCATTTGTATGACAAAAGCTGCTGATGGCATTTATGGGGATATTTTCTATTTTATTAGTTTTTATATTTTTTGCTTCTGCTACATTAAAATATATATTATCAAGAGTAAAAAAATATTTTTTATATTTATATGATGCTTTATTTAATAAAGAATCATAAATAGTACTTGTTTTATCTATTATATGAGTTGCAATTCGCTTTTTAATTAACATATTACTTTGAAGTCTTTCCATTAGTTCAGCATATGCAGAAGCTTTGGCTAATTTTAAAGTTGTCCCTTTTCCGTTGGCACCTTTTCCATTATTTAATTCTAATCTAATTGAATAAGAACCTCTTAAATTTCTTTTTAAATATTTTTCTTTAACTTTATAATGTTCTTTTTTTAAAATGTTTTTAATCTTTTTTATTGTTTCATTAGGTGTACTATCTTTTCTATAACTAGCAGATTTTTCAAATGAAATTGAATTATCAGATTTTTTGGAGAAATTATATGTAATAATTTTTTTATCTGTAGAATAAGCTGAAATGTTAGAAAAATCATTGTATATATTAATATTTTTATAATTATTTTTTTCTATTAATATTTCAATATTTTTAGTTACTATTATTTCCTTACAATCATTAATAATCATATAATTTATAATGTTATTTAAATAAATTTTGTTTCTTTTTGATTTGGTTATATAAAATATTAAATAAGTATTATTTGGTAAATTTTGATAATTTATTTTTTTTGAAGTTAAAATAATTCCTATATTCATTATTTTCTTTCTACCTTTAAAAATTAATGATAAATAATTTGATTATATTTTATAATAAATTTTAAATAATTACAATTTAAACAGTTTTATAATACTTATGGAATAATGAATGATTATTTATTGCTGAATAAAATTTATTGATAATAAGAAAACATCAATACATTTGAATTATGTAATTTACAAAAGAATAATTTTATGATACATTGTTATTGTAAATTATTCAAAGAAAGGAGTGTGATTAAGATGAAAAATTTACAAGTACTAAATAATGCAGAATTAATCACGACTCCTAATAAATTAAAGTTTTAGGAATATTCTTTTAATAATAAATTAATTCTGCATTATGCAGAATTTTTTTGTTTTATAGGAAAGTTCAAGAAAAGTAAAAAAACAGCAAGTTAGCAAATAGAAAACGAGTTGGACATAGAAAAAAGTC